>JAFSTA010000049.1 GCA_017450695.1 Kiritimatiellia bacterium | reverse complement strand
GCGGCTTGCCAGTACCCTTCCGCTCGCTCGAAGAATGCGGTCGGCATATTCGTGCTGGAGACGGGTTCGTAGATGGAAAGATGCTGCGTGACCGAATCGCGAGGCAACGCGTGAAGTTCGTCGAAGTATCGCCGGACGTGAGGCGCCGCCGTGCCGTAGTATCCCTTGAAAAACCGGTCGAGGAGCGGTTCCATCGGCTGATCCGGATTCCACATCCATTTGGCGAGAAGCCAGGCGCGGAGTTCGGCGAAGTCGGCGTGGAGTCCCCACGAGTCTCCCTGCTCAAACATATACTTGACGTGATTGTCGCGGAAGAATTTCAAATTCCCCTGCAGGGCGTAGAAGTTGGGGAAAGCGTGCATATAGTTGCGGAAATTGGTGGTGTAATCCCACAGGTAGAGCATATCCGTTTGGCGCGTCCAGCCCTTGATATCCTCCACGAACTTGATGTTGCTCGGATACCCGCTCACGTCCAAAGGCTTGTGGAAGTCGCATTCGATCGAACAGAGGCAGGGCATCACATTGTGGCGCAAGCGCGTCTTTTTCGGCGGATTGCGCGAGTACTGGTAGGCGAGCGTCTCGATAATCGCATTCGGATACTGTTTCTCCACCTCCTCCGCGACGGCGTTCACGAACCGGACGACGGTACCGGCGTGGCTCTCCTCCTCTTCATCGACTGCTGTGCAGGTCGGGCACTGGCAGTACAACCGGTTGTCATTTTGGCTCACGCCGTACAGCCCCGCGTCGGGATCGGCCTTGATCGCCTCCAGCACGTTGGAAGTGACGATCCGCAGGACGTCCGGGTTCGTCAGGCACGGTTGCGTGTACCCCCAGCGCGAACTGTTCTCCGACAGCTCGCGCTTCCCGTCGCGCATCGCGTAGTATTCGGGATGATCCTTGAAATAGACCTTCGGCGGCAGCAGGAAATTGAACGTGTGGCAACTGCCCATGCGCTTGCCGAAACGGCAGACCGGTCCGCCGTGCCGCTCCTCCAGGGAGGCGCGGAAACCGTTGAGACGCAGACGTGCGGCGAAGTCTCCTTTCGTCGCGTCCAGCCAACTCGTCATCCGCATCCGGAACGCGGGACGCTGGATGTCGTGGAGACGGGAAGGAACCGCAAATCTGTCCAGTCTGGGAACAACCGTATGCCAGGAGGCGAACCAGCCGATACCGCCATACGTCTCCAGCAGTTCGTATGCACCGTAAAGGCAACCGCGCACACCACCGCGCACCAGCAAGTCGGGGGAACGGGCGGAGAGACAGAAACCGTCATCCCCAAATTCTTCCGTCCATTCCAGACGGATCGCCGGATCCTTCGTCTCCGCACGGATCGGAAGCTCCACACCGACCAGCTCCTTCACGTACCGTTGCAGCTCCTCCGCCGCGTAAGTGAAGGAAGGACGCTTATCCGCCACAACGATGGCGTAAGCCGCCGGTTTCCCACGTTCCGCCAATATCAGTTGACCTTCCGTTTCACCGAAAGCGGCACATGCGCCGCAGACGATTTCCGCCAACAAAAATTTCAATCCGGTTTTCATGCGGGGTATCTTACCACATTCCCTATTTCGGCGCAATGGGTGACAACAGCCGCATCTCCGTCTTTCGCCCATGTTGGAGTGGGATTTGGCAACACAACCACAGACAACTTCGTTCTGCCGCCCCTTCAGGGCTTTCCCAAGCCGACCTGAGTGGGGCGAGCCGGCCTATGTCTCCAACTACGGCGTCGGCGCCTACGCGCTGCAAGGGAACTCAAGAAGCGACCGGCGACAAAAGCGACATTCGACGACCGACATCCGACAATCAAGCAACATTCGACAGCCGACATCCGGTTGTCGGTTGCCGAATGTCGAATGTCGCCGCGATCCCGAAAATCGCGGTTTGCGTTTCCGGGGGATATTTGCTAGCCTAATTTCTGAACTCAACGCGATGTTTGAAATTCGGGGCGCCGGATGCGCGACAACCCTAAATCACAACTGAAAGGAAATCCCTCATGACACCAGTCATCGGACATTACGGCGGCTACCGCAAGACGCTTTCCTTTGGTCTCACGTGTCTCGTCTATCACGCGACCACCGTTTTCTGCCGCCGCAACTACAACTACCAGAACGACGCTCTCGGCAAGACCGTCGGCCAGATGGTAGGCGCGGCGCGTTCGGCGCGGCAGAACATCGTCGAGGGCTATTCCCGCGCCGGGACATCGAAGGAGACGGAACTCAAGCTCCTCGATGTCGCGAAGGCTTCCCTTCAGGAGCTTGCGGGTGATTACGAGGCGTTCATCGTCGATGCGGGCGAGACGCCGTGGAGCGAACACGATCCGAAGTATCTCAAGGCCAAGGGGCTGGTCTTTGAGGATTTCGCGTCAACCGACGATTTGCGCCACGAATACGGCAAACATCTTCTCGCGATGCGCGGGAGGTTCGCCCCGGCGCTTGAAAACGAGAATCCGGTCATTGCCGCCAACGCGATTCTTGTGACGATCGACCGTGTGTGCGCCCTGCTGCATCGCCAGATCGAGAAGATTGGCGAGGACTTCCGCAAGCAGGGCGGATTCACCGAACATTTGACGAAGGTGCGCCTGGAGGCGCGGGACGCCTCGATTGCCGCGAGCGACGCGCCGAAGTGCCCGAAGTGCGGTGGCCCGATGCGCAAGACCATCGCGAAGAAAGGCGCAAACGCCGGCAACCCGTTTTGGAGCTGCCAGGCGTATCCGAATTGCAACGGAACAAGAAAGTGGAACTGGAAGTAATGGCGACAACGGACGTGACATTCGACAATCAGGCGACATTCGACACCCGAGAACCGACAACCGGTTGTCAAATGTCGCCGCGCCAATTCTGCTTCTGCTTCTCTTGACTTGTCGGAATCGGTCCGAACATGCTATTCTATTCCCCGACATGAAACACGAAACACATTCGACAAGACGGGTTTCCCTCTATGACGCCACCTTGCGCGACGGTATGCAGGGAGCGGGAATCCATTTCTCGGAGAGCGGCAGGATACGTTTTGCCCATTTGCTGGATGAATTCGGGATTGATTTCATCGAAGGTGGTTTCGCGGGGTCCACTCCCAGCAACAGCCGGTTCTTTGAGTTAGCCAGGCGGGAACATTTCGCCCACGCGAAGATCGTCGCGTTCGGATCGACCCGCCGCGCCCGCATCGCGGTCGAAGAGGACGAGCAGTTGAAAGAGCTGCTTCAAGCCGAGACCGAGTATGTCACGATTTTCGGGAAATCGTCGATGCTCCATGTGACGGACGTCTTGGGCGTGACAGCGGAAATGAACCTGCGGATGATCGAAGAGTCGGTCACTTTCCTCACCGCGCGGGGACGCAAGGTATTCTTCGACGCGGAACAGTTCTTCGACGGATACAAGCAAGACGCGGCCTATGCGATGCGAACGCTGGAGACGGCGCAAAGCGCAGGGGCGGTCGGATTGGTTCTCTGCGACACGAACGGGGGCTGCCTCCCGCACGAGGTTTTTGCGACGGTTCAGGCTGTCGTCGCGAATTTTCCGCAAACCTGCATTGCGATTCATTCGCACAATGACAGCGGGATGGCTGTGGCATGCAGCATCGAGGCGGTCCGTGCGGGTGTATCCCAGGTGCAAGGGTGCATCAACGGCTACGGGGAGCGGACAGGCAACGCGGACTTGATCAGCATCATCCCGGCGTTGGAGCTGAAGATGAATCTTCCCTGCATCGGAACGGGCCAGCTCCAGAATCTCCGCACGGTCTCGATTGTTGCGGACGACCTCGCCAACCTGCGCCCAAGCCCCTCCGCACCGTATGTCGGGCGGGACGCCTTTTGCCACAAGGCGGGAACCCACGCGAACGCGGTGATGAAAAACCCCAAGACCTTCGAGCATGTCGAGCCGGAGTCCGTAGGAAACCAGCGGCAGTTTGTGCTTTCCGAACAGTCGGGAGGCGCAATCGTGCGACAGAAGGCGAAGGAACTAGGCCTGGACATCTCGAAGAGCGATCCGAAACTGATCCGCTCCGTACTGAAGGAGATCAAGCAACGCGAACTGGACGGATTCGCCTACGAGGCCGCCGACGGCTCGTTCAAGATCCTGCTGGAAAAGATGATGAAGAAGCACACGCCCGCTTTCGAGCTGGACGGATTCCGCGTAATCGTCGAAAAACGGGGCAAGGACGAACCATGCCTTTCCGAAGCCACGATCAAGGTGCGGGTGAACGGGAAGGAGGAACTGACGGCAGGAGAGGGACACGGTCCCGTCGATGCCCTGAACGAGGCGATGCGCAAGGCGCTCACGCACTTCTATCCTGAGATCGAACATGTGCAACTGACCGACTTCCGTGTGCGCATCCTGGATCCTCAGGACGCGACACGAGCGCAGACACGGGTGGTCATCGAGTCCAGCGACGGCACACGCCAATGGGGAACCGTCGGCGTTTCCGAAAACATCATCGAGGCTTCCTGGCAAGCCCTGCTGGATAGTGTGGAATACAAGCTGCTGGACGCTTCACGGAACCGGGAAAGTAGGGAGTAAGCCCCTGCTACCTTTCCCGAACAACGGGTTTTATCTCTCGCGGAGATTTTGTGGGTTTACGACGGTTTTTCGAACGATGTTCGATTCACCTATCGGGTGAAGGATCGTCCCCTTCCTT
>JAFSTA010000048.1 GCA_017450695.1 Kiritimatiellia bacterium | reverse complement strand
CGTGCGGCAGCCGTCCGTGAGCAGGAGTCCGTGATTGGAGGCACAGGCCAGCCCGCGATAGAGTTTCGCGGAAACAAAACCGCGCATCAAGGCAGCGGTTTTCTCCGCCCCGTTCTGCCCGCCCCCGCGAGCCATGCCGCACAGCAAGGCGGCTCCGCCCGCCATCAAAAATTCCCTGCGCCTCATCTTCATCCCTTTTTGGCGGCTTTTCACTGATGACTGGTCGTTCATAGAGGTCTAGAAATCTAGGCACCTAGAATTTGAGATTTTCACCTGCTTCCGACTCGCTGAACTCGCCTAATGCAAACGCAACGCCACGCGGAAACCGCTCGTTTTTGCCCTGTTATCGGACGTGGAGACACTGCGATAGGAGGAACGGACATATCTGTATTTGGCTTCGGCGCAGCCGCCGTGCTTCACGCGGTAGTCTGTCGAGGTCGCCACGCCGAGCGGATCGATAACGTTGTCTGACGAGATCGCACCGTTACTCGGACACCGGTCGAGACACCACTCATAGACATTGCCGAGCATATCGTAGAGCCCGAACGCATTGGGTAGATAGGATCCCACGATGGCGGTTGCCCCATTGGTACCAACCCCATCTGTCCAGTCCCCGCCGCCGTTCCCGTTACACCGCGAAATCGGAGTCATCGTTTGAACAGAAAGCGTGTCCGTCCCCGTATAGATTGCGGTCATCGTGCCGGCCTTACAGGCATACTCCCACTGCGCGTCGGTCGGCAGGTCGAAGCGAACCCCTGTACGCTCACGCAGGATGCCCAAGAAAGAATCCTCGTCCACCTCGTCGTTCGCCGGCCACTGGAGTCCTTTCGTCGCGCCGCGGATGTCGCGGTACGAGACATTCTCGACCGGGCGCATCTGGTAGAACTCGGTGTTGTTGGCCACGCTGGGACGATTTCCCTTCACCAGTTCCCACTGCCGCTGCGTCGTCTCGTAGATGCAGAGGTAGAAGTCGTTCGTGAATGTCACCTGATGCAGCACCTCGCGCTGGGGATAACCCGCGAGATTGGATACGGACAAAGGTGCCCCCATCGTGAACTCGCGGCAGTTCGCCGGGATGAGACGGAAGAGGAGCTTCTGCGTTTTATAGGCCTCGTTCGAGATGCCGCCGGGCACCGCTTCCTCGGAGGCGTAGTAACGCACCTCACCCGTCGTCACGTCGACGGCCATGTAAGGCGGCGGCGCGTTGAGCGCCCACGCGCGCACCTTCGCGCCGAAGACGGATTCCGTGATCTGGCGATCCGGCCAGGATTTGTCGGGACGCCAGGTGATCCGCCGTCCGTTCCCCTGCGCGACGGCGCAGTTGACCGACTCCTCCACGTTCGTGAAGTTCACCGCGCCGATCGACACGCCGTTCGTCGTGAAATCGACGGTGACAACCGCGTTCGCGTCCGCCAGGTCATACGTCACCGTCACCAGACGGGTCCGCCGATCCTGTTCCACATATACGTTTGAAATCTCTGGGATTACGGCGAACGTCGCCAACGCGCCAAAAGCCGCCAGAAGAATTACAATCGCCTTTCTCATCTTTCTTCTCCTTTCCGTCCGATCAGGGAATCCGCAACGCGACGCGGAAACCGTACAGAACCGATTGTTTCGTAGCCTTATCCTTACTCCGGTACGGGGAACGGCAGTAGGTGGCCGCAGAGTCCATGCAACCTCCCCGGCGAACGCGGTAATCGCCGGTTTCGGCACCGAGCGGATCAATCACCGCGTCCGGCGGCATCTCGAAAGCGGCATCGGTGTCATCCGCCAGCCGATCCAAGCACCATTCCCAAATATTTCCGTGCATGTCGTAGAGACCCCACGCGTTCGGTTCTTTCGTCCCGACCGGGGAGGTGATGCTAGCTCCCGCCCTGCTTCCCGTGAAAACCGCCAGCGGTTTCAACAGTTCGCTGTTCGCGGAGAACCCGACCAGTTCATACCCGTTGTTTATGCCAGACATCGTACCGGCTCGGCAGGCGTACTCCCATTGCGCTTCCGTCGGCAGATCGAAGCGCATTCCCGAATAGGCGCGAAGCATTCCGAAGAACTGCCCTGAGTCCACCTCATCGTTCGCAGGCCAGCCCATGCCCGCCGTCATGCCACGCAGATCCGTCCAGCTCACGCCGTCTGCCGGATGCACGTCGCGGTCTTCCTCCGTGTATGACGCATTGTCCTTGTAGGCGCCTTTCACGCGAAACCATTGCCCTTGAGTCAGCTCATAGACGCCGATGTAAAAATCGTTCGTGAGCGTGACGAGGTGCGCCGTCTCCCGAAGGCGTCCGTCATAGGAAGGACTGGAAGAAACCACGCCCGGCGCGTTGGTCGCGCTCCCCATCGTCCACTCCACGTTCTTCGCCGCGATATACCGCAACACGAGGTAATCCGTCTTGTAGAGGTCGTTCGTTACGCCGCCGCCGGGCAGTTCCCACGGTGTCGCGTAGTGGCGCACGTCGTTCGTGTTGACAAGGTTTAGTACCATGTAAGGAGGCGGCGCTTCCAGCGGCCACGCCGTGACCACCGCCTCCGCGCCGGCGACATTCAGAGTCTGATCCGGCCATGCCTTGTCCGCCTGCCACATGATTTTCCGTCCCGTCGCGGGCTGTACCTCGCGGTGTACATCGCCCGCCGCGTAATCAAGATGTACCGTGCCGATCGACACGCCGTTCGTCCGCACGTCGAACGTCACGATGGCGGGTGCGTCCGCCAGGTCGTAGGAAATCGTCACCGTGCGTGTCGCCGAGTCCTGTACCATCGCCACGTTCGACACCGAAGGCACCGCCGCGAACGCGGCGACTGCGGCAATCGCAAAAACCGTTCCCATTACCACTCGCTTCATGGCTATTCCTCCTCCTCGTTCGGGATCCTCGCCGACGCGCGGAACCCCACAGTGAACGACGTTGTCCCGGGCTCGTCGCATCCTCGATAGGCGGCGCGCAAATACTGGCAGTCTCCATTCCAGCTGCCGCCGTGCCGCACACGGTAGCCCCCCGTCTCCGGTCCGACCGGATCGACCGCATCTTCCGAGCCGATGGTCGGCGTCTTCTCGCACCGGTCGAGGCACCATTCATAGACGTTGCCGAGCATATCGTAAAGCCCCCAGGCGTTTGGCAGATAGGAACCGACCTTCGCAGTACCCTTCGAGGTGTCGCAGGTGGCTTGCAACGACGCCGTGACGCTTCCCCCGTTGTTCTTGTGCCGAGCCAACAGGCTCGCCTGCGGATCGTTGGACGTGTTGGAGATATCGAATCCGGAGTAAAGTGCCTCGGCGGTTCCGGCGCGGCAGGCATACTCCCATTGCGCGTCCGTCGGCAGGTCGAGCGTCTCGATCCCGGAGTGTTTCCGGAGCCGCCCGAAGAGGCAGTCATCATCCACATCCGGCGATGTCGGCCAATTGAGATACGAGGAAGTTCCCCGCAACATCTGATATGAGACCATCTCAACCGGGCGGGTTTCGCGATACCACACGTTCACGAATGTGCCATTGGCGGGATAGGCGTTCATTACGTGCAACCACTGCCCGTAGGTGAATTCGAAGACGCCCATCCAGTAGTCGTTCGTGAGCGTCACCTTGTGGCGCGTCTCCCGCGCCGCGTACGACGTGCCTCCTTTCTCGTTCGCCCGCTGGCCCATCCACCAGGTCACGTTCCGCGCGGGGATACGGCGCATCAGGAGGATGTCCTTGCGGTAACAGTCGTTCGACAGCCCGCCGTAAGGCAGCGCGTTCGTGCTGGTGTAGTACCGCAGCTCGTTCGTGACCGAGAGGTTCACCGCCAGGTAGTCCGGCGGATTGGACTGCGTCCACGCGGAGATGACCGCCGTCGCGTTCGCCGCGTAGGGGGCGACCGCCGCGTCCGGTCGCCACACGATCTTCCGTCCCGTCCCCTGGGGAACGAGACGGTTGACGTCGCCCGACACCACCGTCAGGTTCGCATCGCCCACGCTCACGCCGTTCGTGGTCACGTCCAGCGTAATGATCGCGTCCGCATCCGCCAGGTCATACGTCACCGTCACCAGCCGCGTCGCGGGATCCTGCGCCAGCGTCACGTTCGACACCGACGGCGCCGCCGCCAGCGCGGCGCTTCCTGCGGACAACACGGCCAACATCACAATCGATCTCATCTCATCCTCCCGTTCGTGGTTCCTTACCTGATCATCAGTACAAAGCCGACGGGCTTGCGCGTGTCGAGCGTAATCAACTCCGCCGACACCGCCTCGCTTCCCGTGTGCGAATCGAACGCGCTCGCGGATGCCGCCGGCGCGGACACGACCGAAGCCGCAGCCTCCACCGCCACGGCGGTTTGCGCCGTTCCGCTCGCCGCCGCCGTGCGCGCGGTGCTTCCCGACACGATGCACGTCTCGGCGAACGCCGCCGCCGACACCAACACCATCCCTATCCAAATCCGTTTCATGCCTTCCTCTCCGTTGACTTTTCTCCGTAAGCGGCAACACCGCCCCCTAGAAAACAATTTCAGTATAGCATTTTACCCCCCCCCGTTAGCAAGTGCCAAATTATAAAAAATTAGCCAGCCACACAGGGCAACCCCGCGCATGTCTGCGCGGGCGCAGAACCCACAGCGAAGCAAACCCGTGCATCTCTGCGCGGGCGCAAAACCCGCGGCGGGGCAAACCCGCGCATCTCCGCGCGGGCGCAGAACCCACGGACGGAGCAAACCCGCGCATCTCCGCACGGGCGCAGAACCCACGGCGGGGCAAACCCGTGCATCTCTGCGCGGGCGCAAAACCCGCGGCGGGGCAAACCCGCGCATGTCTGCGCGGGCGCAGAACCCACGGCGGGGCAAACCCGCGCATCTCCGTGCGGGCGCAGAACCCACGGCGAAGCAACCCCGCGCATGTCTGCGCGGGCGCAGAACCCACGGCGGGGCAAACCCGCGCATCTCCGCGCGGGCGCAGAACCCACGGGCGGGGCAAACCCGCGCATCTCCGCGCGGGCGCAGAACCCACGGCGGGGCAAACCCGCGCATCTCCGCGCGGGCGCAGAACCCACGGCGGGGCAAACCCGCGCATCTCCGCGCGGGCGCAGAACCCACGGCGGGGCAAACTCGCGCCTATCTTCGCGAGCGCAGAACACTACGGCGGAGCAAACCCGCGCATCTCCGCGCGGGCGCAGAACCCACGGCGGAGCAAACCCGCGCCTATCTTCGCGAGCGCAGAACGCCTGCATCCGGTTCTGCGCCGCGCCGGAGACGGCGCGGTTGGGCCGAAACCGGGCTAGAAGATACTCCAGAAAAGAAAAAACTTTGCAGCTGTTACGCTGCAAAGTTTTGAATTTGGTGGAGGTAAGGGGAGTCGGACCCCTGACCTCTTGAATGCCATTCAAGCGCTCTACCAACTGAGCTATACCCCCAAAATCGGTACCGCTATCTCGCGGAAAAAGTGGAAGCATTAAATCATTTTTCCGCCTGTTTGTCAATACCGAAAAT
>JAFSTA010000047.1 GCA_017450695.1 Kiritimatiellia bacterium | reverse complement strand
TTCCAAAGCGCCATGATTCACCACGGGATATACGGAACTTACGGAATCGCCGTTCCAAGAAACCGATGTTTTCCCGTGGTTTCCGTGGTTTTTCAAAGTGTCCAACAGCGGAATTTAGGTTGAATTATACAGATGCGCCCCAACATGCCTGTCTCGATGGCGATACCCCGCCCCTTGCGCGAAGTACAGGAGACGTTCACTCCAGCACGATCCCGTCGATCTCCACAGAGTGGAACAAAAATGACTTATCCGGGTGAATCCGATAGTGTATTCTGGCGTAGTAAATCGACATCTTTTTCCCATTCCCCAAATCAATCTCCCAGATTCCGTCACCGGTTTGGGAAGTGGCGGCTTGTAATTTCGGAATCACGCTCTCGGTGATATCGAACTTCCTCGCGTCGAGGGAAGAGTTGGGAGTTCCATCGGACCCGCCGATCTCGATACGCTTCGTTTCCCGATCCCCGAAGTACCGATAGAAATGTACAGAAGAAACCGTACGATATCCCGAAACAGGAATAGGTTTGCTGTAGCATGTTCCCTTCCCAAATGAAAAAGTCCGAATATCTTGTGTGGTTCCATCACTCGTGATCGGATCAAACCCGTATGTGTTACGGAAGGTTGATTTCCAATCGCTGCTACCAAAAAAATTCCAAGGAGATTTGTATCGGATTTTCCCATCCTTGTTTCGCCACGAGTCGATGTAAACAACCGATTCACTCACCTTGCGCCGTTCCTTGTCATCCAAGGTTACAGCCGCATTCTCCTTTTGAATCACGCCGTTCCGGAAAAGACCGTGACTTTTGTAAATCCGCTCGATACGGGCACGTTGCGCGGCGATTCCGGTACGGATCGCGTTCCAGGGGGAGATTGTCGAGAAGAGACAGAGGAAAGCAAAGCCCCAGAACGAGTACCGGACATACCGCCCCCTCCGCCAAAGCGTAACGAAGAGGAAGAGGATGGCGAACCCGATGTACATCCAGCTCAAGTAGCGGGTGTGGGTCAACCCGTAGGCGGAGTGGCGGATGAAACACGCCAGCATCTGGATTCCGACAAGCGGAAGCAAAGCCCACGCACCCCTCTCGCGAAAGAGACGTTGGACACGCTCGTTGAAGGGCGCGAGAATCAGGTAGAGCAGGATAAAACCCGCGCTCGCCATCGACACCAACCAGTTCACTTCACCGTTCGGGAGTTTCAGGAGAACACAGCAGCGAAGCAGGTAAATCCAGAGAACCGCCAGATAGATCAGGTAGATCGGGAACAACAGATAGACGCAGAAGGCCTTGAAGAATTTCGGAATCTCAAAGCGTTCCCGCTTGGTGGCGAACGCAAGGAACGCCAGCAGGCCGACGGTGAAAAAGGAGACGCACCAGACGAAGGGAATGCTTCTGTTATCATGTACGTGAACCAGAAGCTTGTCGATCGCAATGAGAATCACCGAGAATCCCACCGCAATACCAAAGGCAATCGACCCCGCCAGCAGTGCGGCGTAGGCAAGCGACAAGGGCATCTCGTCCTCGCCCCGATCCTTTCCCAGAAAGTAGAGTACCGGCGCCGCGAGACCGAGACCGGAAACCAGAACCGACAGAAAAAACCACTCGTCAAGTGAGTCTTTGCCTCTGCATGAGAAGAGCAAGATGAGGAGAATCGCATAGAGGAGAAGACTGCCCGCCTGAAGCAGAATGCGGCAATTCTTTCGGAGAGAAAACCGCTCCGCGACCAGCTGCGCGAGCGTCGAGACAAGCGCCGCAATCCCGCCCATGCAAATTCCACCGAAAAAACGACCATCCGACCGGTCAATGAAATTGATCACCAGCGAAAACCAGACATTCGCGAGAAAAACAAACACGGCAACGGGGAAACGCACCACAACCGCGCTCATCGTATCGATCATCTGTTTGAATTTTTTCTTCATCTGTACCCCTTACGGAAAGAGATGTGAAACAGGACCCATTTTGTTTCTCCTCGTATTCAGGCAGATACCAACCGGACAGAAGTCCAAACTGGCAAACGGAACACGAAGAAACATCACAAGCAAATCATGCAGGCAGTGTAACACACCGAACCCGTCCACGCAAGGTCGATTCGGTTACGCGCGTTCCGCATTGCGGTCGCGATCCACCCTACGCACGGCTATGGAGGAGAGGCAAGCGCAACCGTTCACTGCGGACTTGGCGGCTCTTCGTGAAACAAACTTGCCATCATCTACATTCCCCTGCCCAGCTCGGACGGAGGGGGCAGAAGCGAAAAGCTATCCACCATGCTTCAGTCGTCCATCGCGGTAGTCTCGCATCGACTGGCCGAAGGTGCGGCGGAAGAGGTTCTTGAGGGCGTTCGCGTTGGTCCATCCGCAATCGGAGGAAATCTTCTCGATGGTGTCTCGCGTGGTCTGGAGACGGTGTTTCACCTCTTCCAGCCGGACGCGGGTAATCGCCTCATAGATGCTTTCATGCTGGAGTTCGCGGAAACGGAGTTCCGCCAGCGAGCGAGACACCTTGAGGTGGGCGATCACGTCCGGCACACCGATTTTGCGCGCGGCGTTGCGGTCGATGAACGCCAACGCCTTCTGCACGAGCTTTCCCGCATGGGACAACGGGAAGGTCGATTCGCGGTGTACGATAGTCTTGATTCCGACCAGCCGCGTCACCGGTTTGGCCGTGGTGCGGTTACCCATCATCCCCTCCAGCAGTTCCGAGGCGAGTCGCCCTTCCTCCTTGAAATCCGGCTGGACGGAAGAGAGTTTCGGGAGGGAGTTCTCGCAGAGGATCGGATCATTGTTCACACCGAGCAACCCGACTTCGGAGGGGACTTTGATGCCCGACTCGTTGCAGGCATCGAGAATCTCGTAGGCGCGGTCATCGCACGCCGCGAGGATTCCGCAGGGCTTCGGGAGGGAGCCAAGCCAGCGGATCAGACTCGCGCGGTTATCGATTCCGGCGCGGTAATGCGTGATGTCGAACATCCGCACGACAAACCCCGCCTTTCCCAGCGCGTCGTGAAACGCGCTGCCGCGTTCGCGGCTCCAGTCATCATCGGTGCGGTACCCGACATACCCGTAGCTCTTGTACACGCCCTGCGAGAGAAGCGCGTCCGCCGCATGGCGCCCGACTTCGCGCGCATCGCTCTTCACCGTCGCGACGGCGCGGCCGCGCACCGCAAGTTCCCCCGGCGGAACGTTCAGCAGCACGACAGGGAGAGAGGTTTTGGCGATTTCTGCCAGCGCCTCTTCCACGCCTGGAATCCCCACGAGAAACCCGTCCGCGCCTTTGGCGATCTCCTCGCGAACCGTTTTCGCGGTGAACTCGTGGCGCGTCCGGTAGATGGAGAGCATCCAGCGATGCCCCTCGTTCAGATAGCTGAAGACACCGTTGAGTTTATCCTGCCCCGCAATACCAGCCATGCGCAAAGCCACCACCACGTGACGCGCCGGTGAAATCGGGACACTTGAGACTGTCCGTTTCTTTCCCATGCGTTCCATTTTACCACATCCCCTTTTCTGCGGGTAGCGTTTTTTACGTCTTTGGTGAAATGATGAGCTTTTTTTGGGGAATCGTATATTGCAGGTAATCGGGAATTGTGGTAAGATGCCCGTTGTCGGTGAAAGGTGGAACTCAAAACATCTGACCGTACAAATCACGAAGGAGAAAAGCGATGAAAAACAGAAGCGGCATTGTTTACCCCCCCCCGTACAGAGCCTACGGAACACGGAATCGTGTGGTTGCGGTCCTGCGTATGATTACGGTTATCGCGATGTTCGTGCCGTCTGTTTCACTCGCGGCGGACTACTATTGGACCGGTAACGCCAGCAACTCTCTCTGGTCCAGCGTCGAGAACTGGGCAGACTCCGAAGGAAACCCGAAGGAATACGCGCCGAGCAACAATACCGCCTACGGCTACTCCTTCACGCTCGACGGACAGAGTTCGGGACTGGTCGTCACGGCAGATGTCAACGTCGTCTCCAAGAATTTCGGCTTCAATTTCTTCGCCACCGATACCCAGGAGGAACTGCATGAGATGACGATCGTCACAACCAACGGCTGTACCTTCCGCTTCCACAATGATGTGGTTGATTTTGTGACACGGTACAACTCCAAGCTGACGCTGAATGTGGACTTTTCCAGCGACACGGCTACCAAAAACATCACGAAATACTACGACGGTCGACTCATCTGGGATTTGAGCAAAGCGAACACGGGATGGCGACAGCTGACCATCCAGGGCGGCACGTGCGAGTTCGCCGAGGGAAGCGTCGCACCCCAACTCCTAATCGCCCATGCCATGACGACGGTAGGTGTCACCAAGCCGGGTGCATTCATAAACCGGGTCGATGGCGCGACTGTTGCCGCGTTGTATCAGAGTTATCCGGACAACGCACCGAGCGCACTCGGACGCGATTTCTTGAAAGGCACGACACTGAATGTCGGCGCCTGGAAAGCGAACAACGCAATCAACCCCATGCAGCAGGCGATTTTCGCGGAAGGCGGGACGCTTGCGCTCCAGTGTGAACGGGAGACCACCTTCCGCGGACTCCCGCTCGGCGGGACGCTCGCGGTGGACCGCGCCAACGCCACCATCAAAAGACCGCTCACCGCCATCCGCTGGCTCTTCGACGACGCCACCGACCCGATGCGCGATGACGTGGGCGCAGGCTGGCGTCTGCTCGCCCCCCAAGGCGTTCCCCCCGTCGTGACCGATGCGACACGCGGCGGTGTCCTGCAGTTCGACGGCGTGAAGTACTTCAAGGGACCGGACGAGAACGGGAATCTCCATGCGGGATTTTCCGAAGTCTTCCCCTACGCGAACAACACCGCGACCGCCTACTGTCCCTACACGTTCGCCGCCTGGATCAAGCCCGACGCCGACTGCCACACGAAAGCGAAACTGATTTTCTGGGGATCGGCCGTCAGCGGCAAGACGGGAGCGATGGCACTGCGCATCAACGCGTCAGCCCCGGGGCGTTCGCTGATGTTCTCGCCGTGGGCGCAGAACCGATATATCGTGACGCCGACCCCGGTGAATGACGGCAACTGGCACCACGTGGCGGTCACCCACAACGGATTCGGAAAGTTCGCGTTCTTCTACGACGGCGCACCCACGCAATTCGCCACGAACGATTCAAATGCGGAACCATCGGACACCTTCAGCATCAATGCAGCAAACTACGCGTTGACCAACCAGAACTTCTACATCGCAAGCGTTTATGGCGGATGGGAATCAAACGGCGCAGGTCCCTACAAGGGATTGATGGACGAAGTGCTGCTCGCCGCCTACGAGCTGGACGCGGAGGTCATCGCCTCGCTCTACACCAACGGGCTGGCGGCGACGCTCCCCGTCTCCTCCCTGACCGCCAAATCCTCCGGCACGGTATCATTCGAAAAAGAGCAAGTCTCGGTGGCACGGCTTTCCGGCGCGGCACTCGCGGGCGGCGTGGAGACGAAGGCGGAGGGAACGACCCTGCGCGTCGGTCCGGAAGCCGGCGCGACAAGCACCGCCTTCCGGGGAATGATCCGGGGGAGCGGAACGACGCTCGTGAAAGACGGTTCCGACTACGCGCTCGAACTGTCAGGCAAGGCCGACGCAGTTACGAACCTCGCGGTCGAAGCCGGAACGCTGACGCTTCGCCGCCCGTGTGCGCGGCGCGGACTCGTCTGCTGGTACCCGTTCGATGACACGGGGGCACCCGGCGCCGACGCCAGTCCGGCGGGATTCACGCTTTCCACGATGGGCAGCGGAACGCTGACGCCGGTTGCCGGCGGAGGCGTCTCCGGTCAGGCGCTCAACTTCCCCGGCAACACATATCTCTCGTCGGAAACGGCGTTCCGTTCTATCTCCTTCCCGCACAACAACGAATCCTTCACCCTTTCCGTGTGGATCCGGCCGACAGCGGCGGCCTGTTCCGCCAAGGCGCCGATCTGCTGCTGGGGATACGGGACCACGAAGAGGTTCGCCGTTCTACGGCTCAATTCTGCAACCCAACTGGCGTTCGCCAACTGGGGCGAGGACCTGACGGTAACGGTACCGAACCTGACGGACGGGAACTGGCACCACGTCGTGGCGATTTACGACAGCGAACACACCCACAAGGCCATTTATTGCGACGGCGTGAAAGCGGGCGAAAAGAACAACGTGGCCGTACTGAACGTCGCGGCAACAATCCCCCTCCAGATTGGACACCGTACCGACAGCGGAAACGCGAACGTATTCTACTCCGGTGACATCGATGAGGTGATGGTCTTCGACTACGCCTGGGACGACACCGAAGTGACGGATGAATTCGCGCACAAGACACCGGCACTTGTCGATCCCGCCACTCTCCTGCCGGAACCGGTCGCCCACTGGACATTCGACGACGACACCGCCCCGGGCGCGGACAGTTCCACGAACCATCTTGATCTCTCGATGGAGGGAACCGTCACGCTGGAGTCCGGCGACTTCATCTGCGGCAAGGCGGCGCGCTTCTCCTCGACGAACGGCTGGTTCAAGTTCGACGAGTTCCCGGAACAGATTCCTTCCGGCAACAGTGCCTACACGGTGATTGCGCGTATCCGTCCCGACACGGTGCAAAGCAGCGGTTACCTCCCCGCGATTGTGATGTGGGGCGATACCGCGAGCTGGAGCGCGGGAAAGCTGTTCAAGATGGGAATGAACCGAAGCTCAACTGGCGTTCGCGCCACCGTGAGCGGCTGCGTGTTCGGAACCGACAGTAACACGGAAACCATGAAACGTCTCGACGGAGCGTACATGACGGCAATGGGTACCGACCGTACCCGCTGGACGACCTTCGCGATCACTTACTCCCCGCTGGAAAACTCGATCAACAAAATCACGCGGTTCTACCTTGACGGCGAACTGGCGTGGGAAAAACTGGACGGGGCGAGTAACATCACGCCGATGGAATTCTCCGTCGGCTCGAACTTCGCGGGCACGACCCACTTCTACGGGCTGATCGACGACGTGGCGATCTACAACTGCTCCATGCCGGAAGGTCAGATCCGATTCATCGCCGAACGCTTCGCCGCCTCCTGCGGGGAAAGCCAGATTTCCTCACCGAAGGTACTGACCGCCGCGCCAAGTGTCCGTGTTGCCGCCGACGCCACGCTGAACGTGGCGGCACCTGCCGAGGCGGCAGCCTCGCTCGCGGGTGCGGGTAAGGTAAACCTCGCGCCGCTCGCCTCGTTCACCGTCGCGAAGGTCGCGGACTGGACAGGCACGCTCGCGGGGTTGGGGACACTCGACATCGCGGACAACGCCACGCTCGATTTCGGCGACGGGTCATCTCCGCTCCTTGTGGCGGAGGGGGCGATCACACTGGGCGCCAACGTGCGCGTGCAAACAACCGCATCGGGCGGCAACTATCCCCTGCTCCGCGCGGACTCCTTCTCTGGCATGGAGAATCTTACCAGATGGACGGTTGTCACACCCACCGGTGTACGTACCGCGACCTTCTCGCAATCGTCCGACGGCAAGTCCATCCAGATGGTCATCTCCCAAGGCACAATCATCACCATCCGATAAGCTTGCGCTTCGCGCTAGCAGAGAAACGGGGTGCTTCGCACCTGCTGAGAAGCTGAGAAGCGGGGAAGCTGAGAAGAATGGGCAAATGACGAGCGCATGTCGGAATGTCGTCGTGCATGTCTTTTGTCCCGCGCCGAACGGGAGGGACGCGCCCCGTCGCGTCCGCACTGCGTCCCCGCTTCGCCTCGCGCCAGCTGAAACAAACAGGGACGCGCGACAAGAGACGTGCATGTAGTTTACCCGGAATACCCAGTATATCCGGCCTAACACGCTTGCCTGACCTAACACGCTTCTCAGCATCTCAGCCTCTCAGCCTCTCAGCTTCTCAGCTGGCGCGAAGCGCCTCGCTAACCTCTCTCCTCCTTCTTTGGCGAAATCGTGAGGTTTTCTTGTGGAATCTAGACTACCGCAGAGAGGGAAAATCGTGTATAATACTGTGCAAAAGGAAGGAATGCATCTATGATCAAACAAACCGGCATCAGCTACTACGGTCTCAACTACGTCGAACACGCGGAAGCGGACTTCAAGGAAATGAAGGCGCATGGCGTGACGCAGGTGATTCTCGCCGTCACCGAGTTCGATTTCGATTTCTGGCGTCCGAACGTTCCGAAAATCGTGGAAAAAGCACACGAGCTGGGACTGCGCGTTCTGATCGACCCGTGGGGGAACGGCAAGTACTTCGGCGGGGAGCAGGTCTCGAAGTTCCTTCAAGACAACGTGGAGAATCGCCAGGTCTCCGCCCTCACCGGCGAGCGTCTGCCTTACGCCTGTTTCAACACGAACAGTTACCGTGACTACTTCCGGAACTTCTGCACGACGCTGGCGCGTGAGGCGAAGCCGGATGGTTTCTTCTGGGATGAGCCGCACTATGCCTTCCCAAAGGGCATTGCTTCCATCACCGGCGGCGTGGCAGACGACTGGACCTGTTTCTGCCCGGTTTGCCGCAAGCGCTTCGAGGACTACTACGGGTATCCGATGCCGAAGTACATGACCAATGACGTGAAGCAGTTCCGCTGGCGCGAGGCGCTGGTCGTTCTCTCCGACACCTCGAAGGCGCTGAAAGAGATCGACCCCAACCTGGAGATCACCTGTTGCGTCCACGCCACGCAGAACGGATACTACGTCTCCGAGTATCGCGGATACGACAACTGGGACATGGTAGGTGCGTGCCCCTATTTCGACGTCTTCTCCACCACGATCATCAACTGGGCGCTCCCGGAAGATTTCTACCGCGAGATCACACGCCGTACGGTCGCCATCGCAAAGAAGTACGGAAAGAACTCCGAGCGTTGGCTGATGGGGTACTATAAGCAGCCGAAGGACTGGTCCCAGATCGCAAAGTGGGTCGATATCGCCGTAGAAGAGGGCGTTGACAGACTTTCCGCCTGGACGTATCGCGGCGGCTACGGTACGGTCGTCGGTGCCCCCGACGCCCTCAAGCTATGGGACACCATCGGCGAGAACTACAAGCGTGTGCTTGGGAAACAGTAACGGAAACTCGACAAGAGACGATCAAACGATTTCACGCAAGGAATGACACCGATGAAACCGAAACAGTTTCTCCCTGTAATCGCGGTAGCATGCGGCCTTTGTGCGGCGGCGTACCAGACGGCGGACGCCGCGTCGCGGCAGACTTTCTCGCAGGACAAGAGCGCCCGGGTGGCGTTCGACAACACCGTTACGGCAACGGTGGAATGTCCCGATCCCGCGGCTGCGGAATGGGTGAAGGCGCACTTCGCCGAATGGTACGGCGCATACGCGCCGAAGGTGACGGCCGGGAAGACCGGTCTGGACGTGCAGAAGGGTGATGAGGCATACGCGGCAGAAGTCTCCGCAGGTGGCGTCAAGATCGCGGCGAATACGCTGGCGGGAACGCGGTGGGCGACCTACACGCTACGCCAGATCGCGATCGCGAAACGCGGTACCTTCAAGACGGAAGGGATGCTGCTGCCGACGCTGAAGATTTCCGACGCGCCGCATCTCGCCTTCCGCGCCATCCACCTTTGCTGGTTCCCGGAGACTCGTCCGCAGCAGATCGAGCGCGCCATCCGCCTCGCGGCGCTGCTGAAGTTCAATTACGCCATCATCGAGCCGTGGGGAGTGTACAAGAGCGAGAGGCATCCGTGGCGGGCATGGCCGAACGCGACGATGACGAAGGAGGAGACAAGCCGCCTCGTCGCGATCGGCAAGGACATCGGCATCACGCTCATCCCGCAGTTGAACTGCTACGGGCACGCCTCGTTCGCGCGCGGCTGCACGATCAAGCACAGCGCGCTCGATATGCATCCCGAATACGAGCCGCTCTTCGAGCCAGGCGGATGGTGCTGGTGCATCTCCAACCCCGAGACCCAGCGTGTCCTGAGGGAGATGATCGCCGAGATACACGAGAACTTCGGCAACCCGCCGTACTTCCACATCGGATGCGACGAGGCGTTCGGCGCACAGTCGTGCCCGCTGTGCGTCAAGACGCCCCACGAAGAGCTGGCGCTCAGGCACTTCAATGGCCTTGCCGAGTTCCTCAAGACGCGCGGTGCACGGGCGATGATGTGGCACGACATGCTGCTGGAGAAGTCCGATCCCCGCTGGGAGGGGTTCATCAAGTTCGGCAGGAAGGAGGCCACAAGCATCCTCGACGGCCTTTCAAAGGATATGATCATCTGCGACTGGCAGTACTGGGACAAGACCAAGGGCAAGGATGGCAGGGACTGGCCCACTATGACGTACTTCGCGGAGAAGGGGTTCTCCGTAGCGGGCTGTCCGTGGACGAACCACAAGGTGATGATGTCGATGGCGAACCACATCGAGAAGATCAACGGCCTCGGTTTCATCGAGACAACGTGGCACCATCTGCGCGGCAAGGACTGGGAGACGATGTACAAGCACGGGGCGCACGCCGCATGGGGCTCCCCCGTCTCGCATGACGTCTCGTTCCAGCGTTCCCTGCGCCTCGTCGGGCAGGACATGAAGGTGAAAGACTATCTCGACACCGGACACCTGAACTACCAAGTCGCCCCTGCCTGGTGGGTGAACAACTAGGCGCGTGGAGACACCGGAACGTTTTCCGGTGGCCCAACGTCTGCGAAGCGCGGGGGTGAGGGTGTGTTCGTTTGTGATGCCCCGACATCCGAAACGAAAGGAGAAGCAAAATGAACAGGAACGTTTGCAAAACATCGGTTTCAGCGATTCAATCAACGTCTGGCAACATACAGGGGGGGGTAGCACCCTGCTTTTCGTATTCATCTCGGCTCTCTGCCTGTTGACGGGCGGAGTAGCGGATGCCCGCTTCATCACGGAAAACTATACTTTGACATCCAACGAGGACTGGACATCGGACGTAGCCGTTCTGCTGACCAACGGCGTAACGGTTAATCTCAACGGGAATTCGCTCGCCGTACCGGAACTGAAGGTCGTCTCCGGAACGGAAGTCGCGGCCGGCTACATCCAGCTAGAGTACGTGGAGGCTACCGGTAAGACTGGCAAGCAATGGATCAACACGGAATATACGCCCGTCTGCACCGACCGGGTTGAGATGGACATCCGTACGTCGGCGACCGTAGCCACGGGAAACCAATGCCTCTTCTGTTCGCGCGTGAAGGGATCTGACCGTACCTTCACCTGCTTCACGATCAGCGGGGTGCTTCGCATCGACCGGAACAAGTCACAAACGAATTCGCAGGTCGCGCTGAGTCCGGACACGCGGTATCTCGTCGTCGCAAACGGCGATACGCTCGATTTCTCGACCAACGGTGTGATCGTATGCTCGATGGTGACCGGAACGTTCACGCCAGCAAACCCATTCGTCCTGTTCGCGTCGTACAACAACGTCTCGAATCCGAGCGGGATCGCGACGACGACCAGCTGGGACAATTGGGGTGCCTACCGTCTCTATTCCTTCCAGGTTTACGACAAGGACGACAATCTCCAGTGCGACGCCGTTCCTGCCTGCCGCACCAGCGACGGCGCGATCGGTCTGTACGACCGCCAGCGGAACCGGTTCCTGACGAACAGCGGAAGGACACCGCTCGACTTCTCCGAAAGCGGCAACGCGACAGTCGCGAACCAAGCCGTGGGCGATGCACCGTCCCTGACTGTCACCGTCAGCCGCGCCGTCACCAACAGTCTCGTCGCCCTTTCCGGCAATCTGAAACTTGTCAAGGAGGGAAGCGGCGAATTTACGGCGCACAGGCGAGAGCAAACCTATACCGGCGGCACGGAGGTCAAGGCGGGGGCGCTCAAGGTGACCGCGTATGGGAAATTCCACCAGCTGGGCGCGGTGGGAAGCACCAACACCGTCTCCGTCGTTGACGGCGTCCCCGGTATCCTGGACATGAACGGCATACCAGCCTACCAGCAATATGTCTTCGTCGAAAATGGCGGAAAGATACGAAATCAGGTCAATATCGCTAACTCTACGTCCTACGCATACATCAGCGATCTACGGCTTGACGCCGACTCGTCGTTCGACGCCTGGTACAACTATGGGCTCATCAACGCAGGCTACGGCAGAGTGGATCTGACCTTGAACGGGCACACGCTCAAAGTGAACGAGACCTCGAAATCCGGTACTCGACCGCTCTTCTTGTTGGTCAATGTTACGGCGACGACACCCGGCACGATCGAGGTGATGAATGGCTATTTTTACTTTGACGGATCTTCTTCGCAAAAGCGAAAGACATCGGATTTCCAGCAGGTAACGCTGGTCATGAATGGTCAGTTGCGGCTGGATGACGACACGGGAAGCGTTCTTGTTAAACTCAGAGACTACATCGTGAACACACCTGCGGCGGATGTCAGCGGCGCGGGCGCTGCGAAGTTTATGGGCCGGGCCGAGGTGTACGGCACATTCCGCCCGAACACCGACTTTTTCCACGGATGCGAGCTGCAGGACGGCGCGACAATCGACCTGAGCGGGCGCAACGGAACGTTCAGCGCCAAGGGGCAAAACGTCGGAACGAACGATGTCCAGACCACCGCCACGTTCGCGCCGAACGCATCCATCACAGTCAACCTCGCGGGACGCGAAGACCTCCGTGCGCTGGCGGCTTCCGCCGCACCATACGTGATCTCATGGGAGACGCAACCGGAGAACGTCCTATTCGAGCCGGACGCCCAAACGAAGACCAACAAATTCATCTTGCAGCCAAACGCGACCGGGCTGAAGTTAATTAAAGTCGGTGGAACGGTCATCAGCATCCGCTAGGCGGCGTGGCGCCTCGCGCCAGCTGAGAAGCGGGGTGCTTTTCACCAGCGGAGAAGCTGAGAAGCGGGGAAGCTGAGAAGCGGGGAAGCTGAGAAGAATGGACAAATGAAGAGCGCATGTCGGAATGTCGTCGCGCATGTCGCGTGTCGCGTGTCGAACGGGAGGGACGCGCCCCGTCGCGTCCGCAATGCGGAACCCGCTTCGCTTCGCGCCAGCCGAGAAACGGAGTGCTTTGCACCAGCTGAGAAGCTGAGAAGCGGGGAAGCTGAGAAGAATGGAGAAATGAAGAGCGCATGTCGGAATGTCGTCGTGCATGTCGAGTGTCGCGTGTCGACCACATGACTTTGACAGGATTAACAAGATTTACAAGATTCGTATCTGCCGCGAATCCTGTGAATCCTGTCTGAAAACTTGCCCGTAGAACGGGTTGTTAGTCCGTTCGCGGCACGGTGACTCGTCTCGCGTCTCATGTCTCGCTTGTCGCATATCGCGTGTCCCATGTCGTTTGCTTCACGGGGGACGAGCTTGCCCGTCCTGCGTAGCCGTGCGTAGAATGGATCGTCTCCACAATGCCTACCCGGATTATCCGTGTCCGGATTATCCTGTTCAAACCGCCCAGCCGAACGCCCCCCGAAAAATAGTGGCGCTTCTCGATAGACTATGGTATAGTGGGGGCATGAAATAGCTGGCACCGGAAAAGTGGCGTAACGAGATTCGGAGGTTCGCGATCTCGGGTGGCGGCTGTGGATGTGTGGTCTTGCACGAACACGAACGAATGAGGTACGACATGAGAAGAATGAGTTTGATTCTGGCGGCGCTTGCCGCGTCTGTTTCCATCGGGTTTGCCGGAACGGCTTACACGATCTGGTCGATTCACGAATCCAACAAAATTCTATGTTACGATCTCCTCCACGACCGGAACGACACGTGGACCTGGACATACAAAGGTGAGATTGACGCCTCCCACACCGGTTCCTCCCAACCGCGCGGAGCCTGTGCTTCGCCCGACGGCAGCGTCGTCTATGTCGCGGATAACGCTCGAAAGATCTTCCTGTATGATCGGGACGGCAACTACCAGACCAATTTCTTTTCGATCGCTTGCGTTCCGCAGGGGATCTGCATCTCCCCGGACGGGCAGTGGCTCTACGTCACTTCCATGAACAACGGATATAACAACCATGTTTTCCGGTACGATACGACAACCCAAACGGGCGGAGTTTACATCGCTACGGGGCTCTACCAGCCGCGTCATATTTTCTTCGGGGAGGACGGGCTTCTCTATGTCTGCAGCCGGAATGCCGACGCGAACTCGGGAATCAAGGCATTCGACTGTTCGGGGGCGACCGCCGAGCTGAAGACCTTTTACAAGCCGTATTTCAACAATGCGCTCCTGTCCGGAAACGGCGGCGGCTTTCTTGATCTTGCCAATGGCAAAGTCGTGATTCCGAGCGCATCGGGTAAGGCCGTCCTCTTCGACTATGTTTCTCCGGAGGATGCAACCGGCGCCACCGTCACACCTACCGAAGTGGTCGCCAGCGATCTCAGCAACGCCTTCGGCGGAATGTGCCTGGAAGGGCTGAACTTCATCAGCTCCTACGACAAAACGCCGAACGTCTCCACCTGGGACGGCGTTGAGAAAAAATTCTCCCGGACGATTTCGCTGGAGGTCTCCACTTTGCGTACGCTCGCCAACATTCCCCGCAAGGAACCCGATTCCCAGCTGGATTTCCTAGAAGCCCGCTGGTCGTTCGACGAACCCGCCAATTCCCCGATCTTCCGTGTCACGGAGGGAACCAAGGTCGGCAGCTTTGACGTCTATCCGCGCCGTTGGGTGCAGAGCGGATCCACCGGCGTCTCCGGCACGGGCCTGTGGTTCGACGAATACTCCCGCGTCGAGTTTTTGAACTCCAAGCAGATGGTTCCGGCAACGGGCGACTTCTCGCTCCTTTTCTGGATCGGCTTCCCCGAACCGGTAACCACCAATCAGCGTACGCTGATGAACACGATCGACGGCGGAGCCAATCGCCTTTCCATCGCCATCAATCAGGATCAGCACCATCACAAGTTCTGCCTCTTCCTCAATGGCGGCGTCTCGCTCTTCGGAACAACCGACATCGACACCGACGGCAAGTGGCACCAGCTGGGTCTCGTCCGACGCGGCGACCAGATGGAGCTTTGGGTGGACGGCGCGGTCGATGCGTCGGGTCCCTGCGCGACGAACGTCCCCATCGCCCAGCGTATCCACTGGACTCTGGGACAGCTCAACGACAGTTTCGGCATGAACAGTGGACGTTTCTTCTTCGACGAGATGGTGCTTTACGGCGGAGCCTTGACCACAAACGACATTCAGACGCTCTATTCCACGATCGCGCCGAACGGTGCGGCTTCGTTACAGGTCCCCACCGCCGCCCCCGGGCTGCCGACCGAGAATCTCGACGCGGGCTCACTGTACGGAACCTTCGTGACCCACATGACCGCGCTGGAGGGATACATTTCCTCTCCTTCGCTGTGTATCGATCAGGACGGCACCTACTGGATCTCGCACGGCTACGGGCGGGAATCCGGCAAGCCCGACAACACCTCCAACATCTACAAGTCCACCGACCGGGGCGCGACCTGGAGCAAGGTGGGAACCAGCGAGCTGACCGGTGCTTCACTCACCACCTTCGGTGAGAGCGGCATCCCGAAACTAGTCGGGCTTCAAATCGGCCGGCAAGCGGAATTCCGCGTCGCAACATCCAGCAACGGTGTGAACTGGAACACGCAAGCGCTCAACAACCTAAACACGGGCGGAATGCACGCCCAAGTCCCGGTCTTTTGGGAAGGGCGCTGGTGGTTCGGCACGAAGGATGGCGTCATCTCCCTGACCTGGCAGAACGGCGCGGTCGCCGATTCCAGCCGAACAGGCGCATCGATTCCTTCCTATTTCACGGGCAATGCATACGAGGAGGCTCGCCCGGGACTCTTGGGCGTCACGCCGGATGGACAGCAACTCCACCTATTCCGTCCGGAAAAGCCGAAGGCTGCCTGGCTCCAGGAATCGGAAGGCGTGATCCAATCCCAGGTCATCAGCACCTCCGAGACCAAGACGATCGCCCACCTCCCCTTCCCCGGCGGGTACAAGCACTTTGGTCTGATCCACGACGACGTGTCGGGAATCTGGTACGCCGTCTGCACCCCGGACCATCCCGCCTCGCACGTCTCGGGCATCGCTTCGGTCAACCAGCGCAACACCCTCTCCCTCTACGCCACGACCGATCTGGAGAGCTGGGCTTTCGTGACGGACATCATCCCCGCCACGGGCAGCTGCACCGCACTGGGATTCAACGACCCATCCCTCGCCATTGACGGGAACGACCTCGTGATCGCCTTCGGTGTCGCGGCACCGGACGGCGACGTGGGAATCCGATACACCAGCGAGTCGAATTTCCTCTGCATCCGCCGCCTCGCGAATTTCCGGTCGTTTCCCCTGCACAAGAAGGGACGTACCACCATCTACCACGTCCTCAACGATGCCGCTTACGTCGCGAAATACTGGTATTGCGAAGAAACCAACGAGATGCTGAGCGACGGGATTTTCGCGCAGCGGGGAACCTACGGAGGCCAGACGCTGAAATCCCTCAACGGACTTGCGGTCGGCGCGACACGCCTCTTCGTGAGCGGAATCACAGCCGATACCCCCTACATCTGGGAGTTCAACAAGTCCGGCGAGTTCGTCCGTCTCTGGACCATGCCGGGACGGATGGACGAGCTGGCCCTGTCGCTTGACGAACAGACGCTCTACGCCTCCGACGCATTCGTCAACGACTGCCTCTACCGCTGCGACCTTGCCAGCGGCACCTTCACGAAGATCATCTCCTACGCGGAAAACAACGGCGCGATCCACACCTGCCGCGCTCTCGAACCGCTCCCCGACGGAACGCTCCTCTTCGCCAACCGTGCGGATTCCAAAGTCCAGCGCATCGACTCGGAAGGGAACCTTCTGGAGACAGTCTTGTCCATCACGGGCGATACCATGCCGCAGGCGTTGCACTATGACCGAAAGTCCTCGACCCTGTACATCCTCCTGAAGAACGCAAACGGCCCGCTCTACCGGTACCGTGACGGGACACTTTCCCTCGTTACCCGAACATTTGATCCAGACCCGTTCTCGCTCTTCACCTGCGGAGATCACCTGTTCGCAGCGTATCTGGTAGATGGCATCGGGGAGGTGACCTCATCGGGGCGGCGGCTTCTGGTTCCCGGCATAACCACGATGGGATGCGCGGTTTCCTACACGAACCCGATCGGCACCCTGCTCATGATGCGGTAACGGGACGAAGAAACCGTCAGGTTGCTGCCCATGTCAAGCAGGGTAAGGAATCAGCAAGAATTACCCTGCTTGATTTGTGATTCGTAGGCCTGGGGTTTTGATTTGCGCATGAAGTCCGCCAAGAACGCAGCGGGAAACTTGTCGCCAAACGTCCAGAACTCGAAACTTATATGCGACTGTAATCTTTTGATTGGAGACAACAGAAACAACGGCTAGACAACAGGCCGGTGGTCGTCGCGCAACCGCGCGACGGGGCTTATCCGGCTCGAGGTTGCGAGCCATCCCTTCCCAAGTTGTTTCAAGTTGTCTGCGTTGTTTCCCAATCCCTTATGGCTGGTTTGGTGGTTAGGTGGTTAGGTGGTTAGGTGTTTGGGTGGTTGGGTGGTTAAATCGACACCCGCGCTCACGCAGAAGCATTCATCTTGATAAGTTCAGCATTGCGGACGCGACGGAGCGCGTCCCTCCCAATTCAGGCAACGGGGACGTTGCCCATCCCCCATACTTGCGGCTCTGCGCCTCCGCGTGAGAACCCCACCCACCTAAACCACAGACCAACACGGACTCGCCACGCTTACGCTTGCGCATTTCCAACCAGGGCGAGCGTGAGCGACGCCTGTCTGTGTACGTCCGTGGTTTTCTAAACCGCCCGGCGACCTAACCTTGGACTGATGGGCAAGTGTGTTCAGCATTGTGGACGCGACGGAGCGCGTCCCTCCCGATCTGACCCCGGAACGCAAAAGCGGCAGGAGTGCCGCTTCTCCGAACGTCTCGCTCGAAACTGATAGGCAAGGACAACAACCTGGACAACAGATAGACAACTCGCTCGCGGTTCCGTGCCGTTCATTCTATTCCACGAACATTGAGCCAAATAACCAAACCACAGACCAACACGGACTCGCCACGCTTACGCTTGCGCATTTCCAACCAGAGCGAGCGTGAGCGATGCCTGTCTGTGTACGTCCGTGGTTTTCTAAACCGCCCAGCGACCTAACCTTGGACTGATAGGTAAGCGTGTTCAGCATTGCGGACGCGACGGAGCGCGTCCCTCCCGATCTGACCCCGGAACATAAAAGCGAGTGCCTCTTCCCCGAATCTCTCGCTCGAAACTGGTAGGCAAAAGGAGAACAACTTCAACAACAAATAGACAACAGGCTGGTGGTCGTCGCGCAACCGCGCGACGGGCTTATCCGGCTCGCGGTTGCGAACCGTCCCTTCCCAAGTTGTTTCAAGTTGTCTGTGTTGTTTCCCAATCCCTTCCTTAACGTGGGTCGGGATTGGGTGGTTAGCCCGACGCCCGCGCTCTTGTTTGGGATCCGTAAATATGGTAGAGTATAGGTGTTCGTGGTACGAAACGGGAAAGAGAAAAGGAGTTTGCCATGAAAAAAACGGTTACTACAACAATTGCGTTGCTTCTGCTCGGTACTGCCGGTGCAGAGACGGTATTCTATGCGAAATTCCGTCCGGATTCGTCCAACCACCAGTATCCAGTCGGCGGCAAGGCCGTTGTCGAGGCATGCGTCACCGACAAGTCGGGCAATATCCAGAAGAAAGGGACCGTCGAAGCCTGGGCGGACGACGGATGGACAAATGTCGTCTGGCGATGCACGATAAACCTCGCCACGGAGCAGACGGTGAGGATGGAACTTTCCCGTTCGACGCCGGGATCGCTCCGACTCTGGATGCGTGGAAAGGATATTCAGGTACATGAGAGACCGGAACGGGTGTTGTTCGGCGTAGCGGACATCAAGCCGCTGACCCCCTGCCCTGCTGACTTCGAGGAGTACTGGCGTGGGGAACAGAAACGGCTCGAACGGGAGGTGCCGATCGCCGTCGAGAAGACACCGGCACCTGATCTTTCGACCGATGGTCTTGAGGCGTTTCGCGTGAGCTTTGCGACATTCGGCGGAAAACGGGTCTATGGTTTTCTCATGGTGCCCCAAGAAAAGGGACGGCATCCTGTGATCGTCAACGTGCCGGGTGCGGGCCCGGGTGTTTGGAAACCTCGCGGGAGGGTCGTCAGGCCCGGTTATGTCACGCTGATCATGAACGTACACGACTTCCCCCACTGCCGGACGGAGCGCGAGCAGAAAGCCCGATACAACGAAATGATGGCTAGGCTTTCCGCAGAAAGCGGCGAACCGAAATACCAGCGGTACGGTTTTGCCTCCGGACATCGCGAGGCGCCGATTTACCACGACACCATCCTCGGCATGGCGAGAGCCATCGAGTGGCTTGCGAACGAGCCGTATGTCGATCCCGCGCGTTTCCTGTATTTGGGCGGTAGCCAGGGCGGTGGCTACGGAATCTACCTGACGGCGCTTTGGGGTAAGTTTGCGAAGTCCTGCATCGCGTGCCCGAATATGTGCGATATGCTGGCGTACAAGTTCGGGCGGCAACCGGGAAGCGAGCACATTCAGGACCAGACGGATGCCCATCGGCCGGTTGCGGAGAAAGCCGCCCCCTACTACGATGCCTGCAACTTTGCGCGGCTGATCCAAACGCCGGTGAGAATGGGGTACGGCACGATGGATGACAACTGCCAGACGGTCGGCGGAATCGCGGCGTTCAATTCCCTTGCGTCCAAGGACAAGAAACTTGCCCTGTTGCCAGGGGCAGGACACGGCTGGCGAGCCATCGACGAGACAGACCTGAAAGGCTGGCTATTCAACCGCTGACAACGGATCTTGATGATCTCTGAGGAATGGAGGACGCGAATGAATCTGACACGCAAGGACTTCTTGATCGGTACGGCGGCGTTTGCCGCCACAGGACCGTATGCGGCATTCGCTCGCCCGGATACGCCATCGCTGATGCGGCTCGGCATGATCGCGGACGTGCATCTGGAGACAGGCGAGAATGGCAAGGGCGTGCAGAACTGCCTCTGCTATGAACCGGCTCTCCGCTACTTCGACGAACGAAAGGCAGACGGCGTTCTCGTCGCCGGCGACATCACCGACTTCGGGACAGGCGCCGCACTCCGGCAGGTTGCAGACATCTGGTTCAAGGTCTTCCCCGACAACCGCCGTTCCGACGGAAAGCCGATCGTGCCGTTGTTCATCTACGGCGATCACGATATGGGCGGCTATATGCACAAGGGCTACAGGGAATGGGCAAAAACCGCCTGTACCGTTCCGGGAGAACTGGACGAGATCATCTCCGACGGCGACAACGCGGCGCGGCTCTGGAAGGAATGTTTCCGTGAGGACTGGGCACCGATTCAGGTGAAGGAGTGCTGTGGCTATCCGGTCGTACTTGCCCACCACCCGCTCCATACCAAGGCTTCGGATCACGGCAATACAATCCCTGGTCTCGCGGCGTTCCTGGCGAAACAGAATATCGACCCGAAGAAACCGTTCTTTTTCGTGCAACACAGGGTGTTTCGAGGAACGGTAGGCGTGGAAGCAAGCTGCGGGTGGGAGAGCGGCAAGACAACCGAAGTGCTGAAGAAGTATCCGAATGCCATCGCCGTATGCGGGCACGGGCATCTCAATGCGACGGATGATCTCAATCTTTGGCAAGGTGAGTTCACAGCGATCGAGGTGCCGTCCATAAACTACTGCTGCACACGGCGTGGACGCGAGAACGGGTATCACAGCGCAGACAAGGCTGCCATCATGCCGAAGGCGTACATCACGAAATCGTGGCAGGGAATGTTCGGTACGATGTATGCAGACCGGTTCGTGGTCGAGCGTCGTGACTTCCTGAACGGGTTACCGCTCGGACCGGACTGGGTGATTCCGTTGCCGAGTCAAGACGGTTCACTTCGCACGGAAGTGCGCAGACGCCGTGCCGTCGCCCCGCAGTTCGCACCAGACGCGAAGGTCACCGTTTCGGAGGCAACCGTCGTCAACCGGGCGAAGAAATCGACCGACGCGGTCATTGTCTCCTTCCCCGTCGCGCATGAGACAGCGAATGCGCCCCGCGCGTTCGACTATGTCGTGGCCGCGAAGAAGGACGGCAAGGTCCTCCAGGAGAAGGCCGTATTTTCAAACGGCCAGTTCTGGGCGGACAGGCTGGATACATCGCCTGTCCGATGCGCGTTCGCGAAGTCCGATCTCCCGAACGACTGGCACACATCCGTAACATTCACGGTCGCGCCGCGTGATTCGTTCGGGAACTGCGGGAACCACATTGATTTCCTTCCCGACATTCGGCGGTCAAGTGCGGAGTCACGAGGATAAAAATGGAAACTATGAACATGAAACAGCGGCTTGAATCGATTGACGCACTGCGCGGGTTCGACATGTTTTTCATCACCGGAGGTTCTGCCCTGTTGATCGCCCTGGGCAAACTCGTCACGGGCAGTCCGGACAACTGGATCGCCGTGCAGATGACGCATGTCAAGTGGGCAGGATTGCATATCTACGACCTCATCTTCGCCCTTTTCCTGTTCCTCGCCGGCGCCTCATGGCCATTCTCGCTAGCCAACCGTCGTGTACGCGGATATTCCAACAGGCGCATCACGCTGGGGATACTCCGGCGCTTCGTGATCCTGTTTCTACTAGGCGCAGTGATGTTCGGTCTGCTGGGGTTCGACTTCGCGCATGTGCGGTTCAACTCCATCCTCGGAAGGATCGGATTCGGCTGGGCGGTGGCCGCACTCGGTACCCTGTATTTCGGACGCAAGGGCAACTGGGTGTTCGCCGCGTTCTGCTTCTTCGGTTACTGGGCCGCGCAACAGTTTCTGCCGCTCGTCTTCTCACCGGGACAGAATCCGTGGGGGGCGGGTAATTTCCAATCCGTTTTCGATCATTGGCTGGGTGACCGCGTTCCAGACAAATACGGCGATGAAGGGTTCTTCCAGGCTTTTTGCTGCATCTCTTCCGCCTACCTCGGCGTGTTCGCCGGGCAACTGTTGAAGGACGACACCCTGTCTGGCGGACGCAAAACAGTGCGGCTGTTCATCTAGGCGGCAGCATTGGGCGTAGGAGCGTGGCTTGCCAGCCTTACCGGATGCAAGTGCATCAAATGCTTATGGACCCCCGGATACATCCTGCTCACAGGCAGCATCTCGTTCGCATTGATGGGGGTGTTCTACTGGATGATTGATGTACGCGGATGGAAAAAGTGGGCGTTCTTCTTCCAGGTTATCGGAATGAATGCCCTTACAATCTACCTGCTCCAGTGGGCGTGGAATTTTTACGCCCTGAGCGGAAAGGTGTTCGGCGGCACAGCCAAACTTCTCCCGGACGCATGGGGCGCGGTGTTGCTCGCAGCCGGAGCTGTTCTGTTACGGTGGCTCGTACTCTTCTTCCTCTATCGTCACAAGATCTTCCTGCGCGTATAGGAAAACGGCTGCGGCCACGAGCGCGGGCTAACGTCAAGTGTTTACCAAATCAAAGGAATCGGATGAACATGATAAGACAAAACTTTGGGATTTTGCGTAGGGTTGCCACGACAACGTTCGCGCTTTGCAGCGCGGCTGTGTCCGCCGTTCTGTTTTGCTCCCCTGCGGCATCGGCCGCAGACGCGGCTTCTCTCGAGGCGGCATTTGCCAATGTCAGGACGATCACAGACGATATCTGTACCGTCACGGACGTTTCCCTTCGCCGGAAGTCCGATCCCAAGGGCCAGGATCCGCTTGAGATGTGGCGGGCGGAGGCGAAAGAGAATGTTACCGTGACGGGTGCATTCGCACGAGTTGACTTCACACTCGTTCCCGAAACAGGAAGCGACATTAAATGCCGCGCGGTCCTGCCCTTGCCCGAACAGTGGGACGGTCGTCTCTGGGGACAAGGCAACAGTGGACGCGCTGGATCGTTACCGGACCTCGACGCGTATGTCGCAATGGACACAGCCTCCGTCACCACCGACCTCGGCACGACCGCCGCCGGACCGAACTACCGTGACAAGTCGATCCCGTGGCCGAAAGGTGTCCTTCGCGATTTCCACTGGCGCGCGACACATCTCATGACGGTCTATGGGAAACGGATCGTAACGGCTTTCTACGGTCGCCCCTGTAGCCGTACCTACTTCAACGGCGGTTCTACCGGTGGGAGGCAGGGCATGAGCGAAGTACTACGTTTCCCTGAAGACTACAACGGTATCATCTCCGTGCTTCCCGCCAACAACGCAGCCGTCAACGAGCTTGCCATCTGGCACCTCTGGCGGCAAACCCACGATCCAAACGGGAAGCCCCTCATCTCGAAGGAAGATTTGGTGGCCGTAGCCGACTTGGCAATTGCCTTCAAGGCGAAAACCGATCCCAAGCCCTACGCAGGGCATATCCTCGCCGACGGACGCTTCTCCGAAAAGGAGATAGACGATTTCCTTGCGTTTGCCGCGAAAAAACGGCCCTCTCTCGCGGAAGATGACAGGCTTATGCGGCTCAAGTCGTTGTACATGCCACTCGTACACAACGGCAAATGCTACTTCACCGGATTCGCGCCAGGCACAAACAACGGCGTGAACTTTCACTGGGGCAGCCTCGGTTCGTTCCAGCACTTTCTGTCAGGCAGAGGATTCTCACAAGCAAGATGGAACGAGGTTGGCTTTGAACAGATTGACCTCTACCTCAAAGAGTTCACCCCGGAGTTTAACGCCTGTTCGACAGATCTTTCAGCCTTCGTAAAACGCGGCGGAAAGATTATCATGACAACGGGATGGGAAGACCAGACGGTTCCGCCAGGACCGATCATCGACTACTACGAACGAGTCTGCGAGGCAAATGGAGGGCTAGGTGAAGTCTCAAAGTTCATGCGGCTTTTCTGTATCCCCGGCTGTGCACACGGAGGAGGAAAGGGACGTGTCATGACCGGTTCGCCGTCAGGGCGTCAGCTGAAAGAACTTCTTGTCAGCTGGTGCGAGAAGGACACGGCACCGCAAAAGATCTACGTGAAGTGGCGTGACAGAAACGTAAATATGCCGGTCGCTCCTTACCCCGGCTTGTATTACCTAGACGGTGGCGAATGGAAGCTGGAGAATCGTCCGCGCAGTGTCGCCCGTCTTGACGCATCTTGCATCGAGACGAAGCAGACAGGGTTCGAGAAATAGCCCTTGCCTATGTAGGCTGGTAGGTGGTAGCTTGTAGCTGGTAGGTGGTGGCTAGAGGTTCTAAAACGTCTAGGTAAGATGCGGGAGGGGCGCCCTCCGTCGCGACCGATTGCGCAACGGCCTCGTCTATAACTTCATTGTTCACAAATCACAAATGTTCACAAATGCCAACCATGTCACAAATCACAATGCCATTTCAATTTGTATTTGTGGCAATGATGACAATTATATTTTTCAGGGTTGAACGGGCACTGCGCGCCAGTTGGGAGACGGGCGGCAAGGAGTTAGGGAACAGAGAAACGGCATCGCAGAGGATGGGAAAATCAATCCTTACCTCATTGCCTCACGCAGAGGCTATGGGATAACCGGGGCTTCTGTCTCGCGCTCGGTGGTGCGACATCTTCTGCCGCACCACAAGACATGCCGTCCACGTCGCGAGTTGGTTTTTCTCAGCGGAACAATTCCAAAAGCGAGATTGCCAAGGCGAGGTTCAGTTTGGTAAAATGACCGTCGCTGAATGGGACGGTAAAGAGACTCAGCGGAAGGGATTTCCCTCCTTAGATCAAGGGGAATCGTTTCGCCGTCCGACGTATTCGATTTCTCGCCTGAACGGCGACGAATTGGACAAGAAAGGAACTCATGATCATGAAGAGGGAAACACAGATGAAACTGATTGCGGCAGCCAGTTCGCTGCTCGCGTTCGTATCCGTTGCGGCGGTAAAGACCGCGACACCATTCGCGGACAATATGGTTCTTCAGCGTGATCGACCGGTGCCCGTATGGGGTACGGCCTCGCCGGGCGAGAAGGTGACGGTTTTTTTCGCGGGACAGACGAAGACGGCAACCGCTGACGCGAAAGGCGCTTGGCGCGTTGCGCTGGATGCAATGCCCGCATCCAAGGAATCCCGCACGCTGAAGGTTACGGGAACCACGGACGGCGAGGAACTCAAGAACGTGCTTGTGGGTGAGGTCTGGTTCGCGAGCGGGCAATCGAACATGGAGTGCCCGATCTGGGGACATAGTCCGCGTTACCGCGACGCCAAGGGCGCGATAATGACCGCCGTGACGCGTCGCCCGTTCATCCGGTATGCGAAGAACGGGAGAAACTGTTCCCGTACGCCCCGCTACGACTGGAAGGCTGTCTGGCGCGATTACTCACCGGAGTCTTTCCAGGCGACGTTCGGCTACAACCTCTCCGCCGTCGCGTTCTACTACGCGCTGGAACTGTACAGCGCGTTGGAGATCCCGGTGGGCATCATCGATTCAAGCTGGGGCGGTACGCGCATCGAGCCGTGGACACCGGCAAGCGCCTTTGAGACGGCGCCGGTGTTGCCGGAGAAGGTCGGATCGGGAACCCCGACCTCGTTGTGGAACGGCATGGTTGCCGCGTGGGCGCCTTTCGCGATCCGCGGGTTCATCTGGTACCAGGGGTGCGCCAATGCCGGCGACGGGCTCTCCTACAGCACGAAGATGCACCGGCTCTATGACGGGTGGGCGAAGGAATTCGAGAATCCGAACCTCAAGCTCTACTTCGTCCAGCTCGCCCCGTTCTCGCGCAGCTGGTTCAGTGTCCAGATGGGACAGGCGAAGTTCGCGGCGGAGGAAAAGAACGCCGCGATCGTCACCACTTGCGACATCGGCAACCCCTGGGACATCCACCCGAACGACAAAGAAACTGTCGCCAAGCGCCTTGCGCTCCACGCGCTGAAACGCGACTACGGTTTCAAGTACTTCATCGACGATTCCCCTACCCTCAAGAACTGGAAGATCGACGGCAACAAGTTCGTTCTCTCCTTCGACAACGCGAAGTCGTGGTACGCCTACAACGCGGATCGCTCCTCCGCCGTCGGCTTCGAAATCGCCGGGCGTGACGGAAAATTCGTCCCTGCCAAGATCGAGAATTCCGGCGCGAACATGACGCTCAAGGGTTCCGACCTGGTGATTTCGGCTTCGGGTGTCGCCGAACCCCGCCGTCTGCGTTACCTCTATTCCAAGCCCTGGATCGGTTCCCTGTATTCATTCGAGTCGGGGCTTCCGCTCGGACCGTTTGAAATCGATGCGCGCGATCCCTCCGAAGGACGGCGTGGCCCCGCCGCGAAACTGGGCGATGCGCTCAAGATCCCCGAACTCGAAGGATTCCGCGCCGTCCTTGCGGCGGACATCCCCATGAGCCGCTTTGCCGGCTATTCGTTGGACAAGAGCGCGGACGCCGGCGCGTTCTCTCGCGTCGCCTACGTTCTCGAACTGGAACGTGCAGACGGCTCGGTGGATTGGGCGGTCGCGGCAATGGACGCATTCACGAACGACGTTGCGAAACTCGGCGTCCCCGCCGCGAGCAAGGCGTTCATCCAGCAAAAGGTTTCGAACCTCGTGGTTCGCTCGAACCGCGAGTGCGTCAAGGAAGGACCTGCCCCCGCAGGAGGAATCATCGAATTCTTCAACACCAACTACGGGCAGAAGAAAGGCCTGAGGGATGCGAGCGGAAGCGACGCGATTTACGACTCCAACGATTCCGCGACCCCCTCGGACAAACCCGGTTACGGTTGCATGCAGGTTCATGACGCGGCGACCGGCGCGACCATCTTCGCCTACAACCGCTTCAACGACGGCTCACCCGACATCGGAATCGGAAACAACGTCGAGGGCGAGAATCCCGATTGGACGTTTATGGGGAACGCCTCGGATTATCGCGCGCGCCGTCTGACCATCCTCGTGAAGTAAGGGCGTGAGGCGGGAAATCGATTGGGAAAGGTAAACCTAGATTCCTCGTTTGGGTTCTCACGCAGAGCCGCTGAGTTCGCAGAGTCCGCAAAATTCCCAAACGCAGTATGAACCACGGAATACACGGAACTCACGGAATCGCCGTTCTATAGAACTGATGCTTTTCCGTGTGGTCCTTGTGTTCCGTGGTTTTCAACGTGTCCAACAGAGAAATAGGTTAAATCAGCCTTCGGCCTTTTAATGGTTACATGTTCACTGTGCTCACATGAAATCGGCATACGGCCTTTCAATTTAAAGCCGCGAAGCGGCGATTTAATGCGAAGCGATTTAACCATTTACTCATTTAACCATTTAACCATTTATCCATCCTTTCGTGGTCGCGCGAAGCACCCGCGGCGGCCTATATTCCGTATATTCCGTGGTTACATTTCCGTTCCAGATTCAAAAGAAACAGTAATGAATCTCAAAGATGCGCCTCGCCTCTCTGTGGCGAGTTCTCTCTCTTGCATTCGGCGATTGGAAATGGTATCCTAACGTCGTTTTCGGTGGTTGTCAAAGCCATACCACAGAACGGTCTGCTCGAAAAGAGAGGGAAGAAGATGAAACGTCTGACGATTGCGGCGGTTGCCGCCTTGATGGTATTCTGCGAAGGGATTGCGAAGCCCAAGCAAGTAAAATCTGAACCATTCGGCGATGAACTACTCGTACAGGTGAAATCGTCTCTGGACGGAACGATTCAACCGTGTTGGTTCTGGGCTCCGGAGAAAGCAAAGAGCGAGGCCGTTCCGCTTGTCGTAGGACTTCACACCTGGAGCAACGGATATCGGCAAAAAAGTGTCTATGCCACTTGCCTGGGTGAGGCCAAGAAACGCGGCTGGGCGATGGTGGGACCGGATTTTCGCGGCCCGAACAAGACTCCACCCGCCTGTGGCGGAGATCCCGCCGTACAGGACATTGTCGATGCAGTCAACTACGCCAAAGCGCACGTCCAGATTGACACGAACCGAATCTACATCATCGGCGGATCGGGGGGCGGGCACATGACGCTCTTGATGGCAGGCAGGCATCCTGAGATATGGGCCGGATGCGTAGCGTTTTGTCCGATAACCGATCTGGCGCGCTGGCATGCCGATTCGATTCTCCCGCATCCCGGACGCGGCAAAAACTACGCGAGGATGATGGAGGAGGCGTGCGGCGGCACTCCGTCCGGCAAGCCGGACGAGTACCGTCATCGTTCCCCGCTCACATGGATCGACGCCGCCGCCCAGGCGGGTGTTCCGGTGTACATCGCGACCGGCATCCACGACGGCTGGAAAGGGTCCGTGCCTGTGGGCCATTCCTTCCGCGCGTTCAATGCGCTCGCGGACGCGAAGGACCGTGTTTCCGAAGCTGACATCACGAAGATTGAAGAAGAACAAGCGGTTCCCCCTGCCCTTGTGTACCAGGGGGCATCCGATCCGTTCTATGGACCGAAGCAAAAAATCCATTTTCGCGGAACCTCGAAGAACGTGCGTCTGACCTTGTTCGAGGGAGGTCACGCCGGCAACTATCCCGCCGGGTTTGACTTCCTTTCTCGCCAAGTGAAAGGCCACACCGCCGACTTCACGATCCCGACGAAAGGGGCCGGTGGCGAACAGGCGCTCGGCAAGTGACACCGCACGGCTGTTGGGTTAAATGGTTCAATGATTCTATCGTCGCTGACGTGACTTGAAATCGGCCGCCCGGATGAGCAAGGATGGAGGAAGCTGGCCTAAAAGCTAACAGCTACCCGCTACAAACTCTTCAATAACTTCATTGTTCACAAATCTCAAATGCTCACAAATGCCAACCATGTCACAAATCACAATGCCATTTCAATTTGCATTTGTGGCAATGATGACAATTGTGCCAATTGTGAACAATCGGAGAAGTTATCTGAATCGAATCACTCATGCAACGTGCGAGCGGGGAGCTAACAGCTAATAGCTGACAGCCACACCTAGGTTAATCGGTACTGGAGGAGCAAGGATGGGCGTTGGCTGCATCCCAAACAGTCGGGAATCGGGCGCATCTGTATAATTCAACAAAGGTCTGCCGCGTTTAAACCCAGAAGTTTTCATGTCATGGTCTCACGCCAAGTTCGCCAAGTACGCGAAGTGCCCGCCTTCCTTCCCTTTGCTGACTTTGCGTGAGGTTCAATCTCCGCGCTCGGTATCGCAGGTATCTACATGGATCACGGTGAAAAACGCAGATGCGCCCTCGGGAATCCCACTTGGCAAATCTGCATTGCGATTCAAAGGAGGATCGTGTATAATGTTCTGGTTGCTATTGAGAGTGAGAAGGCATTTTTCATGCGGAGATGGTATTCCGCAACCGCTCCGTCAGCAACGCGGCGTTCTCGTTCAACGGGTGGACGGGATCCGTTTTCCCGACAACCGACCCGACAAGAGACGAGAGGCGATGAGAATGAATCCAGCGAGTACAGCAACCGGAGGTGGAAATAGGATCCTGTGCCGCGACGAAGGGTTCGCGATGAACAGCGACCTCTTCTTAAAACGGGCGACCGGATCGATCCTGTTCGCGGCGATTGCCGCCCTTGGCTTCGCGACGGCACCCTTGCTGTCGCGTGCGGCGGCATTGGAAGTCGAACGCGATCTGTCACTCACGACAAATGCCGTCTATGAAACGGTGAGCGTGGCGCCGAACGCGACACTTGACCTGAGAGGGAACAAACTCACAACAAGCGCTCTTTCCGGCGGTGGCACGATCATCTCCGCCACGCAAGACGGAACCGAGCTGTTCGACGGCTGCTTCGGGTTGGATTTTGTGGAGACGCCAAGCAACAACAGCGAAGTGTTTGTGGATACGCTCTATACGCCACTCTGCACAGACCGCGTCGAAACAAAGGTCGTGTTCGGTGCCATTTCGGGCGCCGAGATGATTTTCTCTTCGCGCAAGACAAGTACTGCGCAGACTCTTACCTGCCTACGAAACAACAACCAATTCCGCTTTGACAGAAACACCAAATACGGGCATGCCAACAGCGGGACCGTCGCGGTCAATACGCCATACGAGGTCGTCGCCGACTTCGGGAATCTGCACTACACCGTCAATGCCGAAGGACCGTTTTCAACGACATCGGGAACCGGCGATTTCACGGCCTATACGAACATTTTTCTCTTTGCGGCGGGAGTTCTGAACGGTTCGGTTTACGAGATAGGCAATTTCGCCAGATCCTGCAAGATGTACTACTTCCGCGTGTACGACAAGGACGACAATCTGAAAGTCAACATGGTTCCGGTGATCCGGGACGGAGTCGTCGGTTTCTACGACACGATACGCAAGATGTTTCTGGCGCCCGCAAAAGGTGCGCTTCTCGCCTACTATCAGCTCGATTATGTCCAGTCGCCAGGAGAAAACATCAGTGCGCATACGTATGTGAATACGGGATATACGCCGCTTCTGACGGATCGGGTGGAGACGAAAATCCGCCCCGGTGACGCATCGAACTACCAAACGGTCTTCTCCGCCCGCGCCACCTCGGAAACGAACACCTTCTCCTGCGTCATCGTCCCCAACGGCGGAATCTTCACGCTCCGTTTCGACCATCATGTGACAACCCCGTATGTCTATCACAAAACAGGCGGGACGGTTACGGCATTCGTGAAAGACAAAGACTATGAAATCGTCATGGACGGCAATACACTAGGCTTTTCGGTCAACGGCGTGATGTCCGCGACCAACCTCACCGCCAACTCCGATGACGAGTCCGCATCCACCGGATTAACCCTGCGGCTTTTCGCCATGGGGACAAAGGGAAGCGGACACTCAACCTACGCGAACGCCTGCCGGATGTATTACTTCCGCGTGTACGACAAGGACGGAAACCTGAAGCTCGACCTCGTTCCCGCGAGGCGGATACCCGACGGCTCGGTTGGTTTCCACAACCGATTGGACGGGGTGTTCATCCTGCCGGAATGCCAGCAGGGAATCCCTGCAACACCCGTCCTGACACCGGGACCGTTCCAGCCTGCAGATCTTACGCAACCGGACGGAAGGTGCTGGGCGTCCGTGAAAGATACCACCTACAGGGCGACCACTGTCACCAACCTCTTCAACAACAATTACGTCAACGGTGATTCTTCCACGACGCGTTTCATCGTCGTGAACATCGGGAATCAAAAGCCCGCGATCGACTATGACTTTGGAGAAGGGAATGCGCAGGCCGTCAACATGTACAGGATCTACGGCGGTGGCGAGGAAAGGACACCGTTGGCGTGGGAAATCTTGGGGTCGGACACAGCCTTCGGGTCATCTGATGAAACGGGCTGGACGCTTCTCGACGCAAGATCCAGCGAACCGGACTGGGCGAGGTCTGAATGCCGCACCAAGGTGTTCGTCAACGACGCAGCCTATCGATACTATCGTTTCAAGGTGAAGGAGAATGGGAGTTCTCCCCACTTTGAGATCACGCAAATCGAATACTGCCGTATTCAAAACACCTTCTTCCCGGGCGAACTGCACGTGGACGTGGAGGACGGAGCGGCAGCGACGAACTCGACGGTACGGTTCGGCGGCAACCTGAAACTCGTCAAGGAGGGTGCTGGCGCGTTCCTGTCGAGCGTTTCCAACCAGTTCTACAATGGCGGAACGGATGTTCGATTCGGCGGGTTTATCGTAGGCGCGCCGCTTGCGACGGTGCTGACAATGGCGGACGGCACCTCGCTCGGCTTCCATTTTGCGGCCAAGAACGCCGTTCCTCTGCTGACGCTCCAATCCGGCTCGTCCATCCCGGATTCGCTCGACATTTCGATCGGCCGCGATATCCCGTTCGGGCTGCCAAGCGAAGGAGTGACGCTCACAACCGGTTATGATCTCAGTGGTACTGCGTTGAACTTCGTCAACCCGTCCGCAGGCCTTTCCCGTCTGCGGAAAGACGCCAGCGGAAATCTGGTCGTCTATGGACAATCAGGACTGGTTCTCAGCATCCGCTAAAGGAGAGGCGATATGAAAGTAGAAATTGTTCGGGTGATGCTCGCGACGTCGGCAATTGCACTTGCGGCGAGTGCGGCAAGAGTGGACGTCTATCCGCAGAGTTTTGAGGCGGGAGGCTGGGGACTGGACGCGCAGTTCATGGACGTGGTGGGGTCGCCGTACCTCATCGCGCACGGACTCGGGATCCGCGTCCTGGACGCGCAGGCGCAAGTCCCCTTCCCTGAACCTGGCGAGTACCGCGTGTGGGTGCGGACGAAAAACTGGGCGGATGGAGCGCCGGGACGTTTCCGTGTCCTGGTCAACGGCAAACCGCTTGCCAAGGTGTTTGGAGCGGGTTCCCGCGAATGGACCTGGGAGGACGGCGGAATCGTACAGGTGGAAAAGGGGGACGCGACCGTCGCGCTCCATGACCTGACGGGGTTCGACGGACGGTGCGCCGGTATCGTCTTCGATTCGAACGCAAAAGGCGGCGCCCCTGAGGGAGCGTTGAAGATCGACGGGGCAAACACAGCCGAGACGGTCAAAGTGGATTTCGTGGTTGTCGGGGGTGGGCTTCCCGGAACCTGCGCGGCGGTGGCGGCGGCGAGACGCGGAATTCGGGTCGCGCTCGTGCAGGACCGTCCGGTTCTCGGGGGCAACGCCTCCTCCGAAATCCGCGTGTGGAGCGGTGGCGAGGCGCGCTACGACCTCGTGCGCGAATTGCGGGGACGTTTCATGAACCGAGACGGGAACCTCGTGTTGGACGATGCGCGCCGGATGCGAATCGTGACGGACGAGAAAAACATTACCCTGCGCGTCTCCACGCGGGCGTTCGGCGTAGAGAAGAACGCGGACGGTACGATTGCCGCAGTCCGGGCGCTCGATCTCAAGCACAACCGGATCGTCCGCTTCGAGGCCCCGCTCTTCTGCGACGCGACCGGCGACGGATGGGTCGGATTCTGGGCCGGCGCGGACTGGAAAATGGGACGCGAGGCGAAAGGCGAGTTTGGAGAGGACATGGCGCCCGACAAGGCGGATGGCGACACGCTTGGCGCCTCGCTCATGTGGACCAGCGCCATCGCGAACGCGCCCGTCGAATTCTCCGCTCCGTGGGCGGAACCCCATGCGCAGAGGCAAGTTGCCGTCAACGGCGAATGGAACTGGGAGTACGGTATCCACCGCGACATGATCGCCGAGGCGGAAGAAATCCGTGACCGACTTTTCCTCGCGATCTACGGCGCATTCTCGCTCGCGAAGAAACGCCCGGAGAACGCCAACCGGATTCTGAATTTCTGTCCGTACCTGCTCGGCAAACGAGAATCCCGCCGCATCCTAGGCGACTGGATCTACTCTCAGAAAGACGTGACGGAACACAAGGAGTTCGAGGATGCCATCGCCACGGGTTCATGGGGCATCGATCTCCACTACGACAACTATCGGGCGGGTGTCGATTTCCTCACGACATGCCAAGGCCCGCAGTTTGGTCGTTACTGGATCCCCTACCGCAGCATCTATTCACGCAACGTCGCGAACCTCTTCCTGGCCGGGCGTTGTTTCTCCTGCACCCATGTGGGACTTGGCGGTCCGCGCGTGATCAACACGCTTGCCCAGCTTGGCGTGGCGGCAGGCGAGGCGGCGGCGATGTGCCGCGAATTGGGCGTGACGCCACGCGGTATCTGGAAAGACGGGCATGTGCGGAAACTCCAGGAGCGCCTCGGCGGTGGATTCCCCGGGGTGCCGGAACGGAAAACTGCCGGATGGGTGATCATCGACGATGAAAACGAGGGCGTGAAGTTCGGCAAGGGATGGAAAATGTCGAGAAACTGTAACGGGGAACAGGTGGGTGGCTACGCGCATTTCCCGACCCAAAAAGCAGACCCCGTCACGTATCCGTTGCCGGTCGCCAAGAAAGGCCGCTATGCGTTGATGGGTAGAGTCCCGTATAGCTGGAGCGCGAAACAGGGCTCCAAGACGGCATTCGAGATTGAATCGGACGGCAAGCCTACCGCATTCTCCGCCGACCAGGCGCAAGGGACAGGCCAGTGGCAGAAGCTGGGAGAGTTCGATCTCGCGCCCGGTGCCACGCTCAAGATCCTTCCCTCGAAGTCAAAGGGATATGTCGTTGCCGACGGCTTCGCCCTGATACAGCTGTAACACCGCCTGCCGTGCAACAGCGGAAACGTAAATGGGGGGCGCTTCGCGCCAGCTGAAAAGCGGGGAAGCTGAGATGCTGCGATGCGTGATTGGTGCAAAGTCCGCAAAACGGGAGGGACGCCCCCCGTCGCGTCCGCAATACTGAACCGACTTAAAACGCCCCACCACCTAACTACCAAACCATGAAATACGCAAAGGAAATCAAGCGAATGAGAGATCGGAAGGAAAGAAGGTATGTTTGTACGGTTTCAGGAAACCGTTGGATCGTTGCTTTGTTTATTCTCGCGGCCATATCCGCTTTCGGACAGGTTCCGTCGGAAACGCGCGTTCCAAAAGCGCTCGTGATCATGTTGGACGGGTTGCGCGCCGATGTCGTGGAGAACGGCGATCTCCCCTACATGAAGAAGTTGATGGAGGGAAAGTGGCAACCGGGTTACAAAGGAGCGTGGTCGCTTTGCGCCAGCACGATCCGTGACGGTTCGACGGAGAGTGCGCCGAACCACGTGGCCATTGCCACCGGGATGACGACAAAGAAAACCGGCATAAGCTGGAATCCGGACCTTGTCTGCACGGCAGGTACCGATACCCGGAAATGGCCCACGTGGCTGGCCCGACTTGCGAAAGAGCGTCGCGGCACAAGGGCCTTGCACATCTTCTCGTGGTATGGGGATCTGAACATCAGCCCCGATTACGGAGTACGGTTCATTTTTGACCGCGATCCCGAAAACGCGCAGCTGCTCAAGAAGATGATGGCGGAATCCGACGCGCCCGATGCAGTCATGTGGTACATCGACCGACCGGACCATGCAGGACACGGATCGGGTTATTATCCGTATTCGAGCCAGTATCTGAAAGCCGTCCACGAGTGCGATGATGAAATCGGTTCCGTGCTGGACGCCATCGCCTCTCGTCCGACATTCGGTCAGGAGGATTGGCTCTTCTACATCACTTCCGACCACGGCGGATGGGAAGGTTATCACGGACAAAGCAGCACGCAATGCTACACCGTACCGGTCATCCTCGTCGGACGGCATATCGAGGCGGGGCGGATCGCGGCAACCGTACACAACTATGACGCGGCGCCGACGGCACTTGCCCATTTCGGAGTAGATATCTCAATGATGGGTTTCGACGGGAACGTGACCGGAAACCAGACGGTCACCGATACGGCGCGTCCGTGGAAAGACGGTCTTGCCGTCTATCTGCCGTTCGATGGCGGAAAGGCGGAAAACCGCGGTTCGGCGGAAGTTTCATGCGAATTGCATGGCGGGGCGTCCATCCCAACCAACGATGGGCGTTTCGGCGGATTTCTGCGGGTTTCAGCCGCTACGAACAGGGCGGGGTATGCGTTACTCAAAGGGTCAGAAAAACTCCAGTTCGAAAACGGGAATGAATTTACCTTCGCGATGTGGGTACGCACGTTCGGGCCGCAGGTCGGAGATCCGGTCGTGCTGTGCAACAAAAACTGGAGCGGCGGATCGAATCCCGGCGTCGCGTTGATCGCGTCGCGCCATGTTGATATGTCACGCACATCCGGCTACAACTTCAAGAAAAAAGGTCATCACACCCCCGGTTTCATGTTCAACTGCGGTCGCGAGGGAAAGAAACGGGAAGATTTGGGCGTGTACAATCCCGAATTTGGCAAATGGGTCTTCTACGCGATGACGCGCGGCGCGGACGGCAAAGTGCGCTTCTATCAGGGCCGAAGCGACGGTTATCTGTACTGCGTTGCGGACGATCTTTCCGACATCGCATTCGCGACGGGTATGCCCTTTTACATCGGACAGGACGGTCGCGGGATTTACGAGCGCCCGTTCGTAGGCGATGTGGATGAATTGGCGATTTGGACACGCGGGTTCACGCATGGCGAAGTCCGTGAAATCTGGAACTTTTCGAAACAAGGCAAACGTCCTATCGAATCGCCCCGATAAAAGTCCCAGTCCGAATAATCTGGTTCAGTCCAAGAAGGAAGGCAGAATGAGTCCTTGGAAAAGTGGGAAGGCAGCACGTTCGCGTTACGGATGGACAATCCGTTGGACTTTTTTTCTTGTTTGTCTGCTGACCCAGATGTTCGGGTATTCCGCACACGCGGAAAAAGAGCGTCTGGTTGGCATCTTCTACTTCCTCTGGCTCGGCGAGCACGGTCGTGGTGCGCCACGCGACATCTCGAAAATCCTGTCGGAGGATCCCCATGCGGGAGACAAACCGAATGATCCGAAATGGGGACCGATCGGGTTTTACCACCACTGGGGGGAACCGTTGTACGGCTACTATTTCTCCACTGACGAGTGGGTCGTGCGCCGTCACATGAAACTCCTGATGCAGGCGAATGTGGACTTTCTTTTCTTCGACGTGACGAACTCGTTTATCTACGAGAAGAATGCGAAGTTGGTGATGCGTGTCCTTCAGGAGTACCATGACGCGGGCTGGAAAGTTCCCAAGATCATGTTCTACACGAACTCGGCATCCGGGAAGACCGTGCAGAAGATTTACGAGACGATCTACAAGCCCGGTTTCGCGAAAAGCGTTTGGTTTGAATTGGACGGCAAACCGGTTATCGTCGCAAAGGAAGACGAGTGTTCTGAAGAGACGAAGGCGTTTTTCACCATCGTCCAATCGCAGTGGCCGAACGAGGCCGCGAAGAAGGGCGGATGGCCGTGGATGGATTTCTCGCGACCGCAACGACTCTTCCCCGGCGAGAAGGTCAACCGCTCCGTCATGAACGTCTCCATCGCGCAACACCCCCAACTGCGTTTCGGGGACAGCGCGATGTATGGCGAGACAAACAACTGTGGACGAGCCTTCCATAATGGGCGAAACGATCCCGCGCCAGATGCCTGGAAGAAGGGATGGAACGCGGCGGAGCAGTGGCAGCGCGTCTTCGAGGCGAAACCCGACATCGTACTGGTCACCGGATGGAACGAGTGGATTGCCGGTCGCTGGAAAGGTCGCCCGGATCGACCGATCATGTTTGTCGATTGCGCGAACGGCGAGTATTCGCGCGACATCGAAATGATGCGCGGAGGTTACGGAGACGCCTACTTCCTGCAACTCGTCGAGAACGTCAAACAGTACAAGCGTATCGCGGATGAAGAACCCGTAACCCCATCCGGCAAGCCCCGTCGCTACCGTTGCTTCACCGATGCAGGGATGCCGCGCGACGCACCCGGTTACGGAACGAATTATGTGAACCGCACCCAACGCAACGTGCCGAGGTGGATTGAGGTGAGTCACACCGATGACTCCGTACGCTTTGAGATTGAAACGCTGGAGCCCATCACAGGAAAAGGAATCGGTGATTGGATGCAAGTGTACGTGAACGGAAGGATTGCAAACCCGCTTGGAACAGTCACCGTCACGGGGAACCGTTTCATGTTTACCGCGCCACGTACAGCTCTTGGGCTACCGACATCCGGTTCGTTCCGTTTCGAGTTCAAGTTTGTCGATTCCACCGTGTCCTGCCAAGATCCGCTGGACTGGTACGACCTCGGCGTCGTCGCGCCTCTAGGTCGCCTCCCCTTTGTCTATCGGGCGGGAATGTAGATGAAGGGGGAGCTTCGCGCAGCTGAGAAGATTGGGACGCGCCACGTCGCGTCCCCCTTGCGTAGCGACGGCGCCCTCGCCGTCGGGTTTCGGAGAAACGCTACCGGGGCGAACAGTCCCCGGCGAGCCGTCGGGCAGGGACATTTGCGGAACGACGGAGGGCATTGCGGACGCGACGGGACGCGTCCCGATCGGAACCCGGAACGCAAAAGCGAACGGAGTTACAATTCGTTCCTGGGTATTTTGGCGGTTTGGAGAACAGCCCGACCTTTATCTCCGAGACTCCCCGTAGCGAAAGCAATGTTCTACTACCAGCGCACTGCGTGAAGCGACAGGAGTGTCGCTTCCCCGAACGCCTCGCGCAGAACTGATAGGCAAGGTGGTTGAAGGATCGGAACTTGCCCTCCTGTACATTCCCGTATTGCACACGGGCGGGGGCTAACCTGAAACGGATGAGCGAGCAGCCGGTGGCGGCAGGTGGCCCAGGGGAATCTCGCGTATGAAAAGGCGTTGCGGCAACTGGGTGTATGTCACAGTGCCATCCGGCGCTTCGACGGCAACGGCGCGAGAATAGACGTTGAACACGGCTTTGTCGGGGTGGATCTCCACGATAGACCAAGATGCCTTGGCACCTGTCACCGTACCGCAGTTGATATCCGAAAGATTCCCGATCTTACCGACCGGATAACTCCCGTTGTGTTCGTGTCCATTGATGTAGAGTTCGCAACCATACTTCTCGGCGAGTGCGAGGAGCTTCCGTCGGTTGCCGTTGAACTTGTTCTCTTGACAGGCGTCGATAATAGGACACACAAAGTCCTTTCCCTTGGGGGCGATAGCCCAATGCGAGACAAGAACGATGTGGCGAATGGAGGGATCAGAGGCCGCAGCCGACATCTCCTTCTCGATGAAGGAAAACGCGTCATCAGAGATTCGGGCGGTGGATCGGTACTCTCCCTTGGGCGCAGGCAAACCCACATAGGAAGCGAAGAAGGTGATGAAGCGCGTATCACCACACTTGAACGAACATTCGCGATAAAAGTCCTCTACGGCTGTATCGTGATTGCCCTGAATGGCAATGACACGGGAGTCCAGCTTCACAAAGGGGATTGGTCTTTGCACGTATCCTTTGGGCGTGTTGCTCGTACAGAAAAACGTATCGGGCGCATGGAAGTCGAGGTCCGAGATGTCCGTTCCTTTCGACTTCCGGTAGAGGTCAAGCGAGCGAAGGGTACGGTAGTAGTTGACACGCTCCTCCTCCAGATACGTACGATGGCTCATGTAACCGGTGTTGAGCTGGTCACCACCAAAAAGCGCAAACTGAATGTCACGGCAGTACGGATCGGAATTGATGAATTCGTAAGTCTTCACGAGGGCGGCATGGTTTCCGGGCTTCCACATGGTGTAACGAGGCTTCCCCGCACCCGCGCCAAAGTTCTCGATGAAGTCACTCTCGATGTGATGGTCCGTCATAAAGAGGAACTTAACCGGCCGCCCGGCGGCGAGGCGGCAGGCATCTGTCTGCGCAACGAGGGACGAGTTTGGGGACGAACACCCCGGCAGAAAGGCTACGCTTCCGGCAGCAAGCGCACCGGAGAAAAATTCACGTCTGGTCAATTGGTTCATTGTTACCTCCCGGCGGCTGAAGCCGCCAACTGAAAAGTGGTGCGGACAGACGAGTCGCCACGACGCAGCGGGAACACCCTCCCCCTTGCAGGCCGCGTCTCCAGTCTCACGTCTCGCGCCGTGAAGGACAAGTGACGTGAGACACGCGACAGGCGGAACAGGAGAGATGAGAGCTGCCACCCGCTATCGCTAGGCGGCGACAAGCGCCCCGCCTCCCCTCATTGGACTGGTGCCGCAAAGATCTCCATTGATCCCGGTTCAAGCCAGTACTCGTCCGTGTAGAGAGCCGCATCAACAACGGTACCGTCATCGCGTATGCGCTTTACGCCCGCCGTGAAACCGATCTTCAGCGTCAGTTCCTTCTCCGGGCTGCGGTTTACAATCGCGATGTACTCCGTACCGGCATTGGCAAGGCGTGAAACCACCGCCCCGCCGTCCGGCGTTTCCAACGATGTGACGAACGGCGGCAGGTCTGTTACTGTAAGGCGCGTCGTAGCAGTCGGGATTTCCTTTCCCGTGTGCCGCACGCACTTCACATCGCATCCCTCGAAAACAAAGGCACGCGCCTGGATGCGACGGTTCACTTCACGCACACGGTCGAAGACCGAAGTGCGAAGATACGGCTTCTGGACGGAGAACGGCATGGACTCGTGGCTGCTGGTTTGCCAATAGACGTAGTACTGCAACAGCTGCGCCCCGTACGCGAGGTTCACATTCTGCTGAAGCAGCATGTGGGCGACCTGCGGTTCCGCAAAATCCCAACGATCCTGACAACGGTAGGCGCAGGATTGGGCAAACGCATACATGGGAATCTTTCTCGCTTTCGCCTCGCGGTAACAGGGTTCCAGCGTTTCGTACCAGTTGGTTTTCACGCAGTACCCGGCTTCACAGGTACGCAGCGGCGCATCTTTTGGAAAGAATTCACGCGCAATGACAGGATACTTGTCGAAACTGACTGACTTCACGGGAACCTTGTCAAGGAAGGTCTTGACGTATTCCGGATAACGATCCGTCCCTCCGTACCACTGGCTCGGATTGCGCCCCACGCAGTTGATCAGGTTCACATACGGCTCATGCACAGGATCGGCGGCGTTCATTTTGCGGACAACGCGGCCGATCTTATCGAAGGCGGGAATCAACGGCTCATCGACAATATGGTACATCGCAAGCGCGGGATGATCCTTGAGCGCACGCGCGACCGCCTCGCATTTCCCCTCTTCGTAGAGATCGCCCATGTGGATCATGAGCTTCAATCCCTGTCCCTGCGCCAGGTCCAAGTATTTCCGGGCGGTCTCGACATTCGGAGCCCACTGCATAAGGATCGTCATCCCCATATCACGAGCCTCCGCATAACGTGCCGCCGAAACCTGATCTGGTTGAATACCATGCCATCCCAAGATGGGGATGGTTTTCTCCGCAGCCAATACCGTCGTACAGACAAATGCCTGAACCATCGCCGCAACGCGCAGCGTTTTCGCAACTGCCATTTCGAAAACTCCTTTCCTTTCTTTGCCGACCAGTATAGCAAATTTGACAGTCTGCCACCAGCATTTTGGGTAATCGTCCTTCGGACTTGAAATGGTTAAATGGTTAAATGTCCGCTACGCTCACTTGAAATCGGCCTACGACCTTGAAATTGAAAGCCGCGAAGCGGCGATTGAAACTGTTCTTGAGTTACCGGGAAAAAAATGCGATACTGGTCTCTGTCTTTTACGTTGTCAAAAAAAGAAGAGGAAATGAGGAATGAGAAGAGTGTTGGGATGGATGGTCGCGGGTTTGTTCGCCGCAGTGGTTTCGGAAGCTGCTTTTGTGCCGGTTCCGCTAGGGGACGGTGCGAACGCCTCATTGATGGATGAGGTGGCTGAGGATCAAAAAGGCGGCTTTATCGACCAAGGACCGAACGATTTGCACCTGTTGCCGTCCGGGCTGCAGACGATCAACGGAATCCCGTTCAAACTGGGCAGCTCGCATTCAACGGACGAGAAAGCCTGTATCGTACTCGGCGGTCCGAAGCGTCCGTACCTAGGACGGAAGGCAACGGTCTCTCTGGCGCACCCCGAACGGGGTGATTTCCTCTACCTCTTCCACGGGGTGACGATGGTGTCCGCAACCGAGAAGGACAAAAATCCGATCATCGGCACGGTTGTCCTCACGTACAAGAGCGGAAAGACTCTGCAGAAACACGTTCGGCTGGGGCGCGATGTCGGCGACTGGACCTCTCCCAAGAGTTATCGCAATGCCGTGCGATCCTGGACGATCTACAACAAGGTTTCGCAGGTTTCGCTCTTCCTCACCGGGATTCCGATCGAGCAGGGGCAGGAAGTTGCCTCTGTCTCGTTGGAAGAGGGCGCGGGAACATGGATCGTCGCCGGCATGACCATCGGAGACAAACGAACCCTGCGTCCAATCCTGCCCGATTTGACACTCGAACGCAAGTTCGATGCGCCTCCGAAGTTCAACCAGCCGCTCCCCGTCTATCCGGCTGGCTCACGTCCCAAAAACGTGATCCTTGTGCTGGGCGACGGGATGGGACAGGGTGCGCTCGATCTCGCGGACCTTTACCTCAGGAAGGACCAAAAGTCGGATGGTCTCGTGATTAACCAGATGCCCTTTTCAGGATACTGCACGACCTTTTCAGCAACAGCGGACGTAACCGACTCCGCCGCGTCAGGAACGGCCTTCGCAACCGGCCACAAGACCTACAACACTGCCATCGCGCTCGATCTGGAGAAGAAACCGCTGGACTCGATCGCCACGATTGCGCATAAGGCGGGACTCTCCGTCGGAATCATGACCGACGATCCGCTGTTCGGCGCGACGCCCGCCGTTTTCTATGCCCATGCCGCGACGCGCGGCGACACGGCGAAAATCATGCTGGATGCCTCGCAAAGCGACTTCGAAATCCTGTTGGGCTACGCAAGCAAGAACTGGCTCTTGCCGAAGGAACAGGGCGGCTGGCGGAAGGACGGGAAGGAACTTCTCTCCGGCATGTTGGCCCGCGGGTTCACGCTGGTCGAGGATGTGGACGCTTTCTTACAAGCACCGAAAGACAAGCGCGTGATTGGATTGATGAAAGATCAGTCGATGGCGGCGGAAGGTTGCTATGCCCCGCTCGCGACCACGGCGATCGAGCGGCTCTCGCAAAACCAGAAGGGATTCTTCCTGATGTTCGAGAGTTGTGACCCTGACCACGGGAACCACGCCAACAGTCCAGAAAAGAGCATTTACGGAACCGTCAAGGCGGACTGGGCGGCGTGGGCGGCCATCTCGTATTCACTGGCCCACGACGGCGACACGCTGGTGTTGGTCACAGCCGATCACGATACGGGCGGAGTCCGTGCGATCCGCAGTCCGGCTACGGGAAAGGTCACGCCCTTCTTCGAAGCCACCAGCCATACCTCGTCACCGGTTACGACCCATGCGTTCGGGCGCGGCGCAGAAAGGTTCGAGGGACGGATTGACAACACCGACATCCCGCGAATCTTCGCCGAATGCCTCGGGCTTGAGTTGGCTCAGTAACGGAGAGCGGGGTGCTGCGGCGAGGTCGATTGTGCGGCATATCTGCCGCACCGCAAGACGCGCGACACACACCTGTTAAAGTAAAATGAGGAGAGAAGAGATGAAGAAACTGAAGAATCTGATTTTGCCGTTCCTGTTCTCCGTCTGTATGGCGTGGACAGCCGCTTCTGCGCCAGGTACGCCTCCAGACCGTCAACAGCAGCGCACCCCGGCTCGTCCTGCCGTAACGGTACATGTGGTCCGTGAGGGAGAATACACCGGAAAGCAGGAAGTTGCGCAGTTCATCAAGCAGTTCGGCTGTCTCCCCAAAAACTTTATCACCAAGTCGCAGGCCCGTAGCCTAGGGTGGCAGGGAGGTCCGCTCGAACCGTATGCCCCCGGCAAATCGATCGGAGGAGACCGTTACGGCAACTATGAACGGAAGCTGCCGCCGGGACAGTACCGGGAATGCGATATCGACACCAGAGGCAAGCCGCGCGGGACGAAGCGCATCGTCTATTCATCGGCGCGAAAGGTCTATTACACAGAAAACCACTACCGTTCATTCGAGGAGGTCAAATGAGTCCAACCATGGAAAAAAGGGTATTCACAATCGATCTGCATGGCGTCAAGAGCTATGCCGCGCTGCAGGAAACACTGGCGGCCGCACTCCCCTTCCCCGATGGATATGGATGCAATCTAGATGCCTTGCACGACATGCTGACAGAATACGGTACGAACTGGAAGATCATCTTCCTGCATACCTCCGCCGCTTTCAAGATGTTCCGGCTTGTCTGTGATGACGCGGTGTCACAGACGCCCGGACTCGAAATCGAGTTCCGGTAACCCCCCAGAGAGGCGGTCGAGAATCATCGATAGCTATCGAAGGCGATCGACTGCGATTGATTGCCGAACCACCCAACCTTGCACTGATGGAGAAGTTCAAATGAAGAAATTACGCATCTCATTACCGCTGTTGGCTGCCGCTGCGACATACGGTGCCGCCGTGAGAGCCGATGAGGCTCCGATCGGTGTGTTTGACTCCGGTCTGGGCGGGCTGACCGTTCTTGAACGACTTCTGGATGTGGATCAGGTCAATAACGCCACCGGGTTGTACGGTCCGGATGGGGTACCCGATCTCGCGCGGGAGAGTTTCGTCTATCTCGGCGACCAAGCCAATATGCCCTACGGCGACTATGCGGCGGAAGGCAAAAGCGACTACCTGCGTGAGCTGATTCTCAAGGATGCCAAGTTCCTTCTCTCCACCAACTACTACACACGCGTGGAAGAGCAAGAGCCGAGCGGCGTCAAGCAACGCGTGAAAATCATCGTCATCGCCTGCAATACGGCGACGGCGTGGGGGCTGGACGATGTGCGCCGTTATCTGGCGTCGATCGGCAGCGACATCAAAGTGGTGGGGGTCATCGAGGCAGGTGTTCGCGCCGCGCTCGATCAAATCTCCGCCACTCCCGATTCCCCGCCGTTTGCCATCGGCGTGATGGCAACGCCTGGCACGATCGCCTCCGGTGCTTACGCCCGTACCATCCGTACCGAATTGAAAGTGCGCGGCGTAACAAGTAATATCCCGATTCTCAACCAAGGGTGTGCGGGACTTGCCGACGCAGTGGAGGCTGGGTTGCCCTCCGCAGACACAATCGCCAGCTCCAACCTCGTTGCGCTCGTCACGCAACACCGCGCGTCAGGCAGCACCGTGCCGATCAAGGCCGTGATTCTCGGATGCACACATTACCCCTTCGTGTTGGGTGCTTTGAACCGGACAGTTGCGGAACTTCGCGCCCAAGGCGCACCGCTCGCCGCCGACTTCCGCTTTGTGGATCCGGCGTTCTACACGGCGGCAGAGTGCCACCGTCTGCTACGGGACGCGGGACGCCTATCGACGGCGAAGAAGCAGGCATCGGCAATGGCCTTTCTGTCGGTGGCAAATCCGAATCTTCCGCAAGAGTGCCTCACACCAGACGGACAACTCACGCGCAAGTTCAAGTATGGAAGAACCATCGGATCGGACGCCGTCACCACGATTCCCGTCCCGTTCACGCGCGAACGATTCGGAGAGGCAACCTTTGCGAATATCCGCAGACTTTTGCCGCGTACCGCCCTCCTTCTAGAGCGTAACGGTAAACAGTAGGTACGGCAACAATCAATTACGACATTCGACGGGGTTCCAGCCAAGCGACAAGCGCGTTGCTTCCCTTATTCGACTCATGTTTTCCCTCATCTTTCTCCGCGCCATCGCGCGCGACAAACATTCCCTCATTTCCATTCCCGCACGAAATACGGACTGCTGGCTAACTACCCAACCACCTAACTACCTGGGCAAGTAGGCTTACGTGTTCGGCATTGCGGTCGCGACGGGGCGCGCCCCTCCCAATTTGGGCAACGAGGACGTTGCCCCTCCCGTTTACTTCGATCATGCACATTCCCGCGCCCAGCGTAGGCGGCGGACTAACCACCCAACCACACAACCACCAACTCCTTCTTCCAAGCTTGTATCCTTCTTTCATTTTTGATACAGTAATTTCATTGTTTGTATCGGTTCGATTGAATAAGGAGCAAGGCATGGAGAAGAAAATGAAAGTTTTCGGGTTGTTATTCGCGATCAGTTGTCTCGTTCGCTCTGCCTGTGGCGGAATGCCGTCGATCGGTATTGGCGCCCATCGCGGCGAACACCAGACGATGCCGGAGAACACCGTGCCCGCATTCACCAACGCAGTGACGCTTGGCGCAGCGATGATCGAGATGGACATCAAGCGTTGCCAGACCGGAGAACTCATCATCATGCATGACGAGACGGTGGATCGTACCACGGACGGAACGGGACGTGTCGCCGACCTCACCTTCGCGCAAATCCGCGCGCTCGACACGGGGAACGGCATTCAGGTGCCGACACTCGACGAAGCGATTGACTGTCTGCCGACGAACATCTGGATCAATTTGCACTGCGCCAACGACGTGTGCGCCGAGGTCGCGGCAAAAATCCAGGCGAAAGGGAGACTGCACCAAGCGTTCATCGCGGCATCGCTCACCGGTATCGCCCTGGCGCGCGCCTCGGTGTCATCAGTCCTCACCTGCAACATGAGCCGTCCGGCTTCGGGAAACAACTGGACTTACGCGGAGAGCGACCAGTACGCGACGGACACCATCACCAACAACTGCGACTTCATTCAGCTTCTTTCCGATTGCGACACCGCGATCTACACCAAGCTCAAGAACGCGGGAATCCGGATCAACTACTTCGGCTCTGACGACCCTACGACCATCCGTTCCTTTTACCAGAAGGGTGTCGAATTCATCCTGACCGACACACTCGAAACGATGGTCTCCGCCGCGAACGGGCTGGGCGGTTCGGTAGATCTGGAATACGCCTATCGCAAGGGAAAAAAGAAGAATCTGCAGTGGGATGAGACATGCAACTGGGTCGAGCACAGCGGGGCGCATCCTCAGGTCTTCGCGGTTCCGACTTCCAACAACAACACCTATCTGTGGGCTGATGTCCTGCAAAGCAACCCGCTCCACCTTTCCGAGGGCGTCTCTGCCGTGACCAAGGCGTTTTCGGTCGGGCAGACTGCGGGAGACGGCCGCCATATCCTGTTCGAGTTCGATGGCGGCACGCTGGTGAACTACGGAAACACAGCGATCGGCGACGGAGGGTCAACCCGCGGCACCGTCAATTTCCATGCGGGATACTGGCAGACGTTCGGGAACTTCAACGTCGGGAAGTCAAAAGCGCTCAATCGGATTACGATCGATCCAGCCGCGACGCTGATCGCAACGAACGGCGAGTTCCGCGTCTGCACCGTTTCCACGGGCCCGGGCGGAATCGTCACGAACAACGGGACGATACTTGCCTACGATGTCTTTCCCGGCGAGAGCGGAACCGGGGTCGTGGAGTGCGCGGGGAGCATGACGGTCAAGAGAAAGTTGACGATCGGACGCAACGAGAACGCCTTCGGTTACTTCCACCTCTGCGAAGGCGGTTCGCTAATCAAGACGGACAATACCATGATTCATGTCGGTTTCAACGGTACTGGCACACTGGTGCTGGACGAGACACCGAGTTTCGCGAAATGGATCGAGTTGAGCGCGGCGCGCGGCGCCTCCACCTTCGGGAGAATCATCCTGAACAAGCATGCCAGCCCCACCCAAATCTCGCCTATCAACCTTGGATACGGGAACTCCTCTTCTGCCGAGATGGTCCTGAACGACCAGTCCTATCTGAATAACATCGACCTGATTTGCATCGGAAAAGGCGCCAGCTCCACAGCCACTCTCACGCTGAACGACGAGAGCGTGATCTCGAACGTGCGCACCGTTCAGGTCGCCAACGCGAACAACAGCGTGGCGGAGTTGCAGCTCAATGGCAACGGCACACTCTCGAACACAATCTATGTCGCGGTTGGAATCGCCGATGGATCGCGCGGAACAATCCGGATGAAAGGCGGTACCCTCTCGATCAAAGATGGAACAGGCGGATACTACCCGCTTCTCGTGGGTTCCACCAACAGCATCGGGCAGATTCGCGGCTGGGGCAACTTGTACCGTATGAATCCGAACAACGGCAACGCGATCCGCATCGACCTGTGGGGACAGGTCATCGCCGACGGCGAGGGTGAGGAACGCGACCTGAATGTCGGCATGATCCGCACGGTCGGTTATGAGAACAAGAACTCAAACCTCTGCGGAACCAACGGATGGTACGCTGTGAACAAGGGACGGCTCTTCCTCCCCTACTACCAGGAAAAGTCGCGTTCTTCGGAAGGCATCTCCATCGGGGAACACCCGTGGAAGAAGTCTCCGACACTAATCAACAGCTTCCGGCTCAACCTCACCAAAAACGGGGCGGAACTTGCCAGCGGCAAGTACACGCATGCGGCACTGTACGCCACCGACCGCAGCGACATCCCCGGAAACCGCCCCTGGGAAAGCTCGGCGAAAGTCTTGTCGATCTATCGGATCAGCCATTGTTCGGAGAAGTTGCAGGCGGAACCGGCAAACCCTGTCGAGTATGACACCGCTTTCCTGACCTTCCGTTTCGATGACACGCGGGTCGAGGAAAGCGAAACCGTCATCCTTTACCGGAACGACGGCACATCTTGGACCAATGTCGGCCATGCACGATATGGCGACATCTACGTTTCCACCGCGACTCCGCAACCCCCGGTCAGCGGCGACTGGAATCTCGGCTGGTACGCAGTCGTGGCTACGAAAGCAAGGGGTACTCTTCTGTCCATTCGATGAAAACGATTCTCCTCTTTTTCCTGACGGCGCTCGCCATTCCGGCAATGGCTGGGAACGACGGCGCAAACTGGCGTCCGAAAGAACGCTGGCGCGGCTTCAATCTCCCCGGACTGTTCATCAAGGAATGGTCGCCCGGCCATTTCGACGAATTCGACTTCGAGGTGATGCGCGAATGGGGATTTAATTTCGCGCGTCTTCCGATGGACTACCGGTATTGGATTCAGGACGGTGACTGGGAGAAGATCGACGAGTCGAAATTCGCGCCGATCGACCAGGCGGTGAAATGGGGAAAGCGATACGGAATCCATGTCCAGCTCTCCTTCCACCGCGCGCCCGGTTACACGGTGGCGAAGCCGACAGAGGCGAAGAGCCTGTTCAACGACGCGGACGCGCTTCGCGTTTGCTGCCAGCACTGGGCATTCTTCGCGCGACGGTACAAGGGAATCCCGAACGAAGAGGTCAGCTTCAACCTCTTCAACGAACCGCCAGACATCGAGGACGAGGAGTACGGGAAGGTCGCGAAAGCGTTGATCGAGGCAATCCGCCACGAGGATCCTTTGCGTTTCATCGTCGCGGACGGACTCTCGTGGGGGACTAGACCCGCGATGTCGCTGCTGGGCATCCCGGGTGTCGGGCAGGCCTCCCGCGGTTACTCGCCGATGCCGATCTCGCACTACCGCGCCTCGTGGATCCAAAACTCCGATGTTCCGCCGGTCTGGCCGATCAATCCCTTCCGCCCGACCTGTTTCTGCTACGGTCCGGGGAAAAGCCCCTGGAACACGCCCCTCGTGCTGAAGGGCGTTCCCCCCTGCGAGGCGCGAATCCGGTTCGAGCGAGTTTCCGGTCCCGTCGCCTTCCGCGTCGCGAAGAACGGCGAACAGATCCAAGAGATCGAGCTGGTTCCGCAGACGAATTCACCCGCCTGGACAAATGCGGTTTATTATCCCGACTGGAAGATCGTGCAGGGTACTCCGCGAGAGGAGTTCTCCATCCGTCTGGCCGACCAGCCCGGCGACCTGACGTTCTCCGTCACGAAAGGCGATTGGGTGAACCTCAAGTCAATCCGTTTCGTTTCACCGAAGGACGGACGCGAATCCGTCTTGACCTTTGACAACACCTGGGGAAAACCGATCAATCACGAGCAACGCTTCACCGGCTGGAACAACGGGGACTCTTTCCGTATCGACACCCCGTCCGGGGAGTTCCAGCCAAAATATGCCGACGCCGGAATGGAATACCTCTACCGCAAGCTCCTCGTCAACTGGGACAAATTCGCGGCGCAGGGTGGATTCTACATGGTCGGCGAATTCGGAGCCTTCAAGTACACGCCGCATGAGATGGTGATGGACTGGTTGGAAGACTACCTTCGTCTCTGGAAAGAGCGCGGAGCAGGCTGGGCGATGTGGAATCTGCGCGGCCAATTCGGGATCCTCGACAGCAATCGGGCGGATGTTCAGTACGAGACATTCCGCGGACACCAGCTCGACCGCAAAATGCTTGACCTCCTGCGGAAATACTAGGGCGCTGAAACAAGAACCGCGTGTCTCCTGACCGCGTTCGGTTGTGCGGCATGGTATGCCGCACCACAAGACGAGCCGTCCGCTACAGGCTAGAAGCCACGCAATTCCTGGATCAGGTCGCAGGACGCTTGGGAGGCGTTGAGGGTGAAGAGATGGATGCCGGGGGCGCCTCCTTTCAGCAGCTCGCGGCATTGACGGAGCGCGAATGCGTATCCCTCCTTTGCCGGATCCTGCGAATGAGCCGCATCAAGCAGATCGGGGGGAATCGAACAACCGGAGAGACTGGTGAACTTCTCGATCTGTTTCGCGGATGTCAACGGCATCACACCGGGAATCAACGGAATGGAAATGCCGACAGCGTGCGCTTTCTCCACGAATGAAAAATACCGCGCGTTGTCGAAGAACAGTTGCGAGACCGCGTAGTCCGCGCCGAGATCCTGTTTCATCTTGAGGTACACCAAATCATGGTCAGGCAGATGTTCTTCTCCGTCACGATGCGATTCCTGATGCCCTTCCGGATAACAGGCGCAACCAATCCGAAACTGCGGCCACTCGTACTTGATGAACCCGATGAGATCGGTCGCGTGCGCGAAACCGTAGGGATGGGGGCGGAAAGAAGTCTCGCCCTGCGGCGGATCGCCACGCAACGCCATCACGGCGGAAATCCGCTTTTCGGACAAGGCATCCAAGATGCGCGTCAACTGCGCCTGCGAATGTCCGAGGCAGGTGAGATGCGCCATCGTATGCAGCTCGAAATGGTTCTCCAAGCTGCCGACGAGATCAATCGTGTTTTCGCGCGTCGATCCCCCTGCGCCGTACGTGACGGAAACCAGATCGGGCTTCAATACCGAAAGATCGGCGATGGTCGAATACAGCTTCGCCCACCCCGATGGCGTCTTCGGGGGGAAGAACTCAACGGAAAATGTCGGCTGATGGCTTTGAAGTCGCTCGAAAAAAGTCATGGCGTTCTTCCCTCCCCGTGCAGTCTGGTTACTGAAGCGAGATCACGCTCAACGTGTGAATCTTGTCGCTAACCTTGTTCTTCATCCCCTTCCCTGCGAGGTCGAAGTTCGCGACGAACAAACGGTCGCCCATCACGCACGGTTCGCTAGGCTGGTCGAGCAAACCGTCCAGTCCGAGAGTATCGTCGTTCTCCCACAGGATGCTGTGCGCGTTTGCGCCCTCCGATTCCTTGTCGATGTCCCAGCAATGAATCGCGTTCCGTTCGCTGTCCGCGATGAGAATCCAGTTCTTCGCCTCGTAATAACAAATCCCGTCGCAGCAAGGAAGGACGTTCGGATCCGAGAAAATCTTGGCGGGCTTGCTGAACGTCCCGTCTTGTTTCTTGGTGATCTTGAAAAGATCGCCGCCGCCGAAAGATCCGACATACACATCGCCCGTGCGGGAAATGCAGATGCCGTCCGCCGCACCGGTCGAGCCTCTGTGCTTCAGCACCGTCGTACCGACCTCGCCCAGGAAGAAGGGATCCTTCTCCGCCATGGTTTTGGGCAAGAGACGTGCGGGACGTTCCTGACAGGCGGTCAGGGGAACGCGGTACACGCCACCGACATACCGATCGGGGAGATCGTGGTAGGTGTCCGTAAAGTAGATCGCGTCATCGACAATGCGGACCCCGTTCGCGGCCTTGATGTTCTCCACGACAGGCTCGATGCGGGTCGCCGCGCCATCGCGGTCGATCAGGACGCGCAGGATCCGCGACTTGTAGTTCTTGTTTCGCTTGTACTGGTTATCGCAGTAGTAGAGGTTGCCGTCCGGTCCGAACGCCAGTCCCATGGGAAACGCCCCGCCGGTTTCGGGATGAAGCAACCCGACGGTGAAAAGAGACCAGCGTCCCGTCTTCTTGCACTGCCTGAGGATCACGCCCGGATACGAGGCATTCTGCCAATTCGGAGAGGCGAGATACAGTTCGCCGTCCGCGCTGACCGCCATTCCGTCCGGCGTGTTGACCATCTCGCCGAACTGCTTGTAAAGTCGCGGACGATAAGACTCTCCCGCAAAAGAATGAAAAGAGGACAAGACCGCCAAAGAAGCCGCCACCAAAGCCAACGTAGTTTTCATGCTTTTCCTTTCTGTAACGTCGAAAACGAAATCAGCATAGCACACTTACACGCAAAACAAAAGCCTCCGTTTTGGGTTGGCGAAACTGATGCCGCACCGCGTCTCTGCCTTCGCAAATGACACGCGACATGCGTCACCAGTCCCAGTTTTCCCATCTCCGATCTCCAGAGTATCATCCTAGATTCCGCGTTTGGGTTCTCAAGCAGAGTACCCCAGTTGGCAGGTATCTCACTTTGCAAAATGTGATACGATGCAAAGGACAGAATGAGACAGAAGCGGAATCGGGACTTGGGATTTTTCCGTGTGTTCCGTGGTGATTTCAAATTGTCCAACAGAGGAACTTAGGTTGAATGGTTCAATTGACGCGCAGCCGAAAGGCGACAAGAGTGTCGCTTCCCCGATTTGGCGGCATGGTTTCCACAGCGATTTCAAGCAAAGCGATTGAACCATTTCAATCGAAGCCATTTCCCACCATCTGCCAACGAATGGTGAATTGACGGACGGGATAGAAACTTGATAAAATGGTTTCGTTCTTTGCATGCAGGGACGGACGCGTGTACTGATGGTGTGTTCGTCGGGAGTCTGCGAGAGAGTATTGGGAAAAGATTGCGCGAGGGAGTCGATGTATCCCGAAATTCCGTTGTGGTTGTCGTTTGTTTTCATTTTAGGCGGTCTTTGGCTTTTGGCGTGGAGCGCAAGCAAGTTCGTGGACGGTGCCAGTGCGGTCGCGAAATTATTGGGCATTTCCCCTTTCATCATCGGTATGGTGGTCATCGGCTTCGGGACCTCCGCGCCCGAATTGGCCGTTTCGGCGATTTCCAGTTCGATGGGCCACTCCGACCTCTCTCTCGGAAACGCCTATGGATCCAACGTCTTCAACATCGCCGTCATTCTCGGGATCGCGGCACTCATCCGTCCCGTCACGGTGCGCCCTATGGTGGCGTTCGTCGCCTCGCCGCTCCTGGTCATCATTGCGGTACTTTCCTGTCTGCTCGTCTGCCTAGGCGGCGGCTTTTCCCGAATGGACGGGATCGTGGAGCTACTCGTATTCGCGATCCTGCTCCCCCTCTACTGTTGGTTTGACCGCAAATCGAAGAATGGCGGCAACGAGGAGGAATCGGGGGACGGTGAAAAGATCCGCCATCCCTGGCTCGTGCTTCTGGCTGGACTCGTCCTGCTTGCGCTTTCCTCGCATATTCTGGTCTGGGGATCGGTTTCGGCGGCACGTACACTCGGCGTGTCGGAACTGTTGATCGGTCTGACGATCATCGCGGCGGGCACCTCACTTCCCGAACTGGCTGCGGGCATCGCCTCGGCCAGGAAAGGAGAGCCAGATTTCGTGCTCGGCAACATCATCGGCTCCAACTTCTTCAACACGCTGGCGGTGGTAGGGTTGAGCGGAACCATCCAACCGTTCGCGGATGTCTCGCCCTACGTTCTAGTCCGCGATCTGCCCGTGATGGTCTTCCTTTCTTTGAGTATCGGACTCTTCGGGGTCAACTACAAGAATCCACGCAAGGAGGGGCGGATTTCTCGCTGGATGGCGGGAATCTGGCTCTTGGTTTTCGTCGCCTACATGACGGTGATGTTCATCCAGGAACTTCATTAAGCCGACTCGGCCGTCCCGTATGGACGCCATAGCAAGAAGGAAAATAAGGATGATTCACAAGCGATTGGTCGTGTTGTGTCTGCTTGTTCCGGCGATTGTGTTGGTCCACGCTGCTGTTCCCTTCACCGGAAGCACACCGGAGACGTGTATCGCGGCGGCAGGTTCGAACTTGGTGTTTGACGCGAAGGTGGATGCCGCCGCACACAAGAATTCGCTTCGACTTCCCGATGCGCGGATTCCCGTCCCCGGTAATCTCACGCTGCGTGTCAAGACCTTCCACACGATCACGAACGGGTGGCGACGGTTCTTCGCCAGCGAGTATCGACAGACCGGGTACTTCGGTTATCAGGAGATGCCTGGCTCCCAGGAGATGGCGGCTCCAGACGCCGCGTTGTTCTTCGCTCATGATTTCCCGAACGCAGCGGTCAACAAATTCCTGAAACGCACCCCCATCGGGAAAAACACCTCCATCTCTTTCAACATCGAGCCAAGAAAGTGTACCTATTTCCTGAACGGAGAGAAACAAGGAGAGATCGATTTGCCGATGGAACTCCACCCTGAAAAACTAGGATGCCTCGTGTTAGGTGGCGGACAGGGCGGTTTTGAGATTACCGAATGGACGCTCTACCGGCGCCCCCTGACGGATGCGGAGGTGAAAGTCCTCGCGCAGGGCGATTCTCCCCTGAATGGAACACTCGCGTGGTATCCGTCGCGAAACGCGCTGGTGGCAGATTTCACCTACGATCCGAACCACCTCACGGGGAACGCTCTCGCCTGGCGCGTCACGCCGCGTGGCGATACGATTCCGTCAACGTCGCCTGTTGCGCACGGCGAATTGCGGCTTACAGACTCATTCGCGATCAAGGGTTGCGGACGCAAGCTGAAACTGATCCGTACCGTCCTGCCGCTTGGCGCCAATCTCCCCAACGGCGAGTATGCGGCGACGCTTTCCCCGACAGGCAATCCGTCGGACTCGCTCCTGCAAAAAGAGTTCACCGTGAAGAAGTACGACTGGGTTCAGAACGACCTCGGCAAGGAAGACCGCCTCCTGCCGGGGTTCACGCCGGTCGAGGCGAACGGTTCTGTCCTGAAGTGTGTCGGGCGCACCTACGAGATCGGGGCGAACGGGTTTCCCGTGCGGATTCTCGCGGACGGGGAACAGATCCTGGCCGCCCCTGTCGCGCTTCATGCGGAGTGTGACGGACGGGAATGGGCACTGCCCGCTGGAAACGGCAACGTCACCTCGCGCAAACTCTCCGACACGGTCGCCCAATACGAGGCGGACGCCGATGGATATTCCGTTTCGGGACGACTGGAACAAGACGGTCTCCTCCGCTTCACCCTTCACCTTTCCCGTATCCCGGCCGCGAATCGCATCTGGTTGGAAATCCCGGTGAAGAAAGAGTTCGCACCCCTGTTCCACGCCTGCGGGGAAGGTGTACGGTCGAATCCCGCCGGATTCGTTCCGGAAGGGACGGGCGTGGTTTTCAAGAGCCGCAGCATTCCGCAGACGCACGCTTCCAACTTCATCCCCTACTGTTGGGTGGGAACGGACACGCGCGGAATCGCGTATGCCGCCGACACGGATTTGGGATGGCTTCATTCGGAGAAACACGATGCCGTCGAAATCGTGCGCAAGCCGGATGGCACGGTGTCGATTGTGCTGAACCTTCTGAACGAACCGAACGCGGAACGGGATGCGATTCCCTGTACAATCGAACTCGCCCTGATGGCATCGCCTGTGAAACCCATGCCGAAAGGATGGCGTGGCTGGGCGGACTATTTTGCCTATCGGGGATCGCGAAACACGCGTTGCCTCATCTCACCGCCTTACTGGGGGAACTTCTGCGCATGGGCGGGACGTTATCCCGCCTGGGGGGAGTTCGAATACATCCGAAAACTGCGTGAGACGCTGGACACAGGAAAAGCCGATGATGCCTACGTGAAGAAATGGATCGAGCGCGTCTGCGAGGGAACGTCACCGGAGACAGGCTGGACGAACCAGAAAGATCCTGCGGCTCGGCGGACATACGTGACGAATCACGCATGGGCCGGATTCTACATCGCCAAGCACCTGCACGGCCTGAGGGATCCGATCCTTTACTTCTACACGTGCGATTCGGAGGGTGCAACAGGACTTGCCGAATACGCCGTGTTCCGCGATGAATGGGCATCCTGCAAAATCGCGATTCCCTCGTACGCCGACTACGCGATTTGGCATCTCGATCAGATGCTGGCGTGCGGGTTGCAGGGAGTCTATGACGATAACACCTTCATCTGTTGCAATTACAACTGGGCGACGGGAGAGGCGAAAGTCGATGCGAAAGGTGCGGTGCATCCCTCGTTCGGTATCTGGAACTCGCGTGAATATCGGCGGCGCCAAGCCAATGTGCTGGTCGCGCGCGGACTCTTCCCGTGGATCACGGTACACCACACAAACGGCAACATTCTTCCTGTTTTGGGATTCGCCGCGAATTCGATGGGCATGGAATGGAAATACGGCAGCAGCGATTTCCAGACGCGCTTCACACCGGACTACATCCGCGCCGTCTGCCAAGGGCTGCAAGGCGGATTCTTCCCGACCGCGCTGGACGGCATCGAGGGACTCGGCAAGAATCCGCAAGAGCGAATCCGCGTGACACGGACGATGCTCGCCTCCCTGCTGGTACACGAAGTTCGCCCGACAAGCCAACTGGGATGTCACGCCCCAACGGTCATTTCCGTACTGAACGCGATCCTGGATTTCGGCATCGCCGAAGAGGACTGTGAATACACGGCCTACTGGAACGCGACGAATCCGGTCACGTGTTCGGAAAAAGATGTGCTGGTCAGCGTGTACCGTCGAGGTGACAAACTGCTGGCGGTCTGCGGCAGCTGGACGGCAGAAGCACGAGAGGTCACACTCTCCCTCAAGTCCGGCACGATTGCCACAGCGAAAAATGCGGAAAACAAGGAATCTATCCCTGTCACCAACGGTGCGGTACGATTCCACCTGACCGGGCATGACCTCGCCCTCATCGAACTCAACTAAACAGGAGAGCTGCTGCCGCCAGTTGTCAGTTCAGAGCGAGTGATTCGCGATTTGGCGACCTGTTTCCTTTTGCGCTCTTTACGCGAGAAACCACGTAACCACCGAACTGATCGGGATGGCAAAGATGGGGTCAGCTATTTCAGATCTGCGGGAAACGCGAGGAGCTGATAGGCGATTGCCTTGGCCATGCGGCGATGTCCCTCTGCATTCGGATGGAGCAGATCGTTCTGCGTATCGTGGAAGAAACGTCCATGCGATTGGGTTAAAGGGTAGAGTCCGCTCACGCTGTTGAGGTCGATCACAGGAACAGCCCAGACATTTCCCGCTTCCTTGATCACATCCACGTAGGCATCGACATAAAGCCCGATCTGGTTGGGGAAGGATTCTTCGGGCTGGATATTGGCTCCTCCGAATTGCGCGAAACCGCGATGAATCGGAGTCAGGAGAATCACCTGCTGCATCGGAAAGTTTTCCTTGATGTACTCCATGACTACGTTGATGCGCCCCCGGAAAGTCCTCTGGTCACGGTTGGGATGGCGGCGTGACAGGACAACCTCTTTCCCGTGCGAGTTGACTTTCTCGTCCGCGTTCTGCCACCACTCGCCCAACGGAACCCCCGAATTGTAATCGTTCGTGCCAGCGAAAATCAGAATCGCATCAACGGCATCCCCCTTCTCCTCCTTCAACTTCTTTGCCTGTCCCAGAACCCCGTTCCAGTCATGTCCGTTGATTCCATAGACCCACGGCTCGAATCCCATCATCTGCGAGAGATAAAGCCAGTAATTCGCAGAGGTCCCGATCTTCCGCTTGTCGGTGATCGAATCCCCGAGAAACGCGACCTTCTTTCCAGACCACTGGCTTGGCATCGTGGGTACGGCAGTCGGCTCCACCCCCTGCGCAGCAAACAGGGTAGCAAACGAAACAAACATCGCACGCAGCACTGTTTTCATCCTCGTTATCCTCCTCTATTCGGTGACACGATTTCGCTTGAATGTAAAGAACAACGAAACAAGCATCAAGCATCCAGCCAAGGCGTAAACAACGCCCATGAACGCGAATCCGTACTCGAACCCTGCGACCTTGTACTTCTCGGAGAGATGTCCCATCAGGATACCGGAGAGCCCGCCAAAGAAGAACGCGATCATGTTCAAGAGTCCCACCGCCGTGGAACGGTACTTCGGAGCAATCACATCGAAGAGGGAGGCGTGCGTATTCACCTCAAAACATCCGCGGAAAATACCATAGAGAGCCACTGCGATCCAAGTCATCACAAGACTCGGAGCGAACGCCATAAACACGAGTGCAGGTGCGCCCAAGAAGAGTGCGCAGGACTGAAAGAGCAAGCGAAAACGGGGAAAGCGTTTCACAAGCGCATCGGTCAAGAATCCCCCCGCCATGATCGCGGCGAAGGCGCAGATGTGGTGGTAGAGCATCGTGCCGTTTCCCGCCACCGCGACCGCTTTGTCCCCCAACTCCGCCGCGAACTTCTGCGCCACAAACTTCGGCGCCCAGAAGAGATAGGCGTTGTTTACGAAGACGATCGCGATAAATCCGCTCGTCGCCAACAACGCGGACGGGTTGCAGAAGTAGGCTTTCAATCCCTCGACAAGCGAAGAACCTTTCTCTTTCGCGACAGGATCCGCCTTCTTTTCAGAGGGATCTGTTTTGTCCTTCAGGAAGAAGACGAACAGGATCCCGAGAACAAAGCCAAGTGCGCCGAAAATGATGAACACGGGCCGCCAGTAACCGAGTTCTCCGAAATGCTCCGTGACCCAGACACTTCCCTTCAACCCGTGAAGGATCCATGCGACCAGTGCGCCGGACGTCATCAATCCGATGTAAAGCGCCGCCTGATGAACCGACAGTGCGACAGACCGAGTCTCCTTGTGATGCGCCGCAATCAGGGCGTAGGCGCTTGGCGCATAGAACGACTCGCCGCCCCCCGTCGCGATTGAACGGAAGAACATCACGCATGCGTAGGCGGAAATCGCGATTCCCAGAATCGTGAAATTACCCACGAATCCCATACATACGGTCATCAAGGACCAGAACATCAGCGAAATGGTGATAATCCACTTGCGGCTAAATCGGTCGCCGCAGAACCCCGCGATCGTCGTCATCAAGGCAAGTGTCCACGAGAGAACCGTGTTGATCCAGCCAATCTGCACGTCCGTCAGATGCAACTCATCCTGAATCGGAATCGTCAAAAGACCAAACAACGCGCGATCCGCCTGATGGAAGAAGAAGGCGAAAGAAAGCATCGCCAGCAGAATCCACTTGTACCCGTTTTTCATAAAACATCCTCTCGACTTTCAACAAGCCGACCAGCGCGGTTCGCAACCGAACCGAATCCGTCCCCTGTATCAACTTGCCGATTCAGTTTACCACACTTTCCCGAAACCTCAACACCGATTTTCTCAGGTGATTTTCTCAAGGAAATCATTTCCAAACTACAGAATACGCAGAACTCAAGGAATGGGCGGATGGGCGCGTGGCGTTTGGATTTCTAATTACCCCCTATTCCCCACTGCCTTTTCCCAACTTGACCGGCTACGTTTCAGTCGTGCGGCACCGCGATCCTTTGCCTGGCGTACCTGCCACGGAGACGCCTGCACGAACAACTCCCCGGTACCGCCTGGACGCGCCCAGTACCGCCACACGCTTTTCTCTTCCAGATGCAAGTCGGATATGGTACAATAGATTTGTTTTCACAAAATAAGGAGGTAAAGAATGTTGAGGAAGAATACGCGGCATTTTGCAGAGACAAGGACAGATGAACACCGGGCCGACAGACTGAAGGGAACAAAGGCGGCAGCTCGTCGTCTCAGACCGCTTCATTGCAGCGCACTGTGCGCGATTCTCGTTGGACTCCTGGCTCCTTCCCTGCAAGCCGGATGGAATCCCGGCGAACCGGTCACGACCTACTGGGCCGGACCAGGCTTTCCAGGAAATGACCGTCTTTCCGACAAGTGGCTCGCGCAATTGAAAGAGGGTGGATTCAACACGGTCTGGGCAATGAGCGTGGAGGAACTGGATCTCGCAGCAAAGTACGGGATGCGCGTCATCTTCCGCCTCCCTGATATCTCGGACAAGATTCTCGACAAGCCCGAAGCGGAAGAGTCGGCAACCGCGAAGCTGATTGCCCGAATCAAGGACCATCCCGCACTTTACATCTATTCCATTCACGACGAACCGCCGGTAAGCCTTTTCGCGCCGTTGGCACGCAAGAAGACGTGGATCGCGCGGCATGATCCCAACCATGCGGTCTGGGTCAACCTGCTGCCGACTTACGCGAACAACAAGCAACTGGGGGTCGAAGGCGAAATCATTCGCGCCTACTGGGAACATGTGCGGCTCTTCGGCGAAATCTTCCGTCCTGAATTCATCACGTACGACCACTATCAATTCACCCGCAACGGCGACAATCCGAATTACCTGTTGAATCTCGGAATCATCCGGCAGAGCGCAAGCGCCCAACAGGTTCCCTTCTGGAATGGCGTTCAGGCCTGTACATGGGTTCCAGGATCGGCAGCATCCCCGTCCTCGCCGCGCATTCCCGGATCCGACGAAATGCGGTTTCTTGTCTATACCACCGCAGCGTACGGCGCACAGGGGATTTACTACTATGTTTACTGCCATCCGAGACACGAAGGAAGTATCGTCGCGCTCGACGGTACACCAGATGAAAAATTCGAAACGCTGAAGATCCTTAACCGAGAGTTCATCGCCATTGCGAAAGAACTCGCTCCCTTGCGTTTCACGGGTGCCTATCTTCAGGGCATCCATGCTCCCGGAACTACACCGTGGTGCGAACAGGCACTCTTGAAGATTTCTCCAGAAACACCCGCCAGCGAGTTAGAGCCCAAGAAAGAACTGACTGATACGACACTTGTATCTCGTTTCGAAGCACCGGGAAAGCCTACGCACCTGATGGTTGTGAACCTGGACTACAGAAAAGACCGGACCGTCCGGATTACAGCTCCGTGCGCAGTCTCACAGTTCGATGCGCTGAAGCGCACCTGGACATCGGTTGGGAACAACTCATTCGACCTTACGCTTCTCCGCGGATCCGGCATACTCTTGCGTTTGGACTAACCCGGATTCAGCTGGTGAGATTTAGCCTAGATTCCTCGTTTGGTTCTCACGCAGAGCCGCCAAGAGCGCAGAGTACGCAGAGAAAGGCCCGAAAACAGAGGCATTTTGAAGAATCGAGCGGGGTTTGGGGCGAGAAAAGAAGGGATCGATTCTTCACCAAATGGATGAATCGAAAACCGCCCGGCAAACCACCGCAAATTTGCCGAATCTCCGCGTCTCTGCGTCTCCGCGAGAGAGCGAATCCGTTGTCCGGTAAAAGGAACAGAGGAATTTAGGTTTAGATTTGTGTTGAGCCGCAGTTCTGCGCAAGAGATTCGGGGAAGCGACACTCTTGTCGCTTCGCGATTGAGTGTATAGCAAAAGGAATCCAAGAGATTCGTCCATCCCGCCTGTCGCAACCGTAACGCATCCCCGGAATATCCTGCTTTCCCGGCATCCCCGCTTCTCATCCCCTCAGCTGGCGCACAGCGTCAGCTGCCCTACTCTTTCTTCTTTTCTCTCGTCTGCTCATCTTTCTCGCGGATTGCGCGGATCTGGTCGGCGAAGACACAGTAGAAAATTTCCTGCAGAAGCGGACGTCTCTTATCGGTAATCTTCCGGAAGGCGTCAATCTCGCTGTTGCTGATACGAAGCGAAAGGGTATAGACGCCATCAGCGCCTAGCGAAAGTCCAATTGTCGCCCCGTTTCCTTTTTCCGGAATCCACTCCGCAAAGCGGCTGGTGGCACCTGGCAAAAGCGAGACGGCATGGCGCAACCATTTGATCGGACGCAAGGAAATACCGGCCAGCAACTTCCCGTCCCGCAAGCAAGGATCGTCCAGCTCTAGATTTTTCTGGAGCGACCATCCCGTGTCTTCGGTCGATTTTCTACGTTGCCGCCATGCGGTCAACACGTCATCCAACGCCCCGTCAGGACCGTAACTTACAATCAGATGCCCATCCGCCACCGTGGTCTCCATGTATGCCTTATCCAAAAACAGGAGCAGGATCATCCGGGCCAAGGCCGCATCCGAGGTATCCGCGCCCGACGTCTCTTGATTCGGCATTTTCAGCTTGTACCGTTCGATTGTCAACCCGGAATTCTGTCGCGAGGGGAAATGGAGCCATTCGATACCGTTGGTTGAAGGTTCTTCCGTCGCCAGGCGGGAGAGCGCGAATGTCGCCAAGTTCGTCTGTGCGAGTTCAGAAATTGTAGCGAATGAAAACCCGTCCTTCTTGGGCGTGGAGACAAGCAGGCTGGTGGAGGCACCCTTGTAATGGGCATCCGGAATAATCTCCGAGAACGGATCCAGCACCCCCCGATAAATTCCTTCGGAGAAATTGCGCAGGAAGGTGGGCGGGCAACTATCCGTCAAAGAGACGAACAGGTGGTCTTCCGGCAATTTTCTCCACTGTTCCGTGGATGGCGGATTCCAGGCCGTTGCGATCTGTTCCAACGAACTTCCCTTCATCGGGATACTACGCATGGCGAACCCCAAACAATCCGCGTTGAACGTAATCGAAAAACTTGCCATGTGAAAATTACCCAGGAGCGGCATAACGGATCCGTAACGGGTCAGTTCTGGATAGAGCAGCGGGAGCAGATTCGAGAAGCGGGACACGTTTATCAAAACACGGAAAGTTCCGGGGATGTTTTGCCGGGGTGCCTGCAAAAAACGTTTACGCAACTTCCACCCCCAATCCAGTTGTTCTGGCGAAGGCGTCAAAAACAAGTGATGCTCTTCCTGAGCAACGGCCAGCCTCGGCGGAAGATTCGTCGCGACGGGATCCTCATAAAGCGTCCCGTACCCGCCCCACACGGATTTCTTCCGATAGGCACCAGCACACGCGCGGGTGTAGTCCCCCCCCTTGCGGATCGGAGCAATCGCAAGCACGGCGGGATTTTCAGGCGAAAGCTCCCGGTCGGCATCAGCCGTTCGAATAAACCGCAGCACCTCGTCCTCCGCCAACCACAATTGATGCGGGATCACCAAGTGCCGGGCGAAGAAGGCGTTCACATCGTCCACGATTCCGGGAGAGGAGGAAGTTCGCGCAAAAACCTCACTCTGAAAACGCGCGCTGGACAAACCGTCTATTTCCAGCAGACTGACAAACAACGGTTCGGCGGACGAAACCGCTACACCGAATAAAAGAACCCCTACTGCCATCCGCAACTGGTTTCCCATTTCCCGCTCCTTCTCGACGCTACCGATCAATGCGCGTCACACGTGCGCCTGCCTTTTGCAACAACTCGCAGACACTGTCTTTATCCATTCCGTGCAAGGCGCCGATCACAAAGAAAAACTTGCGAGACGGAGCGTCACGCATGCGCTTGATCATCCGTTCGGCCATGCGCTTGTTCCGTTCCACCAGCATGACCTCATTAAACCGGTCGCGAATCTTCTCCGGGAGCTGGTTCTCCGTACGCGACACCTCTTTGTCGATTCGGGAGGTATCCCCGCTGCAGTATGCCTCCACCAGGCGGTCAATCGGATGTTCCCCCCGTTTCGCCAGCTCTTCCACATCATCCATCGAAAGCTGGAGCATCTCGATGATTTCCGCATCCGAGAATGACTCCATCGCGGACAACTGTTCCGCCGCCGTCTCCAGTCCCCCCGTTTCCTTCCCTAGCTTTTGCGCCATTCGGTAGAAACGCAAATCCATCGGCTCGATTGTTGGATAGCGCAACTGATACTCCAGCAGCAGGATTGAGAAAGAAAAAGCCCACAACTTCATTTGATTAAAAACCGAAAGCGGTACGCCGGGCATAAAACGCTGCAGATATTTTTCGCATCGCACATACAACGCCGGAGGCAGAACGGCAGTCAGATCGCGCGGCGTTTTCAACATCGTCTGATCCTGTACCTCCTTCACCGTCGCAGAATCAAATTCGATCTCCCCAACCATCACATCGCTCTCTCGAAACGCCCGCATCACGCAAACCGGCATATTCGTGATCGCGGGGGACGGGATGTGAATACTGCCCAACACCCAACTGACCGCGCACCCCGGCAGCTCAATCTTCCACAACAAAGGGGAACGAATCTCGCCCCGACACAACGCCGCAATTCCGAATACGGCAAACAGACACAAAACACGCTTTCTCATGACAAGCCCCTCACGCGCTCCACACGGGAACATTCATCTTGATAAGTTCGTAACACCCAACTACCTAACCACCCAACTACCTAACTGTAACCTTATAGGGTCTCCTTCTTTCGAATCGACTCATCACTCGATGTTTTGGACCTGTTCGCGGATGCACTCCAACCCGGCCTTAAACCCGATCACGCATTTGGCGATCTCCGCGTCATTGGCTTTCGATCCCGTCGTGTTGATTTCGCGGAACATTTCCTGACAAAGGAAATCCAGCGTTCTCCCGCAAGCGCCTCCCTCGCACAAGATTTTCTCCGCTTGCTGGAAATGGCTGTCGAGGCGCGTGAGTTCTTCGCTGATGTCGCAACGGTCCGCGAACAAAGCAACCTCTTTCGCCAGAACGTCCGGTTCGACAGGCGTGGTACCGCCCAACAAATCGGCAAGACGGCGTTGCAACAGGAGATGGTAGTTTTTCGGGACGAGAGGCGCACGCCCGGCAATCAGCTCCACCAATTTCCGAAGTCCAGCAAACCGCTCGCGGAGATCCTTGACCAATGCGAGTCCTTCCGTCCGGCGCATCTCGGTCAACTTCTCCAGAGCAAAAGTTGTCGCCCGCTCAATGGAAGGCCAGATTTCCGCCGGGTCATCCGGCAGGATGGAAGGCTTCACAGCTTCCGGGATCCGCAACAGGGAAGACGCGCTTAAATCATCGGCCAACCCCAACTCCGAAGCGACATTGCGCAAGGCGTCGATCTCCGCACGGAGGAAGGCCGTGTTCAGCGTCAACGCATCATCCCCCGTCGCAACAATCGTCACCTGCCCTTTCACGTATCCGCGCGTCACGCGCTGGTGGATCAGACTCTGCAGCTTGGAATCCAATGAAACCAGTTCACGCGGCATCGATACGTTACAGTCAAATTGCTTCCGGTTGACAGTCCCGATTTCCACAATCACTTTCCATGCGCCTTGAGAAAATTCACCCCTCCCAAAGCCAGTCATACTCATCACATCCATACTCACCTCGCTTTTGAGTCAGTCTAGCAAATACCCATTCAAAAACAAAGAACGAAAATCTGGAATGCATGTACCACACTCCGGAGGCAGGCGTGTTCAGCCGACGAAGCTGAAAGGCGGTAATGCAGGTAGTCTGGGTAGGCGTTACGGTCGCGACGAGCGGGATGGCAAGGGGTTCTAGCGGCTCTAGTGGCTCTAGGGATTCTAGAAGTTCTAGGCGTGTCCCTTTCTTCTCAACCTCTCAGCCGGCGCGAAGCACCCAACGCAATCTCATTTTTTCTGAATTCGTTCTTGCTTTTCCAGTTCGATTTGGTATAATGGGAGAACTTTTTTGGAGAGGTGGCAGAGCCTGGTTTAATGCACATGACTCGAAATCATGCGTGCCGCAAGGTACCGGGGGTTCGAATCCCTCCCTCTCCGCCAGCTTCAAAACCGTGCCTAAAAAACGATCAGGCGCGGTTTTCTTTTTTCCACGTTGGTGTCGTCGCTTGCCTATACGTTCACGGTTAGGTGGTTAGCCCGTCACCCGTTCTTTGCACGGATCGGCATATTCCGTGTGTTCCGTGGTTTTCGAACCGGCTTACTTCCATCTTTTCCCCTTTTTCTACGAAACTCGTTTTGTTATACTGGGCGCATCGATTCGTATGGTTGCGGTCGGGAAAGAAAGGATTAGACTCTATGAAATGGCAGATTCTGTTTGGTGTTTGTTTGGGGATGGCGTGGATCGCCGCCGCGCAGACGGTTACGCGCGCGGGATACGTGGTCGTGACGGACACGATTCCGGCGGACGGCAAGACTGATGTCGCCGACCGGCTGCAGGCGCTCATCGACGCGAATCCGAACCGGACGATCTATTTCCCCGATGGAGTCTATCTGCTGGGACATCCGGTCGCCACACCCGCCCATCCGAAGCGGAGCGTCGATCTGCGCCTCTCCAACTTCGCGGTACTGAAGGCGGCAGAGAACTGGAACTCGCCCGAAGCGATCATCCGCATGGGCGGGAAGGATCCCGCGAACGACATTCGGACAATCGGCAGCAACTACGGCTTCACGGGCGGCATCGTCGATGGGTCCGGCAAAGCCAACGGAATCTCGATTGACGGCGGGCGCGAAACCACGATCCGCGAGGTCTCCATCAAGCACACGCGCGTCGGCATCCACATCAAGCATGGCGCGAACAGCGGTTCCTCCGATTCCGACGTGATGAGCGTGAACATCGTCGGCAACCGGGCGCGCGATTCGATCGGCGTGTTGCTGGAGGGATACGACAACACACTCTCGAATATGCGCATCGCGGATGTCTATATCGGCGTGGAACTCCGTTCGGCGGGAAATTCCCTGCGGAACATCCACCCGCTCTATACCTGCGACTACACCGACTACGAAGACAGCACCGGCTTCTGGGACAAGACAGGGAACAACTGGTACAGCTTCTGTTACAGTGACCATTTCGGAACCGGGTTCCGTACGGCGAGAAGCTGTTCCAGCACGATGGACAGCTGCTTCGTGCTCTGGTACGCGGCGAAGGGAAAGCGGCAACTTTCTTTCCGCGCCGACGAAATGTTCAACTCCTACGTGACAAACTTCCGCGTGGGTTTCCATCAGAATTCCGTGTCGAACGTGATCCTTCAAGTCGGCACCCCCGGCGGTGTCGGCTTCTTCAACCACATCAGCGTAAACGAAAAGAAGCTCACCGACCAGACACACAAAGCATACGTGAAATAAGTCTGCGCTTCGCTCCGGGTTCTGAGTTACCACCGTTGTTTCCTCACACGATGGGAGGGACGCGCCCCGTCGCGTCCGCATTGCTTCTCTCGCTTATTCTGCTTCTCAGCTTCTCAGCCTCTCAGCTGGCGCGAAGCGCCGTCGGTTTTCCTCCGCGGAAGAGGCGATACGCGCGACCACAAAGACCTACCGCGGGGCAAGCCCCGCGTCAGAACACGAAATCCCGCCAACGCGGGACACGAAAAACCAGAAAAGTTTTGAGTCACGAATTGTTCACGCTTCGTCACGATCGCAATGCTCCACACGCATAACTATAGCTTAACACGCTTAACGGGCCTACTTATCGACAAAACGACCGCTTTCCTGGTCCAGGCGGGGAAACAACACCGCTTTCGTGAACATGAACGATTTCCGAAAGCCCCGTTTTTTCAGCGACGTGATATTGACACCGGGCGAATCGGCGTGGTAGGATATTGTCATTTTGGATGGAGGTGTGTATGTTGACGATGAGAAAAATTCTGCTGCATATAGGACTTGCGCTGGTGTTCAGCGTTTTCGCGACTTTCGGGAGAACCGTGACGGGAAACAACCAATTCGTTTCCGTTTCTGCCTCCGACAGTTATTCCTGGCAGCAGATCTGCGGGTTGAAGTCGGTCGTGGCGGTTCCATCGGGAGAGGACATCCATGTGACGACGGAAAACCTCTACGAGACGACGTACCGAGCAACCTTAACCGTGGAAGCGCAACCCGGTTGGCGGCTGATTGAACCGACAGGCCCCGTACAGGTTTGGCCGGGAAGAAAGATCAACTACCGCGTAAAGCAGACCACGGGCAGGGAGGTTTACAAGTCGGGACGGATCATCCTCTTCCAAGTGGACGTGACGCTCCGGAACATGGGGGAACAGGCGGAGGAGTTCGAAGGCGGTCTCATGACCGGATTTACGCCATGCATCGAACATTGCGCGCTGGCTGACTATCCGATGATCCCCGTCTCGGTTTCCTGTACCCCGAGCGACGAACCGGGCGACATTCAGCTGACCGCTTCCGGCGGCAACCTGCTGGTCAAAAACGGAAACGACTACGTACCAGCTGCCAATACCTACACGGCGAGCCAGCTTCGATTTATGCAGTTTTGGCTATATCCGAACGATGCCTCCTCCGACAACGGTGATCACCGCGTGAAGGTTGAACATCTCGTGAACCATTGTCTCGACACCGCCCTGTTCACGACATTGAATTTCGATTTCACAATCCAATCGGACAACGTCAATTCGCTTTCAGTCTGGGCTGACGGTGCCTTGGCAGACAACCACACTGCGACGATTCATATCACGCCGCCGGAATTCATCAACACGACTGGTTTGAGTTATTCGTTTAGTGCAGCACCTGTTGAGAATACTGATCTTATTGTGAACAAATGCGGGACAAGCATCACATTCACCCCGACATCAAACAGCCTCATTTTTAAAACATCAAAAATATATTGGTACGGAATACGTCCAGACTGGGAATGCTACTTTATTAAACAAGATTATCATTTTACTTTGACTGTATTTGGATTAGGGGCTCCGATATACTGTAATCGCCATTACTCCGTACGCATACCAGATGAATATGCAGATATGAAACCTTTTTTAATCGATCCGAATACTGGTATTCCCGCACGGAATCCTTCGAGTTATTCCTATGTTACAGCGCCAGTTCCGACAGGAGATTCAAACACACCGTATAGGTGCGAAATTGTTTTTGAAGGATTTAGAAAATACTATATAGTCAATGTCGAGGCAACCCATCAATACGCAGATGAGGTCCAGGCAGAGGAATGTTATCATTCAAAACAATGGAAAGGAGAAGTAGTCACTTCCAATGGTGGACAATCCGATTGTTTCACAAAACAAGGTCTTGAATACTGGATGGTAAATGTTGGACATTTCCCCATTAACCCCTGTTATATTTATGGAAGGACAGAAAGCAGCACATATAACTATGCACTTGATCTACTGTCATACTGTGAGGCTTTAGAACTTAATACTTCATGGAACATCTATTTGCGTGATAGAGGGTTAATCGAACTTAAAGCAAAAGAATATGCAGGTTATAATGCCGCTTTTCGCTACCATTGCACATACCAACTTGAATTTGGCGCAAATCCGCAAGACCACGTGCATCCTGCATTTGAAGGAAATAACGGAGGTACACCATGAAAGAAATCTTCAGAAATTTTCTGCGTCTTGCAATACCCGTTTTGGCTATCAACGGGTCAGCAATCGGTGAATTGCCAACATTCACTCAATCGAATACCGCGACCCAACAATATGTCATACAACAGCTTGAAAAAGCCATTCGCGCTTGTGACATAGCGGTAATATTTATGCCCTTTGATATATTTGATAGGCAACGAGAAATTGAGCCCTTTCTTACCCATCTTTTGGGACTTACCGAGGTGCAGTGCTTAACAAAACTCAAGTCTAATTTTTATACGAAAAAACAACCTTATTATTTGTATCCACAAATGGAAGGATATGGTCGGCTCTCCAATTTTCGTTCATACAAAACATTTCCAAATGGTCAAGTACGTTCGTGTACAAGCATCCCAATCCCATACATACCCCATTTGATACAAGGTGATGATTGGATTCGTTTGGTTTTTCTTGAAAGAATTACGAATATGGACAAAGAAAAAATTCGTTATCAAAGAAAATCTGCGATTCCCCCGTTTGATCAAATGACGATTGATGTGACTAATCTGACACAAGCTACTTTCTTTGATAAGTATAACCTCACCGAAGTATTTTCGAACCGGGTCTATCGAGTTTTTGACGGTTGTACATTCCAAGTAGATTATCCTCTCCCCCCAATCGAATTCAAATCGGATGCGGAACGGATACAGTCCGAAAAGAGAAGAGATTTTTTGCGGCAACATTTCAGGAATTTGATCCACCTCTCACCCGAAGAGGTGTCGGAAATCGTGTGGATCGCGTACAGTCTGGAAGGTGAGAAGGGAGTGAAAGGATACGAAGATGCCTGCAGACGCTGCCCGGAGCTACTGAAACCCGTGGGAAACACCTTTCGGACGGAGATCGGAAAGAGGCTCTCGGAAGCGCTCGCCCCGAAGAAACCGGAACCGCCCAAGTCCGATCCGCCCCCCGATTCCTTCCTGACGTTCGACGAATCGGACGAACTGACACAGAGGTTTGTCACCCTGCAGCTGGCGAAACAAGTGAAAAAGGGGGAGATCGCGGTGGTGTATTGCACAGCGGAAAACAAGGAACTCCACCCGATCCAGTCGGCTGGCATCCTGTGTTTTGCCACCACCCGGCATCTGCAGACGATCAAGGGAAACTTCTCGGAATTTTCCAACCTGTATATCTATTCGAGACCCTCCAGCAGTTTCTACTACCGCAGAGTCATGCCGAACGGCGTAAGGCATGACTCGTGCCTCCCCGCACCGTATCGCCCCCGGCTGATTCCCGACGACCACTACGCCCGGCTCGTCTTTCTGGAAAAGACAACCGACCTTGACAGGCGGCTGCTTGTCAGACCCGACGGCCTCATGGGGGAATACACCCAAATGGCAATCGACGCGACGAACCTGACGCAGCAGGCGTTCTTCGAGAAGCACAACCTCACCGAAATTTTCTCGAACCGGGTTTACCGGGCGGTTGACGATTGTATATTCCATGTCGATTACCCGCTTCCCGAAAAGACCTTCGCATCGGAAAGGGAAAAGCGGCTGTGGGAATGGAAAAGGGATGACCGGCGCCAACAGTACAAAAAGAAGCTGATGCACCTCTCGCCGGAAGAAGTGTCGGAGATCGTGTGGATCGCGTATAGACTAGAAGGCGAGAAGGGAGTGAAAGGATACGAGGACGCCTGCCGCCGCTGCCCGCAACTGCTGAAGCCCGTCGGGAAAACATTCCGGACGAAGATCGGGAGGGAGCTCGCCGACACACTCTCCCTTCTGGAAAAACAAATGCAGAACGGAGCGTACCAGCCGGACGGGCGTTCCACCCCGACATCTCAATCCTGTCCTCCGCCTCCTCCGATACCGGTTTCTGTTGCCGAGGTGGCGAACCCGAAGCTGCCGGTCCTCCGCGGCTGGTATTGTCCGCGTTTCGCCTACCGTATGGAGGGAAACTCATGGCCGGGAGACGGATATCCGGGGAAGATCGAACCGTACCCGGTCACGCCCGAATTGCGGAAACCGATGTCGGAATACCGGATGACGGCCTGGACATTCCACCGGGAGAAGGTTTACTCCTTGTCGGAAGGTTACAACTACTATATCACCCCCCACAACTGCCCGACCAACTTCATCCCCTACCTGTTGTTCACCCCCCAGAATCCTCAGAGGCGCAAGCTGCCGCTCGTCCTTTACTTCGGCGGACTGGGCGAGTACGGCTATGACCTAGAACGGCAGTTCCGCCACCGCACGATCTTCGCGAAGGTCACGGGGAAGGCGTTTCAGGAGCGACATCCCTGCCACCTCTTCGCGCCGATGCTCCCCAAGAACGCACAACTCCACTCCTGCACGGCTGAATGCCCGGACGCGCTGTCCGATCTGGTGAACGACACCCTCTCCGCCGTGATCCGGCAGGTCGGGGAACACACGGTGGACACGAACCGGCTCTATGTCACCGGATTCTCCGCGGGTGGTGATGCCGCATGCATGATGCTGTCCGGTTACCCCGGCCGTTACGCGGCTTGCGTACCGGTCTCCGTCTGGATGGACCCGAACGCAATCCCGAAGGAAAAACCAGGCAACTACTGGCTGCTCTTCAATGATGAGGATATGCCCTCCGACGAGATGCGAAAAGAACGCGAGTTTTTCGCGGAAACCGTCCGGAAACGGGGCGGAGAATACCGATCCAGCTCCTATCCGAAAAAGGGACACAACGCATGGGACACGGCGTGGCGCGAGGACGCGGTCTGGGACTGGATGTTCTCGAAGACGGCGGACGGAACCCCGGTACGCGAGATCCGTCCGAAATCAGCAACGGGAATCCTTGCGCAAACCGGCAATTCAGAATCGAAGCCCATTGACTCGTCCGGCGTCGTCTGCACCGCCAGCATAACAGGGCGAGGCCGGAAAACCATGCCCCAGTTCGCGGCGGACGGACTGGACGGGACCGCATACGTCTCCGCGACTCCGGCGGCAAGGGGAGACTGGCTTGTCGCGGAATTTCCCGAACCATTCGCAGGGAACGTAACGGTGAAAACAGGATACCGGAACGGGAAAGGACGACTATCATCGGGAAGAACGGAGGTGTCGCCGGACGGGAAAACCTGGCGATATGTCGGAACCTTCTCCCGAACTACCGGCGAATGCACGTTCCAGACTCCCGGCAAGATACGCTTTGTCCGTGTCCTTCCCACCCCACGCCAACAAGAGCCTTTGGTGGTCAGGGAAATCTCCGTGCAGCGGAAGTGACGGTGTTCAATCGTGGAAACAAACATGGACCAGCCGAACAAGAATCCCGGAAACCGTACCGGAAACGGAAGCCCATCTGTTTCCTTCTGCCATAAGATCGGGCAGACGCGGTGGAAACGCTTTCTGTTTCTCTTCCGAATCGCCTTGCCCCTTCTTGCGCTTGCGTGTACTCTCCCGTACTCGATAGACTTCTGCCGATATTCTTTCACGCTCGGACTGGAGTGGGAAGGTAGGTCATACCATTCCTTAGGAGAGCCGATGGACCCGGTTCGTGACCTGGTGGCGCGGAATGTCGTGCCGGGGGCACGAATCTTTCTGACCAAGAAACCGAACGAGCATCCCTCCATGCTGACCGCGATTCACCAGACGCTGCTCTGGCAACGACTGCCCGATCCGGTTGGGTTTGGAGATCTGCACTCGGTTGAACGCGTAGATGCCTTTCTTGTTCCGCGCACGGATACACCGCCGACCTTGGAAGCAGACGACACCCGTTCTTTCCTGCACGCCGGGGAGACGAAGGAATGGTCTCTTTGGGTGAAAGAAGAAATCGCGTTGCCCGGGCCTCTGCCGCCCATTGGGCGGATTCCTGTCTGGCAGGAGTTTGCAGGGTTCCTGCCGCTCTTAATGGTTCTGGCATGTGGCGCATACGCCGCAGGGACTGGGGGCGCAGTCGGCGCCGTTTCGCTACTGTCCATTCTTCTCTTCGCGTCGCTCTCCCTTCCGATCCCATTCACGCGCATGACGGTTCTCGCCGTATCAGCCCTGACGTGCATAATCACCTTTTCACTGAACAAGCGGTACAGAAAGGTCGGTCAAGGGATATGTGCTGTTGTCCAGCCTACCGTAAAACGATACCGCATCGGCATGGCCGTGGCTCTATTCATCCTGCTTTCGGCACTCGCGCTCACGCACACGTTCCTGCCCCCGAACGGGCTGGCGGTCGTCGGCGGGAAGGCGAAACTCCTCGCCCTTTGCAACGGCTTCCCCAGCGGATTCTTCACCTCTGCGGACTGGAAGAGCTTGGAACCGGCTTATCCTCCAGGACTTGCGTCCCTGCTGGCCGGGTGTTATGCGATTTCTGGCGGATGCGGAGAATGGTGTACCCAGATAATCGGATGTGCGGCCATGTCGTTCCTCCTGTTCACGTTGCTGAAGCGAACGAGAGCTGCGGGAGGCGGATTCTGGTTCGCCGCATTGTTCCTGCCGCAGCTCTGTCTGGAAATCGGATCATCCCTCTACCCCGATCCTTTCCTTGCAATTCTTGTCGTGGCTGGATGGCAACGGGTATCCGAAAAGGAAGCGGATTGGCTCGGATGGTTTTTGATCGGAAGTTCCGGCTGGTTCAAGAATGAGGGTATCGTCTATCTACTCGCGGCATGGCTTTCGCTTCGTGCAACAAAAGGTCCGAAAGCCGCACCTTTGCCCCATCTGCTTGCCGCCCTGACAGTTCCCCTGGCCTGGCAGATCGGATGCCGGATAATGGGAGCGACATTGAATGATTATGCGCCCCTGTATTCCCCAGATCTTCGGAAATTGTGGGCGGTATGTCTGGACATGGTGAAATACTGCTTTACAAAACCGTGGGAGTACGCATTCGCCTATCCGATACTCATCGTCTCCCTCATTCTTTTCCTTTCCAAGAAATCAAGGAGGAGCGCCTTCGCCAGAATGATTCCCGTTTCGTTGCTCACCGCATTCAGTCTATTGGCTTTCGCATGGTTGTACGCATGTAGCTTGGCGGCAGACTTCAGGTGGCATCTGGAAACGGGACTCACGCGTCTACTTTGGATTCCGGCATTGCTGATTGTGTATGAATTTCTGATTCTCCCGAAGTCTCCAGCACTTGAAAATAAGGGATAAGACCGAGAAAATTATAAACTAGCCTATACCGTCCCCTGAAGGAATGGCGGAACGGACAAGGCTCATGTTCAACCACCGCGCCCACAACGATTTCAAACACAAGATATAAGACAGCATACTACCACCTCATCACGTGAGTTCCGTGTATTCTGTGGTTTCATCCTCGATTCCTCGTTTGGGTTCTCACGCAGAGCCGCTAGAGGTCGCAGAGAACGCAGAGAAGAGTCCGAAAACAGGGGCATTTTGCAGGTTCGAGCGAAGTTTGGGAAGAGAAAAGAAAGGCTCGATTCTTCACCAAATGGGTGAAGCGAAAACCGTACGGCAAACAATCACAAACTTGCCGAATCTCCGCGTCTCTGCACCTCTGCGTGAGATAAATACCGTTGTTTGGGAAAACTAACAGAGGAATTTAGGTTCATTTCAAGTTTCGAATTTCCCCGAATAATTTTCCAAGTCAGATTTCGCATGACCGTGCAGTGGAAACAGACAGCTAACCTGAAAGGAAAGCTCGCCGCCAGTCCTTGCACAAGCGGACTCGCGTCCACGCAACCACGGCTTTATCCCGGAAACATCCCCACGTCAGCGAAATTTTTTCGGGGTTTCTACTTGACGGAATACATACTTGTCGCTTTTGCGGGGCGACAGAACGGAATGAAGCGGCAGGAGTGCCGCTTCCCCGAATGTCTTGTTTAGAAATTTTTGATGAGGATTGGGAAACAACAGAGACAACATCGAGAACAACTTCAATCCGGACGGCTCGCAACCGCGAGCCGGATGAGAACCGTTGCGCGGTTGCGAGACGACCACCAGCCTGTTGTCAATTTGTTGTTGAAGTTGTTTCCTTTCGGCCTTCCGGGAAATTACCCGCCGCCCGCGCTTGTGCGGAGTTTGGGAGACGCGCCTCGTCGCGTCCGCTGTGACGCGAACGGATTGACAACCCGTTCTACGGGTAAGTTTTCAGACAGGATTTACAGGATTCACAGGATTGGCGGCAGATCCGAATCTTGTAAATCCTGTTAATCCTGTCAAAGTCATGGGGGCGGCCTCACCCGTCGGGAGGGACGCGCCCCGTCGCGTCCGCAATGCTGAAGAGCCGCCCAATCGGGGAAGCGACACTCCTGTCGCTTTTCGCGGCCCAGCCATTGAACCATTTTAAAACGAAGCGATTTAACTTTCCCCGAACGTCTCGCCCAGACCTCAGAACTGGCGGCACCACCAGCCGTCCCTCAACTCACTCGTGAAACGAGACGTCTGCTCGGCGCGGTTCAGATACGAAGAGCTTCTTGCGCGGATGTTCCGGATCCAGCACAAACCGATTGCCGAAAATTCGAACGGCGGGAGAACCCGGTGTACGGGGACGCTGTCCGTACAGGCTGATCATTGCCGCATCTTGCGCCAGTTCCAGAACCCGATTGGTCGCGATGAATGTATTGTCTGAAATGACGACATCCGTAAAGTCCGGCAGATGAAGTCCACAGTAGAGCGGATCCACGACGGTGTTTCCGATAAAAGAAAATCCAGCGCATGTCGGTACACGTCCATGATGTCCGACCGCGACGAGATGGGGACCGGATTTCTCGCTCGGACCGAACCAACACCCCGAAACACAGACATTCCGGTTTATAAATGCATCTTTCTTCGAACACAGAATCGGGGACGGCCAACGGTCGGGATTTCCCGTGATGGCATAGGGCGACGTCTGTTCGATCTGAATCGTCTCGCGCGTCAGGACCTTCCCCATTCGATACCCCGCGAAAAGGCAGTTTGTTATGACCACATTTTCACAGCCGTCAATCTGGAATGCGTGGTTGTTGGGAATGTCTTTCACAATCATGTTTTCAATCCGGATCTTCCGTCCACATGCGAAAGCCAATACTTTCATTTTTCCCTGACAGTCGAATACGCCACCGGAAACGGTAATGTCCCCCACCCCGTTCGTGCAATAGGCTGGTGTCACCAGATTGTAGAGGAAAATCGAACAGGTACTTTTTCCCGAAGTGCGGAGAATCGCGGAAACGGACGGATCGAGCGTACTCTTCCGCACCTCCTCCGTGTATCCGATGCGTGCGGACTTCACGCCTCCGGCCAGCTGCAATCTAGTTCCCGCCCCCAAAGAAAGCGAGCCGACCCGATACACACCAGGTGGAAGATAAACCGTTCCGCCTCCCTTGCATGAAACGGTGTCGATACACCGCTGGATAACCGAAGTCGCATCCGACTTCCCCGTATTGTCGGTGCCAGCATCCGTCGCAACGATGCGTGTTCCCGCCGTGCCGACAGCGATGGCGAGAAAGAATAAACCAAACCAAACATGACACCTGTTCATTCCGATACCCCCTCAAGAAAGTGTCCCTATTATATACCAATCGGAGCAATTTCAAAATCACCGAATGAAACGAAATTCTCTGCTGGCCTCCGCTCACGCGCTGCGTGAGTGATTCGATTCAGATAACTTCTCCGATTGTTCACAATTGGCACAATTGTCATCATTGCCATAAATACAAATTGAAATGGCATTGTGATTTGTGACCTTGTTGGCATTTGTGAACATTTGAGATTTGTGAACAATGAAGTTCTAGACGAGACAATTGGCAAACCACGAAATACACAGAACTCACGGAATCGCCGTACCACGGAACTGATGATTTTCCGTGTATTCCGTGTGTTCCGTGGTTTCTAAAAATTGTCTTTCAGAGGAGACACGGAACAGACCGAATGAACAGGTGTGGCAACGCTTCTTTTCCCAGGCACCGGATCCTCTGCTTCTCAGAACTTTGGATTCCGAACTACGGCATCAGTTGCCCACCCCATCCCGATTGCCTATTTCGCCGCTGGTTTCTTTACGGGTTTTGATTCGGGCTGTTGACGTTGCTTGGGTTTGGTTTTCGGTGCTGTACTCTGGACTGGTTTTGCCGACGCTTTCGGCTCAACTTTATCCGGCGATTTCGGAACGACAGGTGGGTGAATTCCTTTCCGGGAAGGTGCGATACGGATATCCGGCAAAAAAATCACGTTGTTTGTACTGGGCAGAATCGGCAACTCTTTTGGAGGTGTGATCGTCCCTGCCACCTGACCTTTCCCCCGTTTCGCCAAAATGCCAAACAACCGTTTCGCCAACGTTGCCTCGTCCGCTGTGGCGGGCAGGAAAATAATTTTCTCTTTCCCGTCCCCAGTCTCGATCTGTCCAATGCCTTTCCCGACCAGACCACTGGAAAAACACGGAACCAGATCGAAGGGATTGATTGGAGGAATCCCCGCAATGAAGTATTCTCCCTGTTCATTCGTCTTGATGCGGAACGGAGTCCGGTGCTCCCGTTCCCCTTTTGTGAAATCAAGTGACCGGAAGATGATCGTTTGGTTGGCGAGCCCATTCCCCGTACCGGAGTCGAGCACCCGTCCCCGCACGGCAAGCAGACTATTCTGCAATAGAAATAGGCAGGAGGCGGTTTGCCCTGCAAGAATGCGGACATGGCGAATTTCAGACATTGCGTCACGCGAGACACCCTTCACCCACGTCGGAGCGCCCCGTTTCATGACCACAAGATCGTACTCTCCGGCGGGTAACTTTTCTCGAAAGGTTTTTTCTGAACGTACGGGAATACGTTTCAGGAATTTTCCCCCGGCGGCAATCACCAGAAACGTCTCATTCCAGTTCTCGGACTGTACGCCTGCCTTTCGCAGCGCATGGGAAAACTGTTCGTCCGTCTGAATCTCCGATCTCTCCAGCACAGACGCAAGCCGGTCCCAGTCAAGAACCCGCGTATGGACCGTAACCGAGAGTGTCCCCATGTTCTCATTGGTCTGCGCCGAACAAAACATCGACGCGGTCAACGATACAAGGCAAAAGACGAACAACCGATACCAGGCAAACCGACTCATCTTCCGTGTTTCTCCTCCTGCCTTCACGTTCGGCTTCTATCGACACCGGTTACTCCAGTAGAATCGAACGGATTTTCGCAATCTCTTCCTCGGTTACGCCGCAGTCCAACAGATAGAGCTTGATCCGATCATTCCAAGAGGTCTCCTTCGTTCCATATTTCTCGAACCCGCGATTGAAATGCTGTTCAAGACGCCAGTAGTTTTCGCCCGAATAACCAGATTCGAGTTCAGGAAGGACTGGATAGAAGGTCGATTCCCAATCCGTCTCCAGATCATGGCGTTCCACGCCAAGGATACCGTTCAGAACATACGCGAGCGATCCCGTCCGGTCCGCGCCGCCGATGCAATGGAAGTAAATCGGATAGTTCTTCTCGTCGCAGAAGAGCCGGATGTTTTCGGCCATGACCTTCTTGCCGTGGACATCAAAGATTCCGGCGTATGCCGCCGACGAATGCGGCACGAATGTCACTTTCTCGCCGAGCGGAGATTTACCCAGGTCGGAGATCTCGCGTTTGTTGCGCAAATCCAAATCGGTGCGAATCCCCAATTCCTCGGTGAAGAAGCGCACGTCCTCGACAGTCAAACGATTCCTCCCGCGCCGTTCCCCATTGACGCTGTTGTCGTTCAACCCCTCACCGCGAAACACCATTCCCTGTTTGACACGCTTTCCGTCGCGTGTACGCCACCCGCCCAGATCGCGGATGTTCCTAACCCGTCCCTCGATCGCGATCCAGCGTGGCGCCTGATCCTCAGAACGGAATGAGGCGATGCCGGACTCGCTGGAACGTTTCCCGCTCTTGCAGCAATCTTTGCCGATCGTCGAGCCATGATCATACTCAGGACATTTCACATCGCTCCAGACCTTCCAGTAATAGACGCGTCCGAGTTCCAGATTCGCCCGTTCCAGTCGGTAGGTCCACAGCGCAAAACCATCACCATCTTCGCGCGTGGCTTGCTTCGATTCAAGCCAGTACGGCTTCGCATCGGAAAGATCCGACTTCCGTCCGACCACCAGTTTCCAAGGACCTCTTTCCCCTTTCGTTGTCTTCCATTTCAGGGTCAAGGGAATGGAGACGCGCCACTTGTTCGACTTGTCTTTGAAATAAGTCTTCTTCACGTCCTTATCGGCACGCAAGGCGGCAAGTCTTCCCTCGTAAGTCGGGATTGCGAGAATCTGCTTCTGCGCCTCAGGCAAGAGCGGAATCGTTTCGCCATCCACAGGTGACACCAACTCAACCGACGCGCCAGCGGGAGAGAGAAAGCCGACCGTCAACAAAAAGGGCAGAAAAACCAGTTTCATCTGAATGTTCTCCTCGTCAAAAAGTTCCGTGCCTGAATTGACAGTTCACAAAACTGATCCTCAAGCACATTCCCGTACCGAGCACGGGGTGCAGGTCTCCCAAAACAATCGTTCCGAAAGAAACCTTATTTTACCATATCCCTGTCCAAAATACCATACCGCAATTATCCCCCAGTTTCGTTGTTGGAGTTCTCACGCAGAATCGCTGAGGGCGCAGAGTACGCAGGGGGGTACAAACCTAAAAATCCCTCTGTTGGACAATTTTGAAACCACGAAATACACGGAACTTACGGAAAAATCATAAGCACCGATTCCGCCTCTGTTGTCGGTACTTTCTCTGCGCACTCTGCGATCTCTGCGGCTTTGCGTGAGAATCAAACGAGCAATCTGGGTTGAAAATGCGATTTCGAGTTCAGCATACGAAAAACAAAAACCGCCGTCGGGAAAAACCGATACGGCGGAGAAATGGTGCGCCTGGCCAGGGTCGAACTGGCAACCTACAGCTTCGGAGGCTGTCACTCTATCCAGTTGAGCTACAGGCGCAAAAAACAGGCACTAGTATAGCAAACCAACGCACCAATGAAAAGCACGAATTTCAAACTTTTGAATGCCGGGGCGCATCTGCGTTTTTCACCGTGATCCAAGTAGATGCCTGCGATACCGAACGCGGAGATTGAACCTCACGCAAAGTCCGCAACGTTCGCAAAGGGAAGGAAGTCGGCCACTTCGCGTACTTGGCGAACTTGGCGTGAGGCCATGACATGAAAACTTCTGTGTTTGAACACAGCAAACCTTTGTTGAACCTAGATTCCTCGTCTGGGTTCTCACGCAGAGGCGCTGAGACCGCAGAGTACACGGAGAAAGTGCCGGAAACAGAGGCCTTTCGATCCCCCGCACATACGTTACGACAGAAAACGGATTCACCCAAATGGTGAAAGTCTGAACAATTCCAAAGCGCCATGATTCACCACGGGATATACGGAACTTACGGAATCGCCGTTCCAAGAAACCGATGTTTTTCCGTGGTTTCCGTGTTTTTTCAAAGTGTCCAACAGCGGAATTTAGGTTGAATCATACAGATGCGCCCTACGGGGAGTCCCGGAGTTGTCGGAGACAGGGGTAGCTGTTCTCCAAGCCTCCCAAACTCCCCATCACGAAAGGGACGTTGATTTACCGCTTCGCGGGGCAACAGGACAGAATGAAGCGGCAGGGGTGCCGCTTCCCCGAACGCCTCGCTCGGAACTATAGATGAGGATTGGGAAACAACAGAGACAACATCGAGAACAACCATGTAGAAGGTGCGCGGGCTAACTCGCCCGCGCGTTGAATGAACCTAAAATCCTCTGTTGAGATTTTTGTTGAGCCACAAAGATCACAGAGATCACAAAGAAATGAAGGCTGGATAGGAAGAATATCGGCATTCCGGAAGAAGCCGGACTTTCACCATTTGGGTGAATCAGTTTTCTGCCGC
>JAFSTA010000046.1 GCA_017450695.1 Kiritimatiellia bacterium | reverse complement strand
GAATTACCCGGAATATCCGGCTGAACGCGCTTGCCAAAGGCCGGGATATGATTTGGGAAACAACGGGGACAACATCTAGAACAACTTGAATCGGGACGGCTCGCCAGTTGTCCATCCGTTGTTCCAGTTGTTGTCCTCGCAAGCCCCCTCTGCGCAAACGGTCGCGGGTTGTTCGGGGAAGCGACACTCTTGTCGCTTTTGCGGCGAACGGGAGGGGCAACGTCCTCGTTGCCCGAATTGGGAGGGAGGGACGCGTTCCGCCGCGCCCGCTTGCGTAGCGACGGCGCCCTCGCCGTCGGTTTCGGTCGCGACGGGGCGCGCCCCTCCCGTTCTCGGCGTAGGAAGGATCATGCCCGAATTGCTTACCCGAATTACCCGGAATATCCGGCTGAACGCGCTTGCCAAAGGCCGGGATATGATTTGGGAAACAACGGGGACAACATCGAGAACAACTTGAATCGGGGCGGCTCGCAACAATGAGCCGGGTAAGAACCTTCGCGCGGTTGAGTGACGACCGCTAGCGTGTTGTCTATCCGTTGTCTCTGTTGTTGTCCTCGCAAGCCCCCTCTGCGCAAACTGCGCGTTCCGCGAGGGTGTTTATACCCTCGCACGAGTCTTACCATTCTAAACGATTATTTAGAATAGTAATTGACTTTTACGGTGTGGGTGTTGTAGGATAGCCGCCATGAAAACATACGACCGAGTGTATTCCGCAATTCTGGCCGATCATCTCGCGAAGTACCGTCAGATGGTGTTCCTCTCCGGGCCTAGGCAGGTAGGCAAGAGAACCCTTGCTATGGGGTGTGCGACCGCGTATGTCAGCTGGGACAAGGAAAAGGATCGCCAGCTGGTGCTTTCGGGTGCTGATGCACTAGCCGAAAAGTTGGGCGTTGCCGTTCCGCGTGCGGGCGAAATGCCGGTCATCGCCTTTGACGAAATCCACCGCTATTCGAAATGGAAGACTTTTCTCAAAGGCTTCTTCGACACATTTGAGAAGAATTGCAAGATCGTCGCCACTGGTTCGGCGCGGATGGACATCTACAAGCGCGGCGGTGACAGCATGATGGGGCGTTATTTCCCTTATCGGGTCCATCCGTTTTCGGTGGGCGAACTTCTTTCGCCTTCCGTTCCGGACGACAATGCCGTCCGTACGCCGATGCCGCTTGCGGAGGATGACTGGCGGGCGCTTGTGAGATTCGGCGGATTTCCCGAACCTTTCGCGAACAGGGATGAGCATTTCCACAGGAAGTGGCAGCGTCTTCGCATGGAGCAGCTTTTGCGCGAGGATATACGCAACTTGACGCGCACGACGGAGTTGGACCTCATAGAGCGGCTTGCGGTGATACTGGCCAACCGCTCTGGCGAAATGTTGGTGTACGCATCGTTGGCGCGCGAGGTAAACGTCAGCGAGCCGACGGTTAAGAAGTGGGTGTCAGTCCTCAAGTCGCTCTACTACGGTTTTGAGATCCGTCCCTGGGCGAAAAACATCGAGAACTCGCTTCGCAAGACGACGAAATGGTACCTGCGCGATTGGTCGGGGATCGAGGACGAGGGAAAGCGCAACGAGACGATCGTTGCATGTCATCTGCTGAAGGCGGTGGAGTTGTGGACGGACATCGGGCTGGGCGATTACATGCTCTATTACATACGCGACAAGCAAAAACACGAAGTGGATTTCCTTGTCGCAAAAGACCGCCAGCCGTGGTTTCTCGTGGAGGCCAAGACATCGGACACTTCGATTTCTTCGGTTCTGGGAAGGGCTCAAAGGGCCATCGGCGCAAGGCATGCTTTTCAGGTTGTCGCCAACCTGCCGTTCACGGAAGCCGATGCCTTTGACTACACGCAACCTGTGATTGTTCCCGCGCGAACATTCCTCTCCCAGTTGCCGTAACCGCTTCGTCGTGAAACAGGGTAGAGAAGAAAGGAGAAGTAGATGCATTTGATAATTTTATTGCTGGTTCTTGGAATCCTACTCGCCGTGGTGGTTGCCTCGGTTCGACTGGCGGTGCGGCTTTTTCGGACGGCCAGTGAGAGGAGGATGGTGCAAGGTGAGAAGGCGGAGGCATGGTCATGTGATCTCTATTCCGCCGCGAAACGCGCGGCTCTTACGTGGATTGCCTGGATGGGTGTCAGGATTGTCGCCTACGCGGGGGTCGGTTGGTACGATTCACAATGGTTTCCGGCCCGATACCACTACTGGTCGATAAAAACCTCTGCCTCGGAACAACAACACGGGAACCTACGATAGGAGGATGTTATGCGTAAAATGACAAAGATCTTGCTTGTCTATATTGCCATCACGCTAACATGGTCAATCCTGTTTGGCGGATGCTTTTCGGCAATGCGTAAGGGGTTGGGCAGCGCCTTTGGCGGCTCAGTTGAGGTAGGCGTAACAGAAATCCTGCTGGATGCCCTGACGCTTCCAGTACAGATTGTGGTTGTATGGCCTTTTGCAATTCTAGAAATAATACGGGAAAATACGGGTGAACGTGGAAAAATAGCACGGGCAAAGCGGGAATGGTACAAAGCGAAGCTGGAGTCACAGGAGAAGTTGAGGAACGATTTCGGTTCCATCTTCAACGATGAACGCTATTTTCGTGCTACCAACACGCCGCAGCGTGAGATGTTGGGAGAATGGCTCTGTTGGTATAACCTGTCTCGCCTGACGACACAGCAGGTTGAGCGTGTGGTTGGGAAAGTGATGGAAAAGCCCTGTCTGCTAAAACCGCTTGCGGCGATATGCATGAGGGGCAGCATGACGCCTGAGCAGCGCGATTGGTGTATGAACGAGTCCCTGCGCCTTGCGACGAATGGTGTTGTGTCGGCTGGTGATCAGCGAGCGTTCACCCCGATCTACTGGATGCTTCAGAACCCGACTGTCACCGATGAGGAGTTCTGTCGTGTCGCTGAAATGGGGATAAAAGGTTGCGACATCGCTGGACTGATGGCGTCTCGCATTGACAAGCGCAGTCGCGAGATTAGGGTCCGCCTGGTAACGACCCTCGACGACGGCAATGCGTCTTTCCTCGATAGACCAGAATCGATCTCGTATAAAGCGCTTCGGCCAGCAATACATGATTGCCGCCATATCACCCCAAAGAACCTCGAATACCTCTTCAATCGGATCGAACGCAACCCGAAACTGATTGACGAGTGCCTTGAACTCTACGAATTTGAGAATGGTATGTCGCAGAAACGCAGGTGCCGCAACCGCGAATTCGCACTCTTGCGAGCAGAGGAAGAACGAGATGCGAGAATACTCCTAAAGGTGATTTGTCTCCACAGTACGCCTCAGGAATACAAAGATGCCGTGCTCGCAAATCCGAGACTTGCGTATTGCAGGGAGGATGTCTTGAAAGCGCTCGCCGACCAACGAAGTCAGTCTTCTTCGCCGAAGCAGTACCCCTAAATTCCTCGTTTGGGTTCTCACGCAGAGACGCAGAGAATGGAGAGAACAGCTGCCGCCGCCGGACACTTGTCACTTCACTCGTCTCCGTCGCCTCCGCGTGAGGTAAACTTGCGGTTCGGCGGGAAATGCGGTATAATCGTGCTCGTTTGCGTGGAACGAATGTGAGGAGGAGATTTGGGAATGCGTAGCATAGTGGGTTTGTTGGCTTGTATCGTGACGGTTTCTGCAGCATTGGCTGCGGAGGAGTGTATCTGGGACGATCGCCCCGGTCAGAAATGGGAAAGTTCGTGGTATCCGTTGGGCAACGGTCGCCTCGGCTGCATGGTGGACGGAGGTGCCGCCTCGTTACGGTTGCAGTTCAACGTCGATTCGCTCTGGACGGGCGACCAGAACCTGACGAAGGATGTGGGCGATGACCGTGCGAACGCCAATTACGCGACGATGGGCGCGTATCAGAACTTCGGCGAGTTGACGGTTCGTTTGTCCGGTATGGGCGGTGCCGTTCCTTCCTCGTACCGTCGTGCCCTGACGCTCAACGACGCGATTTACCGCGATTCGTTCACCCTGGGCGGAATCGATTTCCGTCGCCGTTTGTTCGTCAGCCGTCCCGACGAAAGGATCGTGCTCGTGATCGACGCGAACCGTCCCTTCCAGATTGCGCTCTCCCTGCGTGACGCGCACGGTTCACAATCCGTCGAAGTCGAACCTTGCGCCTTTTCCGGCAAGCTCAGCAATGGTCTCGCGTACTGCGCTGTCGCCGACCTCGACTGGAATGAGGCGCACACGCAATGCCTCGTCACCTTGCGCGCGGCGACCGGCGTCTCTCAGTTGCCAGCTTTGCAACGCGAAGCGCCGGACGCCCTGGGGGCGCGGCATGTCGCGGAGTATCGCGGGTATTACGACCGGATGTCCTTCGATCTGGGGACGGGCGACCCAAGCGTACCGACGCGCGTTCGTTTGCAGCGCGTGAAGGAAGGCGGCAAGGATCCGTCCTTGATTTCCCTGCTCTTCAACTTCGGGCGTTACCTGTTGATTTCCTCCTCCCGTCCCGGAACCTTGCCGGCGAACCTGCAAGGGATCTGGAACAACTCCAACAAGCCTGCCTGGCATTGCGACTACCATACCAACATCAACATCCAGATGAATTACTGGGGCGCGGATTCCGCCAACCTCTGCGAGTGCTTTACGCCCTTCTCGGACTGGATGCTCCGGACGATGGACGTGGCGGCTGCGGGAACGCGGGCCGCCTTCCCCGGCTCGAAGGGGTACGCCTACCGTACCAGCGCGAACGCCGTCGGCGGCGGAGGATGGCGTTGGAACTTCGCGGGTGCGCCGTGGATGGCTGTGCAGTGTTACGACCACTGGCTCTTCACGCGGGACGATCGATACCTGCGCGATGTCTGCTGGCCGCTGATGAAAGGCGCCGCCGAGTTTATTCTCTCGACTCAGCTGAAGGAGCGCGAGGACGGAACCGTCGTGGTGAAGAACGGCTGGAGCCCCGAGCACGGTCCGCGGGAGGATGGCGTTGCGCATGACCAGCAGATCGTGCGCGAACTCTTCCGTTCGATTCTCGCCTCTGCCAAGACGCTGAAGATCGACGACGACTTCACGCGCGAGGTCGCCCGCATCGAACCGAAACTGCTCGGCGACAAGATCGGCAAGTGGGGGCAGCTCCAGGAGTGGGAGACGGATCGCGACAAGCAGGGCGACCCCCATCGGCACACGAGTCACCTGTACGCCGTCTATCCCGGTTCGACCATCTCGCGACGCGCCACGCCCGAATTGGCGAAAGCTGCCGCCGTCGCGCTCGCGGGACGCACGACAACGGGCGATTCGCGGCGCAGCTGGACGTGGCCTTGGCGCGCGGCGCTGTGGGCGCGGCTGGGTGACGGCGAGAAGGCGGGCGAGATGTTGGACAGCCTGTTGCGGTACAACACGCATGACAACCTGTTCACGACGCATCCGCCCTTCCAGATCGACGGCAACCTCGGAACCGTCGGAGCCGTCTGCGAGATCCTGCTGGAGCGAACCATCCCCGCCAGCTGGGGTAAAGGCCGCGTACGCGGACTCCGCACCCGCGAAGGCAAGACCGTTGATTGGGAATGGTAAGGCGGCGGCTGACCAAATGATGCCGCCAGCTTGGAAGTCCATGAGTTGGCAGGTTAGCCCGCCGCTCACGCTTGCGCGGGAATGTTCATCTTATCCTCTGTTGGACAATTTGAAGAAACCACGGAACACACGCAAAATCATCCGGTTCTTGAAACGGCGATTCCGTGTATTCCGTGGTGAATCGTGGCACTTTGGAACACCATTTGGGCGAAAGCCGTTTTCTGTCGTAACGCGTGTGAGAGGGGTCGAAAAACCTCTGTTTTCGTCACTTTCTCTGCGTACTCTGCGGTCTCAGCGGCTCTGCGTGAGAACCCAAACGAGGAATCTTGGCTTATGGATTCCTAGCCGCCCAGCCGCCAAACTTTGAAGGTATAGGCAAGCTGGCGCATAGCGGCCCTTCTACTGCCTTCGCAGCTTACTTGGTTGCTGCCCCGGTCAGCCACTCCGAACGGATGGCTGCGCCTTGTCCGCCGAAGCTGTTGGCGGGCGAGACGGCAAAGCGGAAGCGGCGTGCCCGTGCGGTCTCCACATGGTTGGGCGCGGGCAGTTCCGCGCAGGAGAACACGCATGTGACGAGTTCGTCGTCCTTTTCAGCAGCCCAGTAGTAGTGCGGCGAATAGACGCGTTTCGTCATCCACACCTTCGCCCTGTCCACGTCCTCGGCTTCCACCGTCACCTGAAAATCGAATGCGCGGGCGCCTCCGTCGAGTCCCTTCACGTTCGGGAACGTGACGACGATCTGCTCCACGTCCTGCTTGGCGCGGTTTTTCCCTTTCTGGCGAGACACCGTCACTTCAGATCCGGCGGCAAACTCCGGTGCGCGGGCTGTTTTCGCCCGCTCGGCGAAGGAACTGGCGTACGCGGGAAGCGGCACGATCCAGTCCGGTCCCGCCGGGAGGTCGTTCGCGAAGTCGCGGCGTTCCAGCACCAGACGGTCGTCATAGACCGTGACCAGCTGACCGTGTTGCGCATCGCGTCCGTTCAACGCGGGCATCTGCTGCGTACCGATGTCCTTCTCGCCGAAGATGGCGGAGTTCTCGCGGCCGCCGAACGGGATGAGGTAGCGGAGCGAGGCCGTGCCGACGCTGGTGAACGCGCCGCGCCAGAGCGTACGGTCGTCGGTGAGCGGCGTGTGCGAGTGCCCCGTGAACGACACCGCATTCGGGAACGCGCTTAGCGCGGCAGTGGAGAAGCCCGCGTCCTGTCCCCAGGTCCACGGCGCGGAACAGGTGCCTTTCGGATGAAAGTGCTGCGTGTAGAAGAACGGCTTGTCTCCCGCCAGCTCGTTCCGGTGCTGGGTCAGGAAGGCGGCGATGGCACCGTCTTTCAGGTAACTTCCGCCTGGAACGAAATGGACACCCACAAACTTGTAGCCCTTCACCGTCTTGATGTACATCGGCGCGTAATCCTCGTCGAACACGCGTTTCCAGCCTTCGGCCATGTGCAACGCGAGGATGTCATCACCATCCTTCTCCTTCGTGATGCCGAACTTCCTCGCGAGACCATACCGCCAGCCCTCCACATCGTGATTGCCGGTTACGAAAATCTTTTCGACGTGTCCGCCGTCGGGTAGTTTGTTGTCGGGAAAGACGCGCCGCCAGGTGTTGCCCACGAGGCGCAGCTGCGAGTCGAGTCCGCTGTCGGCCATGTCGCCCGCAATCAGCACGGCGTCCACCTTCTGGTCGCGGAAGAACTTCAGCGCCTTCTCGAAGATGTCGCACGAGCCTTTGCCGCGCGTGATGTGGATGTCGGAGAGTACGCCGAACCGGAGTCTGGCCGGTCCCTCCGCACCGAAGGCATGGTGTCCTGTTCCGGCGGCAGCCAGAAACGCTGCCATGCCTTGCCCGATAAACGTGCGCCGCGTCAGCGCACAACCGCGATCATTCCGTTCTTGTTCTTTCATGTGAACTCCTTGCCTTCCAGGTTAGGTGGTTTAGTGGTTGGGTAGTTGGTTGCAGTCGATAGCCTTCGATTGCTATCGATTATCCTGACTTCTTCTCAGCTGGCGCGAAGCGCCCCGCCTACAGGATGAAGAACAGGAAGCCGCTCATCAAATACAGGCCGTCTTCCCGCTTCAGGATGCTGTACCGGCTATTCTCGTCCGCGATCCGGAAGGTCAGCGTGTCGAGATTGTCGGGGCATTGCTCCGGCGTCCACGCGACGATCCGGCCGCCCGCCGGTGCGCAGCGGTCGCCGAGCGCCACATGGATCGTCGCGTTCGTCGCGAACGAGAGGGTGTGATGGCCGGAGTCGGTCGAGGCGATCCCGAAGGGACCGCCGTCCAGCTGCGAGAGGTCGAGCGTCGCGCCGTCGGCGAGCAGGATGTTCGGGAAGGAGTTCGTGCCATCCTCGGCAGGCGTGTATGTGTCGAGTACTGTCAGCGTGGCCTTCCCGCTTGTGAAGGAACTGTGCGCGATGAAGTTGGAGACGACGAACGGCGCATCGAGCTGGAGTCCCCCCCGTGAAGGTGTAGGGAATCTCCACTGTGAGGTTGCTGCCGACGTTGATGGTCGATTTGTTGGATATCGTGCGGAACCAGCCATGATCCACCCGGACCGTACCCTCGTCTTTGAAGGTGGTGTTGCAGATAAAGAACTTGTTGCCGGAATCGAGGACCGAGTGCAGCGTGTGTCCGTTCAGGTGGACGCGAACCGGCTCCCAGTTGGGACCGATCAGGCCGAAACTCTTGTTGCTCACCACGGAATCCGACGTCAGGGTGAAGTCCGTCCCCACCTGTCGGTTGCCGCCGTCGCCCGCGGCCTGGCTGCTCGCCAGTGTGCCACCCTCCAGCACATAGTTGAACTTCTGCCCGATGTTGCCGTTGATGTCGAGGGTGCAGTTCTGTCCGATCCTGACGGTGGAGGTGTCGGCTCCCAGGATATTGGGATAGTAGCTCGGAGAATAACAGGCAAGGCGCATGATGCCGCCGCGAATCTCCGTGCCGCCGCTATACGAGTGGCCGGATGACATGAAGGCAAGCGTTCCCGCTCCCTCCTTGACGAGCTTGAGCTTGCCGATCAGCGACACGCCGTCATGGATGCTGCAGACTTCGTTGGTGGCCACGCGCAAGCGGAGTTCGCCGCCGGACGAGGCGGTGTCCGTGATGATCGCCCCCGTACTCGGCAAGGCGGCAAATCCTTTGACCGTCAGGTTGTGCCCGTTGAGGTTGATGATCACGCCGTCCGGGAGAATGATCGTGCCGAGGCCCGTCCAGTCGCAGTCCGCCGTCAGCCGCACCGTGCCGGAGAAGACGATCGAGGCGCAGGTGGGCATGGCGTTTGTCGTCAGCTGGATCGCCGTGTCGCCCGTCACCTCGATTACGCGCGCCGCGTCGCCGCCCGTACCCTTCGCGACGAGATAGGCGCCGTCGGCGCGGACCTCCACGTCGTAGTTCGCCGCCGTCGCGCTGTCGAGCGTGAAGACCGTACCGTAGGACGGGCGGATCTCGAACGGCAGCACCTTCAGTCCCGATGTCAGATCGGTGCGGTCCGAGAGGTCGAGCGGCACTTCCGGCGAGATAATACGTCCCACTTTGAAGGTTCCGGTTCCCTTGTTGTAAAAGTTCGTGCCGGAAACACGGTCATGGAAACAGGGAACGCCGTTCGTATCGACCGCCGGGATGAATGCCCGCACAGGGATGTCGTTTTCGTCGATGTCATAGTACCAGATGCGCACCTTCGGTTTGTAGTCGGCGTTTCCGTTGTAGGCACGGGCAAAGACATGCATTGGCGTCGTGTTTTGACTGAGGGACTTGCTGAGCGTCCCCATGTAATTCGCATCGACATAAACCTTCTTCTTGGCGTCATTGAAGATCACATCGTGTTGCTGGAGCGTGGGATAGGTGGCTACGAACTGTTCGCTGCTGTAAACATAGCGTTCCTTCAGCGCACTCGTGCCATCGACGGAGACTGGATAGTAACGGTAAGCGGTTGAACTCCCCGCCACGCCGCAGATGATCGCGAGGCTGGGTTGCACCTCCGTCGAGAACTGATACCCCAGCCGCGTCTGCGTGTTCGAGGTTGCCGGAATCCCGGTGTTGATCCACTGCGTTCCCGTGGATTCGAGGTATTCTACCAGATACCAAGGCGTCTCCACCTTGGTTTCATCCTCCGGTGTCCAGACCGGGCCGGGGGTGAATGTCCCCGTGCCGAGGTTGTAGTAGAGCTTTTCCTCCACCTCGTCGAACATGCAGGCGACGCCCGACTCATCGATCACCGGGATGAACTTCCGCGCGAGAACGTCGTTCGTGACGAACGAGCACTCGTAGATGCGGGATGCTGACGGATAGGCGGGGGCGCCGTTCTTGTCGCTGGCCGCGAAAAGAAAACAGGTCTTTGTCTCCGTTCCTAGCGTGGCGGTGAACGCGGCGACCTGGTTCCCATCCACGATCACGCGGTGCGCGTTGTCGTTGAAGATAATCGAGTGGCGGGAAACCGTACCGTAGCTTTGGGCCGGATTTTCCGACGAGAACACGTAGCGTTCCTCGGAGAGTTTCGTCGAAGCGAGTGTACCATTCAGGGAGACGGGATAATAACGTTGCGCAGTAGCTCCCCCCTGAAGCCCGGCGATCATATCATAGTTTGCCTTGCCGTTTTGGCCGAACGCCACGTACTCGTAGGTGCCGATGAAAGTCGTGTCTTGCGTGGGGACGATCCCCGTGTCGATATACTGCGTACCGCTCGATTCCAGGTACTGCACCCGATAGTCGTAGGTGTCGGCGCCCGACCGCAATGCGCCGCCTATCGCAAAAACCACGGTCAGACAAAGGTTCCACCCAATCTTGCTTCTCATCATAACGCATCCTCTTTTTCGTAGTGTGAAAAACCTCACGAAAACAGAGGCATGATACCATATTTCCCCTGCGTTATACAAGTACAACTGGCGGATGTCCTCCATGTGAGACAAACTTTGCATTCACTTCATTCCAGCGCGTGTGCGGGGGTTCGTTTTTCATTTAATGCGCAAGGGAACGTAAAGCTCCCATTCCAGCGCGTGTGCGGGGGTTCGGGGTCGCGAAACGGAGCATGACCCTGGAGGAGTTCCATTCCAGCGCGTGTGCGGGGGTTCGGGGTCGCGAAACGGAGCATGACCCCCGGAGGAGTTCCATTCCAGCGCGTGTGCGGGGGTT
>JAFSTA010000045.1 GCA_017450695.1 Kiritimatiellia bacterium | reverse complement strand
GTCTCCGGGGATGTTTGCGTTACAGAATTGGATTACGGACTGGACACCGGTTCGGTGGAAGGGACGGAAACAAGGGAGGACGCGAAAGGTGGGAAAGGATTGGCGTTCCGCGTGGTTCGGAAGCTGGGCCCGTCCGATTTTTCGCATATGCGGGAAAACGAGCGGGTGGCCGCGTCCGCGAAAGAGCGGCTGGAACGGTTAATCGCCCAGGACGGAGTGACGGCGCGGGTGATTCACGCGCGGCTCTCCTTCGGGGGCGAGCGGCTGTTCATCCGGTACACGGCGCCGACGCCGATCAGCCTGCGCAAGTTCGCGGGCGAGTTGCAGCGCGAGTTCCGTGCGCAGCCGGACCTGTGGCAGGTGAGCGGACGGGACGAGGCGCGGATGATGGGATGCCTCGGCGTCTGCGGACGGGTCGCGTGCTGTTGCAGTTGGCAACGCCGGTTCCCGGTGGCGACGGCGAAAATGGCGAGGGCGCAGAACCTGCCGGTGACGCCCGCCGCGCTGAACGGGACTTGCGGGAAGCCGAAGTGCTGCATTGCCTTCGAATGCGGGCCGTGCGGCAGAGAGAAGGAAGAAACATGAGGATTTTGGTGATCAACGGACCGAACCTGAAGTTGCTGGGGATTCGAGAACCGGCGATCTACGGACGGGAGACGCTGGACGACATCCTGGCGAAAGCCAGGGCGTTCGCGGAAGAGCGGGGCGTCCAAATGGACGCCTTCCAGAGCGACGTGGAGGGCGAGCTGGTGGCGGCGATCAGCGCGGCCGTCGGGAAGTACGACGGCATCGTGATCAATCCCGCCGCCTACACGCACACCAGTGTCGCGCTGCGCGACGCGCTGTCGGGGTGCGGCATTCCCGCCGTGGAAGTCCACCTCTCGAACGTACACAAACGCGAATCCTTCCGCCACACCAGCCTGACGGCGGCGGCTTGCGCCGCGCAGGTGATGGGGTTTGGAGGATACGGGTACATCCTGGCGATTACGGGCTTGTTGGATTTGCTTGAGAGAAAGTGAGGAAGAAATGAAAGAAGTAAAACTGTGGGCGGTCGGGTCGATCAGCCGTGATGACATTCGGACGCCCTTGGAGTATAAACAGAACGTGCTGGGAGGTTCCCTTCCTTATTCCACCATCGCAGCGTCGTTCTTCCAGAAGACGGGCGCGGTCGGTCTTGTGGGAACGGATTTCTCCGTGAGTTTCAGCCGCCGCTGGGCGAGCTTCAAGCTGGATCTGTCCGGCGTGAAAAAGGCGGAAGGAAAAACCTTCCACTGGGCGTGCGAATACGAGGACAACATGATCTCGCGAAAGACGCTCGCGACGGATCTCGGCGTTTTCGCGAATTTCAAGCCGGAACTGCCCGAGTCGTACCGGGACGTGAAGTTTGTCCTGCTGGGGAACATCGACCCGAAGCTGCAGCTCTCGGTTCTGAACCAGGCCCGTGACGTCGAGTTCGTCACGGTCGATACGATGAACTACTGGATCCAGAACGCGAAGGAGGATCTGCGCAAGGTGATCAGGCGCGCGACGATGCTGACGGTCAACGACGAGGAGGCGCGCATGTTGACGGGTCAGCGGAACCTGCTGGAGGCGGCGGCCGAACTGATCAAGATGGGACCGCAGTACGTACTGATCAAGAAGGGCGAACACGGCGCGTTGCTCTTCACGCAGGACGATATCTTCATCGTTCCCGCCTACCCGGTGCGTCGTCTGGTGGATCCGACGGGCGCGGGCGACTCCTACGCGGGCGCGTTCATGGGATACCTCTCCCATGCGACGGACACCAAGGAAAAGACGGTGCGGACAGCCTTGCTGCACGCCAGCGCGGTTGCCTCCTTCTGTGTCGAAGAGTTCAGCATCGACCGATTCTCGCGACTGTCGCTGCCGGACATCAAGTCGCGTGTTTCGGATTTGAAACACATGATCAAGGTTTAAACCGGGAAACGGGGAGACAGGTATGCAACAGAAACCGTTCATTCACGAAGATTTCCTTCTGGAGACTAAGACAGCCCGCACGCTCTATCACGAGTACGCGGAGGAAATGCCGATTCTCGATTACCACTGCCATCTCTCCCCGAAGGAAATTGATGCGGACAAGCGCTGGGAAAACATCACCCAGGTCTGGTTGGGCGGCGACCACTACAAGTGGCGCGCCATGCGCTCCAACGGAATCGACGAGGAGCTGATCACCGGGGAGGCGTCCGACAAGGACAAGTTCAAGGCCTTCGCCGCCACCATGCCGTATCTGTTGCGTAACCCGATCTACGACTGGTCCCATCTGGAACTGACGCGCTACTTCGGGATCACCGACTTGCTTTCCCCGAAAACCGCCGAGAAAATCTGGAAGAAGACCTCCGAGAAATTGGCGGATCCGGCATTCAGTGCGCGCGGTCTGATCACCTCCAGCAAGGTGAAGATCCTCTGCACCACCGATGACCCGACCGATACGCTCGCTTCCCACGAGTCGATCGCCGCATCCGGATTCGAGACGCGCGTGCTTCCCGCCTGGCGTCCGGACCGCGCCTTGCTCATCGACCGCCCGAAGACGTGGAACGCCTGGCTGGACCGTCTCGGCTCCTCCACGAAAATCCCGATCAAGACCTGGGAGGATTTCCTCCAGGCGATTCAGATCCGGCACGACTTCTTTGCCGCGCACGGCTGCAAGCTCTCGGACTACGGGCTGGACAAGCCTTGGTCGGAACCGTACACGCCGGAGGATATCGCCACCGTCTTCAACCGCGTCCGGCTGGGCGGCAAGGCGAACTCGTATGAGATCGCCAAGTTCCGTTCCGCCGCCCTCTTCGAATTGATCGCGATGGACGCCCGCGCGGACTGGACGGTCCAGATTCACTACGGCGCATTCCGCAACATGAACTCGCGGATGCTGAAACGGCTGGGGCGTCCCGACACGGGGTTCGACACCATCGGCGATGACAACTGCGCCCTGATTCTCGGACGTCTGCTCGATCGCCTCGACCAGAACGACTTGCTGCCGCGCATGATCCTCTACCCGATCAACCCGCGTGACAACGAGATGATCGGCGCGATGATCGGCTGCTTCCAGCGCGGTCCCGAACCGGGACGGATGCAGTTCGGCAGCGGCTGGTGGTTCAATGACCAGCGCAACGGGATGCTGCGCCAGATGGAGGCGCTCTCCCAGCTCGGTCTGCTCAGCCGGTTCGTCGGCATGTTGACCGACAGCCGCTCGTTCCTCAGTTACACGCGCCACGAATACTTCCGCCGCATCCTCTGCAACATGCTGGGCGATGACGTCGAGAACGGCCGGATCCCGAAGGATATTCCGTGGATCGGCGAGATCGTGAAGGATATCTGTTACCGCAACGCGGAACGTTATTTCCGCTTCTAAAATCGCGGCATGTCGGCAGCGGTACAGCGGAACGGATGGCTCGCCGGATGGAAAGAACGGTGGCGTACCGCTTGGCGCGGCGGATTCCCCTGCGCCTCCTGCGGACGCCGACCGCCCTGCCGGGGGCTTTCGCAATGCCCCTACTGCGGAGAGGAAATCGCCTACCCGAAAGGATGGCGTTTCTTCCGGTGGTGCGTTTGGCTCATCCCGGTCACGACAGTTGCCGTCGCGGTGTTCTCGCGCGCCGTACCTCTGCAACAAATCTTCGCTGAGTTGTCACCCCTCCGCGCGTTCGCGCTCTGGGGTGGTCTCGGTGTCCTGTCGCTGCCTCCCCGTGAAGACCGCTGGATCGTCTCCTCGTCGCGTGAACTGTGGCGTTGGCGGTTGACGACACTGACGATGCAACTGCTGGCCGGTGTGCTCTTCTACCTCACGGTATTCCTGCTGCGGCAGGGCGGATTCGCGTGGCAACTAGTCGCGCTTCCCGCGCTCGCGGGACTCCTGACGCTTCCCCTTTTCTGGCGCGTCTCCCCCATCGCGTGCTTCTCCGCGTTCCTCCTCCTCGCCTTGGGCTAAGGGTTAAGCGAGGGGCTAGAAGCTGAGAGGAGGGGTGCTTCACGCCAGCGGGGAAAATGCGTGAAGCAAATACGGGGCTTCCCTGAATATCCGGTCTCCTCGGCTCAACACGCTTGCCATGCTTACACGGTTTGCCCGGCATAACTGGCTTACCGCACCTACCCGGGCTTAACACAGAGGCACGGAGATTCGGCAAGTTTGTGGCGGTTTGCCGTATCGATTGCAGTCGATCGCTTTCGATAGCTATCGATTATTCCCTGCTGCCTACTCCCTGTTTCTCAGCTAGCGCGAAACGCGCCTCTGCGCACGCTGCGACCTCGGCGGCTCTGCGTGAAAACCCAAACGAGGGATCTAGAGTTCCGTGTTTAATGCGCTTCGAGCCAGTTCGCGCCGGTCCCGATGCCGACCTCCAGCGGGACGCCGATGTCCCACACGTTCACCATCGCGTTCTCCACGAGCGACCGAACCGTCTCCGTCTCGTCCTTCGGCACGTCGAACAGGAGTTCGTCGTGGATCTGCAGGATCATCTTGGTGCGCAGTCTCTTTTCGCGCAACTCGCGGTGGATTCGGATCATCGCCAGCTTGATCAAGTCGGCGGCGGTTCCTTGGATCGGCGTGTTGATGGCGTTTCGCTCCGCCGCCTGGCGGGATGTCGCGTTCCGCGAATTGATGTCTCGCAGACTGCGCCGACGCCCCAGCAGGGTTTCCGCGTATCCCTTTTCGTGCGCGTCCGCCTTCGCCTTCTCCATGTACGCCTTGACGCCGGGATACTGCACGAAGTAGGTCTCGATCAGGTCGCCCGCCTCTTTCCGCGAGACGTTCAACCGCTGCGAAAGCCCGAACGCCGAGATGCCGTAGATGATGCCGAAGTTCACGCGCTTGCAGGCGGAGCGCATCTCGTCCGTGATCAATTCCTTCGGCATCCCGTACACGCGCGCGGCGGTGGCGAGGTGGATGTCCTCGTGGTTGCGAAACGCCTCCATCAGCGCGGGATCGCGGCTCATCGCCGCCATCACCCGCAACTCGATCTGCGAGTAGTCGGCGGAGAGGATCACGTGGTTCTCATCGCGTGCGACAAACGCGGCGCGGATGCGCTGTCCGCGCTCCGTGCGAATCGGGATGTTCTGGAGATTGGGATCGGAGGAGGAAAGGCGTCCCGTCTCCGTAAGCGCCTGGGAGAAGGAGGTGTGGATGCGCCCGTTCTCATCGCGGAAATCGGGCAGTTTATCCACGTAGGTAGATTTCAGCTTGCTGCACGCGCGGTATTCCAGAATGGCCGGCACGATCGGGTGCTTGTGCTGGAGCTTGACGAGAATCTCCTCGCTCGTCGCGTACTGGCCGCTCGCGGTCTTCGTGGCGTTCGGGTCCAGCTGCAACCGCTCGAACAGGACTTCGCCCAGCTGTTTGGGCGACGCGGGATTGAAGTTGCCGCCGCCCAGTTCGTTGATTCGCGTGACCAGCCCGATCAGTTCATGGTCCAGCTCCTTGCCGTACTCCTTCAGCGTCTCCTCATCCACGCGGATGCCCTCCGTCTCCATGTCCAGCAGGACGGGAATCAGCGGTTCTTCCACCTCGCTCAACGCGCGCAGCATTCCCGCGTCCCGCACCTTGGGACGCAACACCTCGTCCAGACGCAGCGTCACGTCGGCGTCCTCCGCCGCGTAGTCGGTGATGAACTCCACCGGCAGGTCGCCCATGTTTCCCTGCGTTGTCCCCTTTTTCTTTTCGCCGATCAATGCCGTAATCGGAATCGGGTCGTACCCGAGCAACTCCCGCGCGCAGTGATCCATGCTGTGGTAGTCCGCCGCGTCGAGCACGTAGTGCGCCAGCATCGTGTCGCGCAACTCGCCTTTCACTTCCATGCCGTACTGCCGCAGGATCGTCAGGTCGAACTTGGCGTTGTGCCCGATCTTGATCGAGAAGGGATTGGCAAACGCAGGCGCGAACCGGCGCAGGAACGCGACGCACGTCTCCCGTTCGACGGGAACGGGAACCCACCACGCCTTTCCCGGCGCGGTCGAGAACGACATCCCGACCAACCGGTCGTGGCGCGGATCCAGTCCCGTCGTCTCCGTGTCGAACGACCACAGCACGGCGTTCTCCAGTTCGTCCAGCAAGGCATTCAGCTCCACTTCCGTCCGTACACAAACGTAGGTGTGCGGGAAGGTCGCCAGCTTCACGTATTTCTCTTCCACCGCAATCGGCTGGGAATCAAATGCATTTTCGCCCAACAACCGACGCCCCAGGGTGAACAGCTCGTACTTGCGCAGAACCGGGAGTAGCGCCTCTGCGTCAGGCTGGCATCGCGCAAAGGATTCCAGATCGACCTCCAGCGGAACATCCGTGCGGATTTCGGCGAGCCACTTGCTCAAACGCGCGTCTTCCGCCGAGGCGGCAACTCGCTCACCCAACTTGCCCTTGATTTCCGAGGCGTGCGCCAGCACCTCCTCCAGCGTACCGTACTGCTGGAGCAGTTTCATCGCGGTCTTCTCGCCGACCCCGGTCACGCCGGGAATGTTGTCGGAGGCGTCGCCCGCCAAGCCCAGGTAGTCGATCATCTGCCGGGGGGAGGTGAGTCCCCAGTGATCCATCACCTTCTGCTCGTTGTAGATCTCCGGGGCGCTGCCGCCCTTGCCGGGACGGAAGAGGCTGGTATGCGGACCGACCAGTTGCGCGGCGTCCTTGTCCGGCGTCGCCAAATAGGTCTCCCAGCCATCCAGCCGAGAGGCGATCGCGGCGAGCGTCCCCATCAGGTCGTCCGCCTCGTATCCGTCCACCCGCAGAACGGGAATGCGCAACGCCGCCGCCAACTCCATCGCCATCGGGATCGATGCCGCCAAATCCTCCGGCATCTTCTCGCGCTGCGCCTTGTACGGGGGGTACTTCTCCTTGCGGAAGGTGGGCGTGGAGGAATCCATCGCCAGCACGACATGCGTCGGCTCGTATTCCTTGAGAATCTGCACCACGCTGTTCGCGAATCCGGTCAATGCGGACGTGTTGATGCCCGTACTCGTCATCCGGGGGCTTTTGAGAAAAACGAAGTGCCCGCGGTAGAGGAACGGCATCAGGTCAATGACAAAGAGTTTTTTCATAGGAGCTCACTTACGTACGAGGTTGATAGGATACAAACCGCCTTTCACGGATTGCCTGTGTACCCACCCAGTATAGCAAGTCAAACGCGAAAGGCAAAGCGCGAAAGGCGCTTCGCGCCAGCTGAAAAGCTGAGAGGCTGAGAAGATGGGGACCCGCGGAGAACGGGAGGGACGCGACTTGTCGCGTCCGCAAGCGCAGGACACACAGAACCTGCCAACCGATTCTCTCGCAGAGCCGCTGAGACGCGGAGGACGGGAGGGGCAACGTCCTCGTTGCCCGAATCGGGAGAGACGCGACTTGTCGCGTCCACAAACGCAGGACACACAGAACCTGCCAACCGATTCTCTCGCAGAGCCGCTGAGACGCGGAGGACGGGAGGGGCAACGTCCTCGTTGCCCGAATCGGGAG
>JAFSTA010000044.1 GCA_017450695.1 Kiritimatiellia bacterium | reverse complement strand
CGGCGACTATGCGCGGATCGACGCCGTGGCCAACGCGGACGGCGAAATCGCGGGCTCGTTCCGCAGCGCGTCCGCCACGGACTCCGCCTTCTGGTGCGGCCTCCAGATCCTCGGCCCGGGCTTCTCCCCGTACATCCCCAGCGGCACCATCATCGGGATCCGCTGAGAAGAAACGGGAGGGACGCGTTTCGTCACGTCCGCATCATGCTGAACCGACTGAACACGCTGAACGGATAGGCGGGGAAACAGGATGAAAAAACTGGTTGGAACGGTTCTCGCGGCGATGATGCTCGCGATTTCCCATGTGTACGCAGGTGCGGATCCGGTTTCGCCGGAAAAGATGCGCGCGGTGTACGAAGCGGTGAAGACTCCCCGCAAGGTCGGAATGGTGTTGGCGCCTGAGAAGGGGGAAATGCTCGACAACCCGATGGTCTTTCGTCATGGGGACGCCTGGTACATGATGTTCATCCGTTTCGACGGCAAGGGCTACGAGACGCACCTCGCGAAGTCGGACGACCTCCTGAAATGGACGCGGCTCGGTCGGATCTTCTCGCGCGGCGCGAAGGGTCAGTGGGATGCCGCGCAGGCGGACGGCTGGCCGTCGATCGTCGATACGCGGTGGGACGGTCCGAACACGCTCAACCGGTTCCAGGGGAAATACTGGATGATGTACCTGGGCGGTGCGGCCGACGGTTACGAGACCGATCCGCTCTCCACCGGTGTCGCCTGGACGGATGACCCCTCCGCCCTACGCGAGTGGACCCGATACGAGGGGAATCCGGTGATGCGTCCGTCCGACCCCGACGCGCGCGACTTCGAGAAGAAGACGATCTACAAACACTTCACGGTGGAAGATCCCGCGCGTTCATGCGGCGGACGGTTCGTGAACTTCTACAACGCCAAGTCGCCCGGAACCGGACGCGAGGTGATCGGCATGGCGGTGTCCGACGATCTGTTGCACTGGCGTCGCGTCGGCAATGAGCCCGTCATCGACAACGGAGATCCCGCGAGACACGTCATATCCGGCGACCCGATGGTACGGCGCATCGGCGACATCTGGGTGATGTTCTACTTCGGCTTCAAGTGGAAACCCGGCGTCAGCGGCGCGTTCGACACCTTCGCCTGTTCGTACGACCTCACGCACTGGACGAAGTGGGACGGCGAACCGTTGGTGAAGCCGTCGGAAGATTTCGACCGCGTCCACGCCCACAAGCCGTGGGTCCTGAAACACAACGGCATCGTGTACCACTGGTACTGCGCCGTCGGCAACGCCGGACGCGGCATTGCCCTCGCCACCTCGCGATAGCCGGTTCTGTGCCGCGCCGGAAACGGCGCGGGAAATGCCACCCGCCACCGAAAAATAGGATTGCCAGAGGCGGGGTGTTTATGGCATAGTAAAAGCCGCGTTGCAATTCGGGAAACGAGCGAACAGGCAGGTGGGAAAATGGCGAATCAAAAACAGGTGGCAACGGTCAAGAGCATCATCGTCACGCGAGCGGAAGCGGGACAGAAAATTCAGGATTTCTTGTCCAAGAAATTCTCGATCTCCAAGCGTGAAGCGAAGGCGTTGCTGGACGGGCATCGCGTCTGGGTCAACCGCCGTTCCATCTGGATGGCGCACCACCTGGTGCATCAGGGAGACGCGGTGGAAATCCAGACGGCGGGCGTGCGCATCAAGAGCAAGGAAGGTACGCTGACGAAACCGGAAGCCCCGAAGCGGATTCCCATCCTGAGCGAGTGCGACGACTACCTGGTGGCGAACAAGCCCTCGCAAATGCTGAGCGTGGGACGGAACAGCATGGAGGAGCTGCTGCGCGTACAGACCGATAATCCGGAGCTCTGCGCGGTACACCGCCTGGACCGCGACACGACGGGCTGCCTCCTCTTCGCCAAGTCGGAGGAGGCTTTCGACGCGGCGGTGCAGATGTTCAAGACGCACCAGGTGATCAAGATGTACCAGGCGGTCGTGCTGGGGTACTACGAGCGCAACGCCTCGACGATCCAGCAGGAGCTGGACGGCGAACGGGCGGTCAGCCGCATCTGGCGCCTGCTCGCCACGAAGGATGCGAGCTTCCTGAAGATCCGCATTGAGACGGGACGCACGCACCAGATCCGGCGGCACCTCTCGATGTTGCACTATCCGATTCTGGGTGACAAGGAGTACGGTCGCTCGCGCGTGATGGATCCGCGAATCCGTTTCCTGCCGAGGCAGATGCTCCACGCCTGTTCGCTGGAGTTGCCGAACCCGATGCGTCCGCATGAGACGATCAAGGCGCATAGTCCGCTGCCCGCCGATTTCCGCCGCTGCCTGCATCTCTTCGGAATGGGCAAGTAGCCGCAAGGCGGGGAGAGGACGCGGGTGAACGTTAGTTTCGCGTTTGTATTCAGTTCGGGCGGAGCGGTCGCGCTCCAGATCTGTTTTCTCGTCTTCCTCGTTTTCGCGACCTTCGCGGTTTTCTTCTCTCCCTCCCCCGCCGCGCCCGCCAAGGCGACGCGCTACACACCCCTGCGCCTGATCTTCGCCACCGCGTTCGTCGCGATCCTGATCTACCAGATGCTCTGGCAGATTTACGGGTACACGAAACCCGAGTTCATGAAGTTCCTGCGTCGCTACAACCGCCGTTCCAACGCCGCCGACATCCAGACGCAGCGCGGACCGATCTTCGACCGCAACGGGCTGGTGTTGGCCGCGCCGGTGGCGACCGACGTGTGGGGACGCCGCTACCCCTTCGGCGCGAGCGTCGTGCATCCGCTCGGCTACTTCCATTCGCGCTACGGGATCACCGGCGTGGAACGCATCTTCGACCCGCGCCTCAGCGGGTATGACATGAACTTCGAGAAGACTTCCTTCCAGGACTGGAAGGAGATGCTGCTCACGCCGCAGGCGAAGGAGGGCAAGCCGGTGCGGCTGACGCTGGACATCCGTCTGCAGCAGCGCGCCTACGAGCTGATGGCCGGACGCAAGGGAGCCGTCGTGATCCTCGTGCCCGCCACGGGCGAGATTCTGGCGCTGGTCAGTTCGCCCGGATTCGATCCGTTCTGTCCCGAAGTCGCCCTGCGTGACGAGGAGACGAAACCCGCGTTCAACCGCGCCACGCTGGGACTCTATCCACCCGGCTCGACCTTCAAGCTCGTGGTCGCCGCGCTCGCCCTCGACCGGGGAATGGCGCCGAAATACAACTGCCCCGCCGGCGGGTATATCGCCGGACCGCACACCCCCGCAATCCGCGACAGCGAGTACTACGCCTACAAGCGCGCGGGCGCCGTCTGGCCAGGATGGGGCGAGATGTCGATGGCCGACGCGGTTGTCCATTCCTCCAACGTCTATTTCGCGCAGCTCGGCGTGAAGCTCGGAACGGAGCCGTTCAACGAACTGGGCATCAAGACGCAGATTCGCAAGCCGCTGGTTTATCTGCAGGGGGAGTCCGGCTCGTTGCGCACTTCGGCGGGCAACCTGCCCGAAGTGGAATACCGGCGTGTGCTCGCGCAGCTCTGTATCGGGCAGGGACGGCTGCTGGTCACGCCGCTGCACGTGGCGTGTTACACGGCGGCACTCGCCAACCAGGGGCTGATGATGCAACCGCAACTCGATGCGGATGTGCCGCACGAACCGATGTCGCGCCTCTGCACCGCCCGCTCGGCGAACCGCGTGAAGGGGTTCATGGCGCAGGTGGTGACGCGCGGCACGGGCAAGACGCTGGGACTTCCCGAACTGGAGGTCTGCGGAAAGACGGGCACGGCGCAGGTCCCGCGCGCGCCCGACCACGCCTGGTTCACCTGCTTCGCACCGCGTACCGCGCCCAAGGTCGCGGTCACGGTACTGGTCGAGAACGGCGGCTTCGGCGCCAAATCCGCCATGCCCGTCGCCCGCGACGTCTTGCTGGAATGCCACAAGCTCGGCTATCTGTAGCCCTTCCGGCGCAAGAATGCGCCGGCACAGAACAGGCCGCCGCATGTGAAAAGGCTCCCCTACCATCCTTCTCGTAGGGGTGGGACACTGCCCCCCACCCTGTTCTGTGCCGGCGGCGGAAGCCGCCGCGCGTTACGGCGCGGCCACCTCATGCGGCGTCTGTGTCAGCACTTCGCAGCCGGTGGAGGTAACGAGGATGTCGTCTTCGATGCGGATGCCGATGCGGCCGGGAAGGTAGATGCCGGGTTCGACGGTAATGACCATGCCGGGCTTGAGTTTCGTTTCGCAGCGGGACGCGAAACCGGGCAGTTCGTGAATGAACAAGCCGAAACTGTGTCCTAAGCTATGCTGAAACGCCTTGCCGTATCCCGCACGCTCAATCATCCCGCGTGCCACGGCGTCGATCTCACAGCACGGCACCCCAGGCTTGATCGCGGCGATTGCCGCGCGGTTCGCCTCGTGTACAAGTCGGAACAACTCGGCGTACAGTTTGGTGGGCTTGCCCCAGAAGAAGGTGCGCGTCATGTCGGAACAGTAGTGGTCCACCTTCACGCCCATGTCGATCAAGATCGACTGTCCGCGCCTCAGCGGCGTCTCATCCGGTTCGTGGTGGCATTCCGCCGCGTTCTTTCCCGCGCAAACGATGGTGTCGAACGCTTCGCCCTGTCCGAAACAGTCCATCAGCCCGCGTATCTTCGTGCGGAGTCCCCACTCGGTCTCGCCCTTCTCCAAGTGGCTCACCGCCGCCTGAAAGATCGCGTCGTTCAACAGCACGGCGCGACGGATCACGCGCAACTCCGCACGCGACTTGACCGACCGCAGTTCCGTCACCAGCGGACGAACATCGGCGAATTCCACCTGAGGCAGCGCGTTTTTCCAAGCGAGGTAGCGGATGGAAGACAACGAACCTTCATATCCAACTCTCCGCCACCTTCTACCCAGTGCCGCCAGCGTATCTTTCTCCTGCGACGGAATCCAGAGCGGACGGCATGTCAGCCACGGGGCGACGCGGTGCGCCATCACGAGGTACCGGAAGTCGGTGCGATAGACAGGACCCTCCGCCGTCACCGTCAACAGTCCGTTGTCGGAAGACAGCCCGGTGAAGTAGTAGTTGGTCAGTTCATCGGTCAACAGCACGGCATCCAGTTTGCGCTTGCGTATCAGGGAGACAAGCCGTTTCATCCGTGTCTGGAATTCGGAAGACGGCAAGTTTCGCGCCGGAACGGGGCGCACAGGAAAATCAGAATCGATCGCGTTCACTCTACATTCCTTTGTTGTCTAAAAAGACACGGAATACACGGGATTTTGTTTCCGAATCTTCCGTGTATTCCGTGGTTGAAAAAATTACCTCAGAACAGAATACGCCGCGTTCACGGATCGTCATCCGGCCAGGTGGCCTTGAGGCGGAAGAAGCGTTGCGGTGTCGTGGCAATGCTGCCGTCCCCGTAGGTGTAGATCATTTCGACGTAGTCGGTCTCCGTGTCGTCGGTATCGACCAGCACCAACCCTTCGCTCGTCCAGTCGCCCAGCGTCAGGTCGCTGCACGACTGCAACTCAAAGGTAACGCCGTAATTCAACGCCTCCACGCCGGCGCGGAAACTCACGTAGGCAATCCCATCCTCGATCCAGATGTTGAGCAACGCCGCCTCGTAGTCCTCCATCGTCGGGTCGGCGCCGAAGACGAATTCCTCCTGGGTGGAGAGTCCGTCCTCGTCGTAGTCATCATCGTCATCGTAGTCCGCGTCGCCGAGCCAGTCCAGCTTCCACTGCTGATAGACGGTCAACTCCGACTCTTCCCGCAGGACGTCGAAGGTGACGTCATCCAGCGCGATGCCGTAGCCGCCCTTCGTCTTTCCGCGGAAGGTGATGAAGGTGGTCGCCGTCGGTTCGGGCAGTTCGACGGTGTACTGCGTCCATCCCGCGACATTCGTGGTGATCGCGAGAAGCGTCGTCGCCTCGCCTTCGTAGTTCGTGCGGTAATCGACATACAGCTCGTCACTATATCCCGAATAGGTCGCCTTGCAGAGCCAGAACGAGAGCGTGACGTTCGTCGCGCCGGAGAAGTCGATCATCGGCGTCGTCAGCCGCGAGACATAGCGCGTGGAACCGTTGAAGAAGAGCAGGGCGTTCGTATTCCCCTCGTAGGCGGCGTTGGGAATCGGCGCGTGGAGTTCGCGCGGGGCGCTGCCGTTCGTGAAGATCCAGCCTCTCGCCTTTTCGTTGACCACCGACCAGGAATCCCAGTCCATGCCTTCATCGAAGGTGCCGACAAACTGGCTTGGTTTGATGCCGCCCATGAAGGTGACGGAGAGCGTGCGGTCGGAGGAGTTGCCCTCCTCGTCCGTAACCAGGACGTCGAAGTAGTAGGTTCCCGTCCTGGGCGGTGTGCCGGAGAGGACTCCGTCTTCCGAAAGCGTCAATCCGGGCGGCAGGTCTTCCTCGTCGTACACCTCCCATGTGTACTCACCCACTCCGCCCGTCGCCTGCAGCGTCACGCTGTATGGCGCGGTGGCGTAGGCGCTCGGCAACGGCGACTTCGTGATCACGATCGGGCAGTCGGTCGCGTCAACAATGCGCACGTCGTCAATGCAGATGCCGTGTCCCGCCTTGGCGTTGCCCTCGAAGCAGAAGTACCCGGAGGTGTAATCCGTTGTGAGCGGAATTTTCTGGAAGGTCCACCAATCGACGGAGTTGGTGTAAACCGCGATCGGCTCGCCCCACTCGTCATCGGCGCTTTCCTTGAAATAGACGCGCAGCTCATCCTGGTCGCGCGGCGTGGTGGAGAGGTTGTACCGGTCGCGCATACAGAGCCAGAAGTTGAGGGCGAGCTTGCTCGGATTTTCGCCGAAATCGACCAGCGGCGTGATCAGGCGGGTGATGTGGTTCGTGCGTTCACCCGTCACATAGTCGTGCCAGTAGAGCGACGCGTTGTACACGCCCTCCACCGATGCGTTCGGCACGTGGGACGGAGAACCGCTGTAGGCGACCCACCGCAGGTTTTCTTCCGCGCACTCCTGCGTCCAGTCGGTCGGCATCTCGCCGCTCGCGTGGTCGAAGGTCTCCTGCCACACGGTGACGTGCGGCAAATCCACCACGAGCGTATAAGTCTGCGAATCGGTCTCGACCTCGTCTTCATCTGAGACGGTCACGGTGAAGGTACAGGTCTCTTCCGTGGTCGGAGTTCCGTAGATGACGCCGTTGGTGAAGGAGAGACCGTCGGGCAGGTCGCCGTCCAACTCCCAGGTGTACGGCTGGACGCCGCCGGTGACGGGGATCTGCACTTCGTACGGCACGCCAATGATCGACTCTTCCAGCGCGACATCGCCGAGAGTCAACTCTGTTACCGGATCGCTGATCACCACGTCGTCGATGTGAATGCCGTAACCGCCGTACAGGATTCCCTCAAACCCGATGTACGCCGTGTCGCTCTCCGCCTCCGGCGGAAGCACGATCTCCTGGGCAGTCCAGAGGTTGACCGAGTTCGTGTAGGACTCGAGCAGAATCCATTCGTCATCGGGTGCGGTCCGGTAATAGACGCGCAGCTCGTCCTGCCGTCCCGAACGCTTGCGGTTGATCAGGTTGAAGGAGAGAACGATGCGGCGGTGATCCGTGAAGTCCAGCATCGGCGTGGAGATCAGCTTGCGAGGATAGAGCGTGCGGGTCTCCGAATACTTGACTTTGTTGGTCTTGACGGTTGCGTTCCCTTCCTCATCCGTCACCGTCTCGATCACGTTGGAGGAGAGCGATAACACCTTTTGCGGCAGACGGTTCGTCGCGAACGACAGGCAGAAGGGCGCAGATTTCGCGCCGTCCGGATACCCGCCGTTGTTCGCGTTCCCGTTGCGGACCGTCCAAGAAAGCCCCGAATAATAAATCGAATCCTCTTCCGGTTCCTCCTCCGGCTCATCGGGTTCGTCACCGGCGTCCGGATCACCATCATCTGGTTCGCCGTCACCATCTCCGTCACCATCCCCGTCGGGGTCTCCGCCCAAATCAAACCCTTCGTCGTCATCCGGTTCGCCATCGTCCGGCTCGCCGTCATCCAACTCCGGATCTTCGTCAGTCCCGTCATCCGTGGCGATCAGCGGATCGTCTTCCTCGAACCAGCCCCATGTGGAATCGGGCGCGTCGTTGGTGAAGCTCTCCTCGTAGGGCAGATCATACATCGGCAGGATCGTGAAGGTGTAAGTCGCGGAAACCTTCTGCCCTTCCGTGGTCTCGACGTGGACGGTGACCTCGAAATCCCCCTCTTCCATCGGGATACCCGTGATTGCATGGAGATCGTTGTCCATCTCCAAACCTTCCGGCAACGTGCCGCCTTCGATCGTCCAGGTCTGTTCCCCTTCCGCATTGACCGCAGTGAAGACGTTTTTGTAGAGGCTACCGACGCGCCCGTTCTTCATGCCGCGGTTGGAGATCGCCGGATCGACACCGCGCGTCTCGAAAGTCATCACGGAACCCCGCGTACTGAAGCTGACGATATTCAGCCCCGTAGGTTGTCCGCTCCACCAGCGGGAACTGCACCCGCGATGCGTTGCGGAAGAGTCGTAGTCCGTCATCGACGTGAACGCATTGACGTATCCCGAAGCCGTGTTCCCCTCGTAGTACAAGTCGTTCGCATCACCGCTGTTCCGGTTGTTCTCGAAATCCCACTTGCCGTCTGCCTGGATGAGAGTCGCCTCGTAGTTGTGGTGGTCCGTGTTGTAGGCGTACCGCTGGTCATCCGTATCCCCCAACTCGTCCATGTGCCAGATGGCGATCCCGCTGGCGGGGATGGTGGCGTCGCGCCCGGACTTCTGCCGGTTTTCGATCAGGTAGTATTCCTTGGCGTGGCCGTCCGAATCGATGGAGTTTTTGTTTTCGTACAGATAAATCGT
>JAFSTA010000043.1 GCA_017450695.1 Kiritimatiellia bacterium | reverse complement strand
GTGGCCGACTACGCCCATGCGCTCGGCGCCACGTGCGAAGGCGAGATCGGCCACGTCGCGCAGGGCGACGAGACCGCGCTCACGGATGTCGATGAGGCCGTGAACTTCGCGAAGGCGACCGGCGTGGACGCGCTGGCCGTCTCGATCGGCACCGCGCACGGCTACTACAAGGCGGAGCCCAAGCTCGACATCCCGCGCTGCGCCGCCATCGCGGACGCGTTGCCGGACACGCCGCTCGTCCTCCACGGCGGCAGCGGCACGCCGCTCGCCGACGTGCGCCGCGCGATCGAGAGCGGCATCGCCAAGGTGAACATCGCCACGGAATTCCTCGACGGCTACATCCAGTCCACGTTGAAAGTCTTTGGCGACCTCAACGGCGCGTTCGTGCCGCCAGACAAGCTGGCCGATCCGATCATCGACGAATGCGCGACGCATGTGCAGCGGCTGATCAAGTTCTTCGCGGGACGATAGAATTGACGTGACGGCAAGCAGCAACATCCTTCTCTCTGCAGACGTGCTAGCGAGGGGGAATCCGATACCCAAGAGAAAGGAACAACCAGAATGAGAAAACTGTTGATGTTGGCGGTGGCGGCCGCAATCGGCGCGAATGCCTTCGGTGCGCCGGAGGCGGTCGTCACGGGCGATTTCACGAAGGTGGTGCGTCCGTTGCGGGCGATGCACGGCGTCGGGCAGCCGCCGTTCATCTTCACGCAGTACGGGATGTTCAAGTACCTGCAGCGCGCGGGGATCCCGTATTCGCGCCTCCACGACGTGGGCGGCTGGCTCGGCGGCGGGCTGTGGGTGGACATCCCTAACCTTTTCCGCAACTTTGACGCGGACGAGACCAAGGAGGAGAACTACGACTTCGCCTTCACGGACGACCTCGTCCGACAGCTACTCGCCCACGGCGTGGAGCCCTTCTTCCGCCTGGGCGTGACGATCGAGAACCGGCACGACCTCCGCTCGTACCGCATCCACCCGCCGAAGGATTTCGCCAAGTGGGCGCGGATTTGCGAACACGTGATCCGGCACTACACGGAGGGGTGGGCGAACGGGATGAAGGCGAAGATCGACTACTGGGAGATTTGGAACGAGGCCGACGGCGGTTGCGACGACCCCGCCCGGAAAAGCGCTACCTGGTCCGGCACGCCCGAACAGTACTTCGACTTCCACGCGGTGGCGGCCAGTCATCTGAAGGCGAAATTCCCGAAGCTCCGCATCGGCGGGCCGGCGCTCGCCTGGGATCTGAAGTGGGCCGACCGGTTCCTCGGCCACATGGCCGCGCACCAGGTGCCGCTCGACTTCTTCTCTTGGCACTGCTACGGTACGCCGGGTGCCTGCGTGAAGCGCGCCCAGGACGTCAGGAAGCTGCTGGAAAAGCACGGCTACGGCGCGGCGGAAGACATCATGAACGAGTGGAATCCGGGCGGCGATCGGGCGAATCCGGCGACGGCGGCGAAGGTGATGGCCGTGATGCTGGAGATGCAGAAGAAGACGACGACCTCGGTGCTTTGCTACTACGACGCGCGCTTTTCGCCCGACAGGTACGCCGGGCTCTTCAACCCCGACACCTGGCGTCCGAGCCTTGCCTACTATCCGTTCGTGGCGTTCAACGAGGCGTACAAGCTAGGCGGGGAGGTGGCGACGGGGACGAACACCCCGGATCAGATTGCGGTGCTGGGCGCGTCCGGAAAGGGGCGCAGGATCCTGCTGCTGGCGAACGTGGGCGGGGAAGTGGCGGTTCGCCTCGATCTCACGGGCGTGGACCTTGCGAACGTCCAGGTGCTGCGCATCGACGGCGAGAACACGCTCACCCTCACGGGCGAGGGCGTTGCCGACGGGAAGATTTCGCTGCCCGCCGGCGGCAGCGCGATGATCGTCTTCCTCTGAGGCGGATGAACTCAGTTCCCGCCACAGGATCGCGATTGGCCGCTCCCGAAAACGACCTGTTCCAGAAAGTTTAGCACACCAGATTCGAGGTGCGGCGACGAGTCGATTTCGAAAGGTCGTTGCTTGAAATTGCCTCGTATGCGTTTTACGCATTTTCAATTCCTCTGTTGGACACTTTGAAAAACCACGGCACACACGGAATACACGGAAAATCATTCGCTTCTTGGAACGGCGATTCCGTGAGTTCCGTGTATTCCGTGCTTCACCTATCGGAAGAATATCGGCACTCCGGAACAAGACGGACTTTCACCATTTAGGTGAACGGCTTTTCTGGCATAACCGTTTGGGGGCGGAAAGCCGTTATTTTCTATGTTCTCTCTCGTTCTCACGCCGTCTTTCCGGATCTCGTCCAGTCATACGATCCGTTTGGATAAACCTGTATTACTTGTCCTCCCCAGTCAATCCCATCCGCGACACCGTGCACAAGAAGCACTCTCGGTTTTAGAATGGCACATATCTCGCGAATGTGCGAACCATACTCCGCACATTCCGTTCGGTTCTTCGCCGCGTTGATTGTCGATACGGCGTAAACTCCGCCCGGCACCAATCCCTGCAACACGAAATCAATCTTCACACCTTTCCACCACATCAATGTAGGAATCACCTCGACTCCGGCACATTCCAGTTGGTAACCGACAAGTCTGGATCGAAAGAAGTTCCACTTGCAAATTTCGGGATGTGCATCGGAGAATGTCGAAAAGTCCGGCGAAAGCATTCCCATTCGCTTCTTAAGGAGTACCTCCACAAGCTTTTCGGTCTCATACCACACACCGTTCCGCGTATCGAACTTATAGTCATCCTTGAAAGTGTGGACGAATGCACCGGGCCAACATACCTTCTTGAAGTCGGTAATGGAAAGTAAACATTGCGGCACCTTGCCACATCCGCGAATTGGAGGAAACTCCCCAAAACGCAAGCTCTCCTTGGCGAGATCAAATTTGAAATTCCGCCCCCAGTATCTCTCGATTGGCGAAAAATCCCCTTGACTCGAATTGTCAGACATTCCCCCCCCTTCATTTTTTTCCCGTGCTGAAAAATGGTGGATCCCAAGAGAGGACATCGGCAGCTCTTTCAAGAATAGACTTTCCCCCAAACATCGGCACATGGATAAACTCCTCCTCGGAATCGAATTTCCATCGGGGAAGATTTCCCGTCGCCTCATCCTCTCCCAAGCACATCCCGTATCGATGGTCTCCCAGAGGAAATAAAAAGTAATACGACCCATCGAGATAGAACCAAATATGCCCGAATTCCTCCATCAAAGTAATCCACTGCCGGTACGTCATGAGATCATTAGCCTTATAGAGTTCCGGTTTCGCGTTAGTTGTTTCCATTTCTATTCCTCCAGATTTTTTCGATGATCGAGACCATCCTTTTCTCAGAATGCCGTAAAGGTTTCCCCTCGTCATGCCCATATCCCGCATGCCTGTGTGGCTGAATGCCTCCGTGAGGATGGTCAAGATCAAGTTGGAGCCTTCTTTTCCCTTGTGCATCGTAGAAGGAAATCGCTTTCAACTCACCCTTCTTGCCAACCAATACATAAATACGTTTCGGGGTCTGTGTTTCGAGTGGAATTCGTGGACTCTCCTGTTGATTCCTTAACGTGACGAACTTGATCTTCTTGACTTGCAGGAGACACCGGAATTCACTTCCATACGTGATCATGTGTCCATGCCTGTCCCGATATAGCGCGAGACCGCTTGCAGCACCTCTTCCTCCCATACGATTTCCTTTCTTTGCATCTCCGGACTAGAATTCCCGTCTGGAGAATCTTTCAGTAAAGACTCCAATCCACCCCCGGTAAAAATCCGCATTTATGATCGTTGCAACAATCGTTTCGAGACATACGCCGTGATTCACTCGCAAACTCTGTCTGTGCCTCCCGGTGGACAATTCTCGCCACTCCTTTTGAGACCTCAAACACATTGAGATTGCGTCCACCGTCATACCCCGTGCCATCTCAACGGGCACCAGCAGATTTCGAGCGAAAGTGTCCGCTTGCCATTCAGAGTTACGATAATACGGGATCTCCCCCCCACGAATCGGAAAACCAAATGCCAGAGTCTGGTCTCGGTGCAAAAACAGGTGTCCGAGTTCATGCGCGAGCGTGAACCGACAATGTCCGTCCATCTCGCAAGCCCCCAAGTACACAGACTCACGTATTCGGATACAAAATGCGAACGGGTCGAATTCAGCTTCTCGTCCTGGCAACTCATCGTCCGTCACGATCTCGCAATGGAAATTTTCATAAGCTACCGGCATTTCGCAATCAATCAGTTTTGCGATATCAATGAATTTGTGCCCATGCGGAAAAAACATCTTCCGGATGCGTTCGGCCCAAAAACGGATATCCGCAGCGGACTTCGGCGAAACGCAAAAGCCGTCATCGCGGATTCCGCGTTTACATATGCTGTAAGTCCGTTTCAAAGAAGAATCTCCTCCAACTTTTTTTGCTCCTCCTGCGTGAAAGAGCGGATTTTCCGCGCGAAGGCAGCACTAAGACGACGGTTTGTCGATGACAATCCGTCAAATTTCAGCGCAACCCCTTTTTCGCTCGCCGCCACCGCTACATCAAGTTCGCCGCATTGTTCCGGAGAAAGCCTATACACGTTCGAAAGCAAGTTTCCCCACTCCGACGGCATACCACGCTTCCCGTTCTCCACAGCCGATAGGAAAGAAACTGTCACGCCAAGTTTCTTCGCCATATCACGGAGCAACTCGCCCCTGTCAATCCGTAATTTCCTTAAAAACCTGCCCAATTCTGTCAACCCAGTATTCATACAACCCCTTTTCTCGACGGAATTCCATCCTGCCGTAACAAAGAACAAGAACATAGTAGCACAATCTGGTGATTTAGTCAACGTTAAAGTTGAATAATTCTTCATTTTGTAAATTTTCACCCCTTTTCCCGTGCGTACGAGGAATTACAGATGTCGAAACTTCTGCGTTTTCCTCACACGGAGACACAGAAACACGGAGGGAGACGCGCTTCGTCGCGAACCCGCGGGCGTATCTGCATTTTTCACCGTGATCCATGTAGATACCTACGATACCGAACGCGGAGATTCAACCTCACGCAAAGTCCGCTACGTTCGCAAAGGGGGAATACCCCCAGCTTCCCTCGTTTGGTTTCTCACGCAGAGCCGCCGCGGGCGCAGAGTACGCGGAGATCAGTCCTGGAACAGAGTTTTCAAATGAAGAAGCGGGATTGTTGAGCCAAACGGAAGGAGATGATCCTTCACCCAGCAGGTGAATCGAACCTCGTTCGGAAAACTGCCGGAAACCCACAAAATCTCCGCGCCTCCGCGAGAGATCAAAACCACTGGCAGATACAATGAACAAGGGAATAACCGGCAACTTCGCGGACTTCGCGAACTTGGCGTGAGACCATGACATGAAAACTTCTGGGTTTAAACACGGCAGACCTTTGTTGAATTATACAGATGCGCCCCGAACCCGCATCGGTTGAAATTCGAACCTGAAACCACGGAGCGGGGTGTGCTACACTCCCTTCGTTCGGTTTCTATGGGCAACTGTCGAGACCGATGCTGGAGCGGAGGCGTCAAACCCTTCGCGCAGTTAGTTTAACATCATTTGCTAACACGCTGTTCTGCGGAAATACTGGTACTATTTCAAACTCTGAACGGCATGAGGGCGATGGTGCGCCCGTATGGGCGTGCTGTCTCTCCGTGTATTCAGAGTATGCCTGTACCAGGGCTTCCGCAGAGTGCACGGAAAGGGAGTGCGCTCTTTTTTATGCATCGGGATTTCCCCGGCGGCGACTGTGGTGCGTACACGCCGAGAGGAATGAATGCAACCGTCAGACCAGGTGAAAAGCCGCGAGCGCGTCAGCGCTTTCGGAGAGGTGTTCACCGCCGAACGCGAGGTGAACGCCATGCTCGATTTGGTGAAGCCCGAAACCGAGCGCGTCGATTCCCGTTTTCTCGAACCCGCCTGCGGGGACGGCAACTTTCTCGCCGAAATCCTGCGCCGGAAACTGGTTGCCTCCAAAAAACAATCCATCCCGCCAGGAAAGGGAAAACCGTTCCCGCCCGAATTCGAGCGGCAGTCTGTCATGGCTGTCTCCAGCCTCTACGGCGTGGATCTGATGGCGGACAACGTAGATACCTGCCGGGAACGGCTCTACGGCATTTGGGATGCCGAGTACGCGGCGGTCTGTGGAAACGAAACGAACGCGGAGTGCCGCGAGGCGGTCCGTTTCATCCTGCGCCGCAACATCGTCTGCGGGAACGCGCTGACCCTGATGCGGGTCGATGAAAACCAAAACGACACGAACGAACCGATCGTCTTCTCCGAATGGTCCTTCCCCTTCCACGACACGCGGATGCAGCGCAAGGACTATTCCTTCGCGGAGCTGTTGAGCAGCGCGAAGATCGAGGACGAGATCCGGACGACGGGACAGGGCGACCTCTTCGCCTCGGCGGACGGATCCGTCGAGCCGACATTCCTCAAGCAGTACATTACCGATTACAGAAAGGTTCAAGACTATGACAAGTGAACACACGAACGCAGGACACAACCCCGACGTGTTGACCTGTATCGCCAACCTCTCGAACGACGAAGTATTCACCCCGCCGGAGGTGGCGAACGCCATGCTCGACCTGCTGCCACAGAAACTCTTCCGCAATCCCGACACGACATTCCTCGATCCCGCCTGCAAGAGCGGCGTCTTTCTGCGCGAGATCGCCAAGCGGTTGCTGAAGGGGCTTGAGAAGAAGATTCCCGACCTTCAGGAACGCATCGACCACATCTTCACGCGTCAGCTTTTCGGAATCGCCATCACGGAACTGACCTCGCACCTCTCCCGCCGCAGCCTCTATTGTTCCAAACGGGCGGACGGTGAATACTCGGTGACGCAATTCGACACCCCCGGCGGCAACATCCGCTTTGAAAGCACCCGCCACACGTGGGACGACGGCAAGTGCGAATTCTGCGGCGCGTCGCAAAGCCAGTACGACCGCGACGAGGCTCTGGAAACACACGCCTACGAGTTTATCCACACAACGAAACCAGAGGAGATCTTCAACATGAAATTCGATGTGATCATCAGCAACCCGCCGTACCAATTGAGCGATGGAGGTGCACAAGCAAGCGCAAAACCGGTTTATCACTATTTCGTAGAACAAGCAAAGAAGCTAAATCCACAGTATCTTACGATGATTATCCCTGCACGTTGGTATGCTGGTGGAAAGGGACTTGATGAATTCAGGGATGACATGATTACAGATACGCACATACAAGAATTACACGATTTCCCAAACACTGATGATTGTTTTCCGGGTGTTAACATTCGAGGAGGTGTTTGCTACTTCCTCTGGAAAAAGGATTTTGATAATCAAAAGAATCTAGTCAATGTAGTTACGCACGATGGTGATAAAACTAATTCGATGCATCGATCTCTTAAGTATAGAGACCTTGATATTTTCTTACGATATGGAGAATCTCTTTCGATATTAGAAAAAGTCATGTCTATGTGCGATGATGATGTTGTGGCTAAATATGTGTCATCAAGGAAACCGTTTGGATTGAGTACCGATTTTGTTAAAACAAAAAAATTTCATCTAACACCGACAGGTATGAACACACCGATACGTTGTTATGGTAAAGGAAAGAAGATTGGATATGTTGAATTTAATGACATTCCAAACCATCAGGAATGGATTGGACGATGGAAGGTATTTACTTCAAGAGCAAATAATATTGGAACTGAATTAAACGATGACAACCTTAATGCATTTATCGGTAAAGATGAAATTTGTACGGAGTCATATATAGTTATCGGAGCCGCATTGAGGTTTTCCAAGACAGAAGCAAATAACCTTGCTGCGTATCTTCAAACAAAGTTTGTAAGATTCTGCCATAGTTTAGCCAAAACAAGCCAAGATGCTACTTCAAAAACTTACCGTTTCGTACCCATGCAGGATTTCTCTAAGCCTTGGACAGACGAAGAACTCTATGCGAAGTACGGGCTTACCGATGAGGAGATCACGTTTATCGAGTCGATGATTCGCCCAATGGATGGAGGTGACGAGTAATGGCTAACACCGATTTCTTTCCGCAGAGGACGGGTTCGCGCCCGACGATTTACGCATACGAATTCGTAGGTGTCGCGACACACAAAGGGTACATCAAGGTGGGCTACACGGAGCGCGACGTGAAGACACGCATCAAGGAGCAAGTACAGACCGCCGCCGTGCAATACCATATCCTCGGTCAATGGCCCGCGATGAAAACCGACGGCAGCTGTTTCACCGACCACGCCGCTTTGAAGGCAAGAGGCAAAAAGCAACTGAATGCGGGGGCGGACAAGAACGAGTGGTTCCGGTGTTCGCTGGACGATGTGCGGGCGGCCGTCGTGGCGGTGACCACGGGGACGGAAAACCTCGAAAACCGGACGCAGACGTTCGCCATGCGCCCGGAGCAGGAACGCGCGGTGGAGATGACCGAGCAGTATTTCAAGAGCGCCCGCAAGGAGAATAGCGGCAAGACACCGAAATTCCTGTGGAACGCAAAGATGCGTTTTGGAAAGACCTTTGCCGCCTACCAGCTGGCTAAGCGGATGAAAATGAAACGGATATTGATCCTGACCTTCAAGCCGGCGGTACAGACGGCGTGGCGGGAGGATCTGTTGACGCACGTCGATTTCGAGGGTTGGCAGTTCATCACGCGCCCCGCCGCACCGGGCGGGTTGACGAATGACGAGCAGTACCAGCAGGCGGACAAGTCTCGTCCGATTGTCTGTTTCGGATCGTTCCAAGATTTCCTCGGCGTGAACAAGGCAACCGGCGGCATCAAGACAAACAACGAGTGGGTCCACACCATGAACTGGGATCTGGTGATCTTCGACGAGTACCATTTCGGGGCGTGGAAGGACAGCGCGAAGAAGTTGTTCGAGCAGGACGAGGACGCCTACGAGGAAGACCTTTCCGACTATGACGCCGGGAACGCATACGACGAGAGCTGGCTGCCGATTACCACGTCGTACTATCTCTATCTCTCCGGTACGCCGTTCCGCGCCTTGAACTCAGGGGAGTTCATCGAGGAGCAGATCTACAACTGGACCTATTCCGACGAGCAGAAGGCGAAGGAAGAGTGGAAAGGTCCTGGGGAGAATCCGTACGCCGCGTTGCCGAGGATGGTCATGCTGACCTACAAGATCCCCGACAGCATCCGGCGTATCGCCAGCGGCGGGGAGTTTGACGAGTTTGACCTGAACGTCTTCTTTTCCGCCGAGGGGACGGGTAAGGACGCGCACTTCAAGTACGCGACATACGTGCAGAAGTGGCTGGACCTGATCCGAGGATCGTACCTCGAAACGGCCGTCGATGAACTGAAACTGGGGGCGCAGAAACCGCCGATGCCGTTTTCGGACACGCGTCTTCTGAACGTGCTGACCCACACGCTCTGGTTCCTGCCGAGCGTGGCGGCGTGCCACGCGATGGCGAACCTGCTCGCGCAGAAGCAGAACACCTTTTATCACGATTACAAGGTGAACGTCTGCGCGGGGGCGGCGGCGTGCATCGGCGCGGCCGCGCTGGAACCGGTGCGGCGGAGTATGGAGGACCCGCTGGAGAGCAAGACCATCACGCTGTCGTGCGGGAAGCTGACGACCGGCGTCACGATTAAGCCGTGGACGGGCATCTTCATGCTGCGGAATCTGACATCGCCGGAAACCTACTTCCAGGCGGCATTCCGCGTCCAGAGTCCGTGGGAGATCACCCGAGACAACGGCGAACGCGAGATCGTCAAGCGGGAGTGCTACGTGTTCGACTTCGCGCTGGACCGGGCGCTGCGACAGATATCCGACTACAGCTGCCGGTTGAACGTCGCGGAGAACAACCCGGAAAAGAAGGTTGGGGAATTCATCAGTTTCCTTCCGGTGCTGGCCTATGACGGCAGCGCGATGCGGCAGGTGAACGCGGCGGAAATCCTCGACATCGCGATGGCGGGGACGTCGGCCACGTTGCTCGCCAAACGGTGGGAAAGCGCGCTGCTCGTGAATGTCGATAACGACACGCTCGCGCGTCTGCTGGCGAATGACGAGGCGATGGCGGCGCTGATGCGCATCGAGGGATTCCGCAGCCTGAACTCGGAAATCGAGACCATCATCAACACCTCCAACGCGGTGAAGAAAGCCAAGCGGGACGGGAAAAAACCATCGCCGAAGGAAAAGAAGGAGTTGTCGGAGGCCGAGAAGGAGTACAAGTCCAAGCGCAAGATGATCCAGGAGAAGCTGATCAAGTTCGCGACAAGGGTGCCGGTATTCATGTACCTCACCGACTACCGCGAATACAGCCTTCGGGATGTGATCACGCAGCTGGAGCCGGAGTTGTTCAAGAAGGTGACGGGGTTGGAGGTGAAGGACTTCGAACTGCTGGTGAGCCTGAACGTGTTCAACGAATCGCTGATGAACGACGCGGTGTACAAGTTCAAACGTTACGAGGACACCAGTTTGGTTTACACCGGCGTGGACCGCCACTATACCGACGAAAACGTGGGACTATACAGCACCGTGATCAGCCGCAAGGACTATCAGATGCAGTAGCAGGTGCGCACACAACCGGACGGTGTTTGCTTCCCCGAAACAGGACCGCATTTAACCTACCTCTGTTGATCATCTGTTGAATATCTCTCGCAGAGACGCGGAGGGCGCAGAGTAGGCTAGAAAGGCATGAAAACAACGGGATTTGAAATGAAAAAGCGGTATGGTCGGACTGCAAGGAAGGGGACGACCCTTCACCCGACAGGTGAATCGAATTTTGTTCGGAAAATTGTCGTAAACCCACAAAATCTCCGCGCCTCTGCGCCTCTGCGAGAGATAAAAACCGTTATTCAGGAAAGGTAACAGAGGAATTTAGGAATGAAAGTTATGAAGAGAAGAAATCAAGAACGAATCAAGCGAGATATCCTCTTAAACTCCGCGCTCTAGGCGGCTCTGCGTGAGATATAAGGGGGATCGGGATGGATCAAACGAGGAATCGAGTTCAATGTGTAAAACCTGGTCTCGTTCATGGATGCGGCACCGGGGGGCGCATCTGTATAATTCAACAAAGGTCTGCCGTGTTTAAACACAGAAGTTTTTTTGTCATAGTCTCACGCAAAGTTCGCAAAGTCCGCGAAGTTGCCGATTATTCCCTACCTTTGCGAACGTGGCGAACTTTGCGTGAGGTAGAATCTTCGCGTTCGGTATCGCAGGCATCTACATGGATCACGGTGAAAAACGCAGATGCGCCCGGCACCGGGCTAGCAGCGAAATTAGGTTGGTTGTCCGGACGGGGTTATGGTACAATGCCGGCATGAACACGAACAAGCGGGTGACTGTTGTTGCATCGTTGACGATGGTTTGTTCCGCGGTAGAGGAGATGACCCCGTGAAAATGACGCGACACGTATTTCTTCTGTTGGCAGCGGGCTTTACGGTGACGAGCGCGGTTGCGCTGAACGTGGTCTGGGACGACCGTACCCCGGAGGAGTGCCGCCAGTGGGGCGAGAGGTGTTACATTCGCGAGCAGATGGAAGTTCTTGCGCCGCTGATATGCAAGGCTCTCTACGGAGACCACGAACGTTCACGTATCCATGAGGACTTCACAATAACCCTCTTCCTCTCGCCCACCAAGGGCGGCAACCCGGCATTCGCGTCGGGAAAGAGAATCACCTGGAAAGTGGGGGAACATCCGGACGGCGACGGGTCTGGCGGCATGGGACTACTCTGCCACGAGATGACGCACGTTCTCGACATGGGGTCCGACGGCGTCTTCACCGAGGCGATGGCTGACTGGGTGCGCAATTACAGGGTGAACTACCACAGATGTTCCAATCCCCCCTACGTTCTCGGACTCCGCTACAAAGCGTTGCGCGGCGGGCGGAACTACGGGAAATACGTTTCGGGCGCCAACTTCATCGACTTCATGACGCAGAACTACGGCGAGGGGACAATCTTCAAGATACTCAAGGGGTACCGGGATTACGGAAAGGATCCCTGGAAGAAGCTGTTCGACAAGGATTTCGACGGACTCATTGCCGAGTGGCGGCAGATGCAAACCATCTACGATCCGGTGTTCCAGTGGACGTACAACGGAACCGTGCCCGGCGTTGTGCGCAACGACAAGAAGTTCTGTTCCCTCAATTCACTCGCCGCGAAGGATACGTCCGACAAGGCCGGCGTGTGGCTCACTGGCGCCACCGAAGGAAAGGTGAACGAACTCGCCGACGGCAACATGACGATTGCCCTGCACGGCTGGTTTCCGAGAGACGGCAATGTCGCGATCGCCTCCCTCGGTTCGGCGAAGGAAGGTGCAGGCAAGGCTGTCCTCCTCGCGACCACCTCCCAGAAGGACGTGCTCGCGGCGCATGTCATCGCATCCGTGCTGGGGAAGAAGTACACAATCGTCTCGACGGCGACGATACCCGTGACGGATTTCCTGTCGAAGCCTCATTCCGTCATCTTGACGACGCGCGACGGCACTCTGGCGGCGGTTGTGGTGGACGGCAAGCCGGCGGCAAAGATCGACATGCAGACGAAGTGCGCGGGCTGCGTTTTCACGCCGGCGTTCGCGGTGGGCGGAATGGCGGGAGGGATCGGCGTGTACGGCATCAACGAACCACGCGGCGAGGGCGGCGTGCGGCTGGACGATGTGCGCGTGTTCACGCGGACGTTTCGGGAGCGCGAGACGAAAAGCTACGCGACGACCTTCCACGAGAACTATCGCGGAGCCGTCGCCGTCACCGCCTCCTGGTGCGGAGAACAGGGTTCTGACGACATAGACAATGCCGGAAACTGGTTCTGCGTCAATTCCCTTGGAGAGAGGATCGTCGCGTTACCTACCAAGGAAACGGCGGTCAAGGTCTCCGGGAAGGCGTTGCCCTCGATCCCGCCGGACACGAAATTCGCCTACAAATCATTCACCATCGAAGGATGGGCGATTGCGGAGAGCGCGAACATCGACTTGCGCGGGGTCAAGGTCGTCGATCTGGAAGACAATGTCCGCATCATGACGCGCGGCGGACACGGGATCGCCTTCTCCGCCGTGCGCGCGAACCGCGTCCGGCTCGACGGTTCGCTCGCGGTCGTGGACGAAATGAAGGTCGCGGGTAATCTGGAGATGAAGGAAGGGAGTTTTCTGCGTCTTCCCGCCGATCCGGAGAAGGCGTTTGTGAAGTCGATTTCCGTCAAAGGGGAAGGCACCGTCGTGCTCAAACCCAGCAGACCGCTCCAGCGCGACCGGTATCAGAAGCTGTTGCGCATGGAGGAAGTGCCAGAAGACCTGACGCATTTTCGGCTAAGCGCCAACCATGATAACAAGGCGACAACGTTCCATCGCGGGATAGGCGGCAAATTTCTCGGCGTGACGCCGCACCGCTGATCCATGCCGGGGAGCTGGGGAGCTGGGGGAGCGTGTTAAGCTAGGAAAGCCGGGAAAGCATTGCGGACGCGACGGGGCGCGTCCCTCCCGAAATGTGCCGTCCCGGTGCGTACCGAAACCGACGGCTGGGCGCCGTCGCTACGCAAGCGGACGCGACGGGGCGCGTCCCTCCCAATTCCGGCAACGAGGACGTTGCCCCTCCCTCATCGCACTTCTCAACTGGCGGCGTCAGCCACCCGCCACCACCCAACACCTAACAGCTACCAGCTACTTCACAGTTCGATGTCGTCGATGGGTTGCGGTTGCGTGATCCGGTCCGATTCGGGCAGGTTCACCTTGTCGAACTTGATCTCGTAGTGCTCGATCAGGTACCGCACGAGGGTCGGGACAGGCACCGTGGTGACCATCGAAAGGACGACGATGGCGTTGAAGAAGTTGTCGTCGAGAATATTTAGTTCCTTCGCGACTGCGGCGGCGGCCAACGTTGCGGAGAGTTGCGGGACGGTCATCAGCCCCGCGCAAAGCCCCTTGATGTTGGAGAAGCCGGAGAGGCGGAGAGCCAGCCAGCCGGAAAAGACCTTGCTGCCGACCAAGCCCAACACGGTGAACACACAGATCAAGAGGTTGTCGGGGCTCTTGAACAGGACGGCGGGCGTACTCTCCATCCCGATCTGGAGGAAAAGGAAGGGAATCATGATGCCGAACCCGATTCCCTCCAGCTTGTGCAGGAGATGCCGTCCCCGATTCTCGAATCCTTCCGAGCGCACCACGGAGAGGCCCGCGATAAAGGTGCCGACGATCATGTTGACGCCGATCCCCTCCCCCAGGGCGACCACGATCAACACGCAGAGGAGGAAAAACGTGACCTGCACATCATCCCGGGGATTGAAGGTGTTGGAGACCTTCTTCCAGATAATCGGGATTACCCACATGCAGAGCGCGATGTAGAGAAAGATCGCGAACAGAAAGACCGGGGTGAACCAGGAACCGAAGAAGTTGATACCGAAATGATCGAAGAGGGAGATCGAACCGGCGGAGAGCGAAACACCCAGCTTGATTTTCTGATACTGGATGGCGACGGCGAGCATCACCAGACTCAGGATATCGGTTACGACCGTCGAACCCAGCACGGCCACGCCGAAGCGCGTCTTGGTCACGCCCAGCTCGCGGATCACGGGAAAGACAATGCCGACGGAATGGGAGGCGAAGAGCGAGGCATAGACCCATTTCCCGATCTCGTCTTCCGGGCGGAAACAGGCATACACGAAGTACCCGGCGAGACTGGGAATCGCGAAGGTCAGGATGCTCAGCCAGACCACGGGACGCTTCTCCAGCGTCAGCATCCGCAAGTCCACCTCCATTCCCGCCAGCGCCATCAGGAAGACCAGCCCCAGCCAACCGAGCGCGTCGATCACCGGCAGGAAGTCCGACGCGGAAGCGTTGCCCGGAATGATATGGGTGAGCTTGTTCAGCAAGTCGCAGGCGTTCGGACCGATGATGATGCCCGTGAGCATAATCGCGACGACGGCGGGGATATGGAAACGGTTCAGGAGACGCGGCACGGTGACTACGAGCAGCATCAAGACCAAGTACATCGTCAGCAGCAAAAAATGGCTCATCGGAACATCACCTCGCTTTCGCGCCGTAAACTAAAGAACCGTCGTCCGCGCTACCGGAACTTGTCCCAGGAGATCCGATCCCCGCTGTACTTGGGATTGAACAGCATCGCGTCCGAAACCGGCGTACTGTGCTTGAACATCCTCGTGGCGTGGTCACGCCATCCCTTCCGCCGCCCAAACACGGTCATCTGGTACCCGCGCGTCAGGAAGAGCGGCAGGTCCAGCAACCACGCCAACCCGTAGAGGAACCGGAGCCAGAAATTCGAGGCCCCGTGCCAGCCAGACTTGCGGTTGTCCGCCCACTGCCTCACCATCTGCACCCAGAAGCGGCAGGAATAATGGAACCCCAGCACATCAAAGCCGCCCTTCAGCAAATCGAAGATTTCTTTTTCCGTGTACCAGACGGTCCCGGATACGCCCGCCTTGCGCCCCAGGAAACGGGCCAAGCCGAAGCGCTTGCGCGAGGCGACGGTCAGGATGAAAACGCCCCCCGTCTTCATCACGCGGTGGCACTCGTGAATCATATCCACGGCGCCGTTCCCCGCAGGCAGCATCCGCTGCGCCAGCAAAACCGCGTCGAACTGCCGGTCCTCGAAGGGGAGTTCTCCGTTCTCCCCCATGCACAGCACCGTCTCGTCGCCCAGCTCTTCCGCCACGAGATCGCGACGCGCCACCGTCGGCTCAACCGTCATCCAATACCCGCGCATCTTGCGGAAGTGACGGCTCACCCCCGGATTGGTGAAACCGATATCCAGTCCTGTTTTCACCCCTTCCGGCTGACTGTTCAAGATACGGGTAATCGCCGCCACCTCGCAGCGGAGCGGAAGCGAATAAGCGTGACTCGTCAAGACATTCTCGATTTCAGTTTTCATGATACAACCTCGTAGTGAGAAAAGTGTATCACTTTCGGAATGCGCCCGTCAATTCCAAACCGTACCCGGAACGGGAGTGGGCGGGAAGGGACGAAAGGGACGGAAGGGATAAAAGGGATTCGCCACTCCCTCTTGCTTCTCAGCTGGCACATAGCGCCTCTTAGGGGCATCTGCTCCATTTAGGTCCGCAGGACCACTTAGGCGGCGCAACCGCCACTAGCCTCTCAGCTTCTCAGCTGGCGCGAAGCGCCCGCTTACCAGGTCATGCGGACGGGAATACCATCGGCGTGGAGCGCGTCCTTCAGCTGGCGGATCGTGGTCCGGCCCGTATGCAGGATTCCCGCCACGATGGCCGCGTCCGCATGGGCGATCCGGAATGCGTCGCGGATATGTTCCGCGCAACCGGCTCCGCCGGAGGCGACAACGGGAACATCCACCGCCTCGGCAATCAGGCGTGTTACCGTCAGCTCGAACCCGCTCTGCGTGCCGTCCGCATCCACGCTGTTCACGACGATCTCCCCCGCGCCCAGTTCCACCGCGCGTTTCGCCCATTCCACCGCGTCGATGCCGGAATGTTCCCGGAAGCCGCGCGTCGTGATCTCGTATCCGCTTGGACAGCGGGTGTGGTCTTCCGTCTGGACGGGATCCATCCCCAGCACAATGCACTGGTTCCCGAACTCCCGCGCACCCTCGGCGATGACCTGCGGATTCTGAACCGCCAGGGAATTGACCGATATCTTTTCCGCGCCCGCCAGAATGACGCGCTCCATATCCGCCAACGTCGAGATGCCGCCCCCCACCGCGAACGGGATGCGGATCGTCCGCGCCACCTCCGACACCATCCCGATGTCGATCGGGCGATGTTCCGCCGACGCGGTGATGTCGTAAAACACCAGCTCGTCCGCCCCGCCGTCGGAATACGCCACCGCCATCTCCACGGGATCGCCGAGGTCAACGTTGTTCTGGAACCGGACGCCTTTCGTCACGCGACCTCCGCGAACATCCAGGCAGGGAATGATTCGTTTCTTCAGCATCTCACGACCTCCCTTCGGTTGACGGCGTCTGGACGAAACACCGCAGGAGCTTGAGCCCGAGTTTGCCCGACTTCTCCGGATGGAACTGGCACGCGAAGAGGTCGCCTTTCCGGACAGCCGCCGTGAAGTTCACCCCCGAGTATCCGGCTGTCGCCACGGTGCAGGGATTCAACTCCGCATAGTACGAATGGACGAAATAGTATTCCTCGTATGTCCGGACGAACCCCCGCGGATCGTTTGCCTCGATCTCGTTCCACCCGATCTCGGGCACCTTGCAGCCAGGCACGTTCGGGAACCGACGCACGCGCCCCGGCAAGACACCCAGCAGATTGACACCCCCGTCCTCCTCGCTGTGTTCGAAGAGAATCTGCATCCCCAGGCAGATACCGAGAAAGGGCTTTGTCACGGCAGCCTCGCGCACCGCCTCGACCAGTCCCAGCGAACGCAAGTTCTCCATCGCGGCGTAGGCGGCGCCCACCCCCGGGAAGACCACCCGGTCCGCCGCCCGGATCTCGTCCGGGGAGGAGGTCACGCTCGCGGCGCACCCCAACGCCTGAAACGCCAGCCGAACGCTCGTCAGGTTTCCCGCATGGTAATCAACAATGGCAATCATCGATACCCTCAACTTCCGAAACAAACAAAAAAACTCCTATCCGGAAACCCCGGACAGGAGACGGTAGAATGGAGGTGCGAGGCGGAATTGAACCGTCGTACGAGGATTTGCAGTCCTCTGCCTGACCACTCGGCCATCGCACCAAATCTGTACCCGAAGAATTACTTCTTCTTATTCGCAAGCTGGCGTTCCTTGATCCGCTTGTTGCGGGCAATGCGCCGCCGACGCTTGGCTCGTGTTCTTAATTGCTGTCCCATATCGCGTGTGACTATAGCAAATTCACCGGGCATATGTCAAGGGGCAAATCAAGATTTTTTACAAAAAGAGGGAAGCAGGGTGGATTTCCCATTCTTTTGGGGTATTTCGGAGTGGAGAAACGGCGGCAGGAATTCCGCCTATACGTTCAAGGTTGGGTGGTTGGGGGCAATCGATCGCTTTCGATCTCTATCGTTTATTCCCTACCGCTTTCTTCTCAGCTTCCCCGCTTCTCAGCTTCTCAGCTGGCGCGAAGCGTCTCTTAGGGGCACCAGCCCCATTTAGGGCCGCAGGACCACTTAGGCGGCGCAGCCGCCACTTATCTGCATCTGCTTCTCAGCCGTCTCCTACGGCAGCACGAGGAGGACACGGTCGATCCAGATGTAGCTTTTGCCCGTGGCGCCGGGCCGGAACATCGGACCGGTGAATTTCACCGAGGCCCACACGTCCATCTCCTTCCCCGACAGCTCACGGTAGTTTCCGGTACGGACCTGCGTCGTCCACGCCCGCGTCAGCCACAGGTAACTGGTCGGCGTGAATTTCGCCTTGCAGATGTGGTACCAGCGGTAACCGTCTCCCTGCACCTCGGCACATTCGCCGCTCCCCTGGTTGCGCTTCGTCTTTTCGTCATACACGCCGCCGGCGAACGGAAGCTTGAAATAGTGGCTCATGTCGGCGGAGGTACGCATCGCACGACCGACCGGACTTTCCGGATCATCCACCAGAATCTCCTGCCCCGGTTTGCCGTGGCTGGAGAGGAAGAAAGCCGGGAAATCGTAGTAGCGGTTGTTCTGGAAACGTTCCGGAACGGGAAGCGGAGAGACCACCGAACACCACGCCTTGGCCAGCCGGTCCATCTCCACCTTGATCAGGTTTTCGGAATTCGGATAGGGTCGAATCCATTTCGGCCAGTCCGTTGTCAGCCGGGCCTTCACGGCGTCGAATCCCGGAACCTTTTTCACGACAATCCCCTTCTGCGCGGGGTCGTGCAGGATGACGGGACAGGAGCGGAGACAGATCAGGCGGTCCAGCCCCTGCCGCGCATGGCGCGCGCGAGCCAGCAACCTGTCGTTCCCGGCGACAGCCGCCTCAGCCGCATCCAGCATCCGGTTACACGCCGCGACATTCTCATCGTCGATGTAGTCGAATGCGGAGAGCTGCGGAAACCAGCTGACGAACGCCTTTTTCTCGCGGCGGATTCGATCCAAATACTTTCGATAGGCGAGGATGTGCTGACCGGCCGGCCCGTAGTACTCGCGCATGAACTGCTCGATCAACCGGTTACAGTCGAGATCGGGATCCTCCATCAGCTTTCTCTCCAGGAAGAATTTCAATTCCCAGAGATCGGTGAGATAGGGATGCTCGTGTTCCCAGAAGATACCCGACACGTGGTTGTCGCGGTAGTGCCGGAAGAGGTCGCCGTAGTGGAACTCGCTCGGGAACGGCAGTCCCGTCAGTCCCTTGGAGAAGGTGATCGCATAGTCCCACACGAAGAGGTGTTTCGTCACCTTGCTCCAGGCGACCACGCGGTCGTAGTACGCACGGTTGTCCGGCTCGGCAATGGAGGAAATCTGGTTAGAGTCAGTGTCGCAGAGGCGGACGATCACGTTGTCCGCGGCGCGGACGCCGCCTTTCGGAACGTCCTGCGTGTACTGGTAGGCCCACGTGCAGAGCAGCACGTTCGGATACTTTTTCGCGATCGCCCCGGCAACGGCGTTGACGAAATTCAGGTTCACGCCGGAAAGGCCGTATTTCTCGGCTGCCTCCTTGCAACGGTCGCACTCGCAATAGGACTGGTTGTCATTGTGCGAAAGGTCGTAGATACGCGGCGGCTCCACTCCGTTCTTCTCCGCCTCCGCGTTTCCCTGTTGGATGTAGGCGAGCATCCGCTCCAGCACCTTCTCGCGCACTTCGGGATTCGTCAGGCAGAGCTGGCCCTGCCTCTGCCCCCCGACGCGCTTTCCCTTGTGCAGGGAGAACCATTCGGGATGGTCCTTCATGTACTTGTCGGCGTTGAGATAGTCGTCGAAGGTATGGCAGAAGTTCGGCGGACCGAAAGTGAAGGCGCCGCCGAATTTCGCGCCGCCACGCGCGTTCAGGCGCGTCCGCCGCTCGAACCGCGCGGCATCCGAACCGACCTGCTCGCGGTAGATGTCGCGGAAGGCGAAGGCCGGTTTTCCCTGCGCGTCCAGCGCATTCAATTCGAGCGCGCCCGGCGCCGGCACGTCCTCTTCGAACTCGCTCCACCACCGCACGCCGCAATAGTCCTCCAGGAAATGATAGACGGCGAACAATGCCCCGCGCGGCCCGCCACCGTTCAGCAGCACCTCGTTGCCGAACGAACGGATCACCCACTTCTCCTCCGGCAACTGCGAGGAGAGCAACCCGTTCCGCTTCGCCAGTTCCGTGTCGCCCACGCGGAAGACGATCCCCTCTTGACCGCCGATCCGAAGCGTCCCCGCCACGCGCTTGCCGAGATACGCGGACAACTCCTCCATCGCCGTCCGCTCATGCGGCTTCGCGTTCTCCGGACCGGAAACCGTGTACGGCGCCGCGCCAAGGACACTGGCGCTGAACGTGAAGAACGCCGCTGTGAAAACACACCGCATAGGACTGAAACTCATTCCGTTGGATTTCATCTTGACTCCTTGTAACTGATTACCTTGAACGTTTGGCATGAATGAACTCGCAATTACGGCGTTGCCGCGGCCTTGACGGCAATCTCCGCAACCGCCATCTGGATACCGCGCTGTCCCTCACCGTCGGGCTTGAGCGCGGCATACCGCACAAAACGCGCCGTGACGGGACGGAACGAAACGGCCGTCGAGTGCGAGTTGTCATTATCCCCCTCGCAGACCGTGCGCCACTCCTTCCCGTCGGAGGAGACCGAGACACGGTATCGCGTCGCGAAACGACCGGAACCGTATGTGACCTCCACGTGGGAAAAGGTCTTCTCTCCGCCTAGATCAACCTCCAGCTGCCAAGGCCACTCGTAACATCCCTGAATGACCGTACCGGGATCTCCATCCGTCGCGGAGAGCGGTTGGTCACGACAGAACACCTGGCAGCCCAACGGTTCGCCCCGCAGAGTCAACACGCGGGCGGGACTGCAGTAGGCGAGGTTCGCAGGATCCGCGGGGGGACTCCTGTACTTTTCCAACTCGGCGCGAAGCCGCGCCAGGGTGTTAACCTGCGAACGGTCCAGGCCTCCGTCCCAATAACAGATCACGTCAAAGGTGACAACGCCCTTTCCGGCGTTGACCAGATGAACGTACTGACCGAGCGACCGCAGGGAGTAGCGTACGCCGGGATCGCCCCAGAACGGGGAGCCGAGGAACGTGAGCGTATGCCACTGCCGCCCAATATCGCTCCCGTCGGGGCATTGCGAGAGGTTGTTCATCTCCCCCGCCGTGTAATCCTCAAACGGCATGTACGGCTGGATCGGCCCCGTGTCGCAGCTGATCGGATTGTTGAAGGCGACAATCGCGTCCGGGTTCCCCTTCCGGATCGCCTGTTCGTACAGGCGAAGTTTTTCGGGCGTGTACCCGAGTCCACCGTGCTTCACGTAACAGCCGTCAATCCACCATCCCTTCACCTTCGTACCGTAGCGGCAGGCGCAGCACTCCAGTACCTTCGCCCATTTCTCAACCCACTCCATCGGTATGGGTCTCCGGAATCCGTTCTTCTCGTTCCGCTTCGGATCATCCCGATCCGGGCCGTCGCCTGTCCAGTACAGCAACAACGGGATGCCACGCTCCGCCAACGCATCGGCGATCTCCATCACCAAGTCCCGTCGCGAGCACCCCTCGCCGGGTTTCGTACCGAACAACCGATCGAGAGCCTCCAGCGGCGCGGCCAGGTTGCGCCGTCCCTGATAGACGGTAAACACCACATACCCGGCCCCCATCCGTTTCATGGCATCCGCGTAGCGCCGCACATCAAACCCATCCACGCACACATCCCAGCTTCGGGCGACCCCGTCCGAATGAATGTCTCCGGGATTCATCACCTGTTGTGACAGATAATGCGTGAACACGCCGTACTTCGCCTCGCGAAACCACGCCGTCCGCGCACGCCAAGCCTCCGATTCCTCCGACGCGCCCCATCCCGTCACCGAGGCAAGCACCGCCATACTCCATACGATCCAAGATTTCATGCCCGATTCCCTCCCCAGTCGATACCTCATCAGCCAGTACCTCTCCCGTTACGTGGCCTTGTGCCGATGAAGCTTTCTTGCTGTCGGTTGGTAGTATAACAGATTTCGATTGGGAGACGCAATGGGGTATTGGGCAGTTTCGTGCGGCTTATGGATAAGCCGCACTGCCAGTCCAATGCAAACATGAACTCCGTCCGGCACAATCGGGTTAAGCCAGCCAAGCCTGTCAAACCTGTTCAACGAAGAGTTTCGCTCCGGCCGAAAGGCTGAAACGTTGAGAGGCGGAGACCGAGCAGTCATAAGCAGGCAATGGAAGAGCAGCTGGAATTCGGAGTAACGGAAGCTGACAAACCATCCCGATACAAACCATGCGGTAAGCCCGCCCCTGTCCGGCCGCATAGGTGAGGTCTTCATCGCCGCATCGCGAAACGGAGGAGTTGCTTTGGTTTCAGCACTTGAGTGAGTCGATTTCGGCGGGGGACAGACCTGTTACCGTAACGATTTGTTCTGTGGCTAGCCCCATGATTTTTAGGTTGCGGGCAATCTGGAACTTGTCTTGCCGCAACTTCTTTTCCGCCGCTTCGGCCCGCGCCGTCGCCGCATCGCGCTCCGCCGTCGCCGCATCGCGTTCCGCCTTCGCCGCATCGCGTTCCGCCGTCGCCGCATCGCGTTCCGCCGTCACCGCCTCGCGTTCCGCCGTCACCGCCTCGAGGGCGGCTTCCGCCCTTTTCCAATCCGCCTCCCTTGTAGCCTCGCGGCTGGCGTAATCCCAGAACCTGTCGTATGCGTACATCTCCGCCTCGTTGTAGGCGGACTCCTCCAGAATCCCGAGGGCCTGGCTCACCTGCGGGTTGTCGACGAGGTCTTGCGGCGCCTCTTTTGTCGCCTCGCCGATCTCCGTGAGGAAGCGGAGCCACAGCACCTGCATCTTCTTCTCCGCGAGGTTCCCCGCCCGGAACTTCGGGAGTTCCACGAACACGAGATGCAGACCGTCCAGCACCTTGTCGGAGTGAAGGTAATGGACAAGCCGGTAGTAGTGGTAATAGTCTTCCATGTCCGGCTCAAACGTGTCGTTCACGAGGTTGAGCGAATAGACCGGCTGCAGAAGCGCGTATTCCTCGCCCCTGTCGAGCTGCTTCACATACACCTTCGAGGCGTTGAACAGGACGCGCTGCCTGAAGCTCGCCCTCCAGTTCATCTGCATCTCGACAATGAACGTGCGCCCGCCCGTCTCCCTGCACCGTACGTCAACGGAGGTGTCCTTGTCGATCGGGGTGCGCGGCACCAACTCCGCCGGCAGGTACTCGATCGACTCGACCTTCTTCCCGTCCTCGAGGGGCAACAGGGCATTCAAAAGGCTCGTGACGAGATTTTTGTGCTCGCCGAAAACCTTCTTGAAGGTCACGTCCGCTTTTGGGTCAAGGTACTTTGCCATGTGTCCACCTCGTTTTCAGTTCCGGGAGACGGCGCCCCGAAGGAAAAAACGGAAGGAACTTACCATATTTGAAGTGAAAAGTCAAGGATGCGGCGAGAAGGTGAGAAGGGGCGTATCTGCGTAATTCAACAAATGCCTGTGACACCCAAACACGGAAAATTTCGTGTCATGGTTTTACGCCAAGTCCGCCAAATCCGCGAAGTTGCCGTTTATCCCCCCCTTTCCGAACGTTGCGGACTTTGCGTGAGGTTGAATCTCCGCGGTTCAGTGTCGTGTGTACCGGACAGGATCACGGTGAAAAACACAGATGCGCCCGGCGAGAAGCGCATCCGGGAACACGGTACACATACCGCGCATACCCCTGGTGGCGGAAACGCCGTCGCCCCGCCTCACTCGCCGATCACTGCCGCGAATCCGCCGTTGCGCGCCATGCGAACGGGCAGCTTCTGCCCGGCGGCAACCGGACACGAGCTTTTGACCGCATGGCGGTACCCGTTCTCTTCCGTTTCCGCATCCGTGAAGATCGTCGCGCGGTAGGATTTGCCGACCGCCAAGAAATCGAGCGGGATTTCCGTTTCGCACCCGGCGGTCTCGCCTGTCAGCCCGACGACGAACCACCTGCCGTCTGTTCGCGACTGCCGCGCCACGATCAGGCGTTTGCCGATCTCGGCGTCCAGCACACGGACTTCGCGCCAGTTCATCGGCAGCTGGCGGATGAACTCCACCTCGTCCCCGATCCGGTCGGCGCCTTGACTCTGCCAATTCGCCAAACCGCCCCGGATGACCGCAGTGGGTCCCGGAAAGGCGGCGAGCAACGCCACCGAATGCAGGTGGCTGGTTCCCTTGCGGCAAAGCATCGGCGTGAAATCCTGCGGTCCGGCCAAGCAACGCGTGAAGGGAAGCACCAGTTCCTGATGGGCAGGATAATGGTGCTCGAAACCACCTCCGCCTTCCGCTGTCAGCAGGTTCGGATAGGTGCGCTGAATCCCGTCCGGGATGTAGGCATCGTGGATGTCCAGCACCAGCTCGTGGCGGGCGGCGGTCGCGATCATGCCGCGCAACCATTCGGTCGAATCCGCGTCCCCGTACCGCACAAACCCCGGCTTCAAGCCGACGATCCCCCATTGACGGTAGGTGGCGAACAGCCGATCCAGATCGTTCTGCGCCATCACCCGCCAGTTCAGGTAGAGGCAGATGCCGACCCCGCGCTCTTTCGCATAGGCGACGAGTTTCGGGATGTCCAGATCCACCTTGGTTCCCCACTTCACACCGGGACTATACGGCACATATCCGGCCGCGGGGCGGTAGGGATCGGCACGGGTGTTGGCAATCCAGTCCGTCCGCTTCTCGAACTCCGGGAACTTGCGCTGAAACGCCTCGCGTTCCTTGTCACTCCACGTCCACTCCGTTCCGTACCAGCCCCAGTCCAGCTGGACATACGGAATCCCGAGCCAATGCGCGAAGTCAACCAGGCGCGTCAGGTCCTTCATCTCCAAACCGCAGTTGACCTCGTTGGAGACCATCAGACCGACACGCGGCGGTTTCCCGTCCGCAGCGGGTTTCGACAGCCTGTAGAGGAAATCGCCCCGCTCGATTAACTGTCCGGGACGATCCGCCAAGACAATCGCGCGCCAGGGCGAAAACACCGCGCCATCCTTCTTCTCCGCTTTCCCGCAGAGCCGTATCCGCAGACTCCCCTTCCCGTCCCCGGCGATTTTCGCGCGCGGGAAGGATTCGGCGTACGCTTCCAGGAGACAGGCGTACCCGCCCTCTCCCGGCAGACGGACCGTCAACGGCAGCATCCGGTCGCCAGAAATCTGCCGTACCGGAAGCGGATCGATCGGATACAACTCCTCCGTACCGGAAATGGCCCAGGCCGCGGAACCGTCGGGAAAGGAGAAAGCCGTCGATTCCTCCTTCACCCGCCATTCCGCATCCATCGGCATCCGGTAACGGAAGGCGACGCCCTCGTCATGCACCAGATACTCGCCCTGCAACACGATGCCGCCCTGCGCCGAACGGAAGGTGAAATTCCCCCGAATCGACGCGCCGTGTAGCCGTTCGCGGTCGCCCCAGACAAGTGGCGCGTCATCCGTCCCCGGCGCATCGGAATGCAGCGCGACCTCGGCGCACGGGAGTTCGGATACGCCGTGATACGCGAAACCGAGCGCGGAGTCCGCAAGAACCGGGTGTCCGTGGCACGAAAGGGAGAAGACGGGACGGGACTCTTTCACATGAAAGGAAAGCGCGACCTCCCCTTGCGGAGAGGTGACGACACCCGCCCACACGATGCCGCAGCAGACGGCGGCGCCCCAGAAAACAAAAGCTCGTTTCATCGTAGATTCCTCCCTTCGGTTCTCACGCAAAGCCGCTGAGGACGCAGAATGCGCAGAGAAAGTATCGGGAACAGAGGCATTTCGATTCCACACACACGTGGCGACAGAGAAGCGATTTCCGCTTGTCCCACAGAGGATTTCGGCTCAGGCGAGGGACTTATCCCTTGAGCGCTTTCGAGACAGCGGTCAAGATGGAAGACAGCCCCGACAGGTAATCCTTGCGGTCCTGCGCCGCCTCCGGATTGGACTGCACCTCGCGCTCCAGATCGTCGCTCGTTTTCTTCGCCTCTTCCGCGATTGACACGGTCTCCGAGGACGCGGCGGGAGCTTCGCTCCCTTTCCCCGTCAACGGATCCAGTACGCTGTTGAGCAACCCGCCCAGAATGCCGCCGCCCTGCTTGGCGCCGTTGCCAGCAGTGCCCAGAACGCCGGAAAGCAGTTCCATTCCCTTGTTCAAAAGAGAACCGCCGTCCTTCCCCAACGCGCCGAGCGACTCGATAACCGCTTTCAACGGGCTGTTCGCCAATGTCTTACTCGGATCGCGCAACGCCTGTACCGCCTCCGCGATCAGTTTCTTCGCCATTTCAACAGATGCCAGATTCAAACCTTCCGCCATAACATGACCCCTTTCTTCAAATCAAATGAAAGGTTTATCATAATCCGTTCAAAGGGAAAAAGCCAGCGTATTTTTCGCCGAACCTCGCCTATTCGCGCCCAGAACGGGAACATCCCGACTTTACTTTTCGCGGACTTTGCAAAGAGAGGCAAGAGGATGAAAATTTACAGAAGATGGATGGAATCCCGACTTCGGGAGGCTTTGCGGACATGGCGAATCGTTTCGAATGCCGGTGCGCGCCAGTGCGCGAACCAGCATATCCATCCATTTCCGTCCTTTTCCCCGAAGAAACAGGTCCCGCCGAAAACCGTCCCTCTCTTTTCACAAATTCTTCAGTTGAACAATTTGAAATAACCACGGAACACACGGAAAAATCAGAAATTTCCGTGTGTTCCGTGTATTCCGTGGTTCAGCGGACGCGGCATACTTGCCGCGCACCTCGGGGTCATCCGCCAGCCGCCTACCGCGCCTTTTCCAGCCAGGCGGCAACTTTCGCGTAGTCGAAGACCGGCGATCCGTAAAGGAAGTGGTTGACGTGCGTTTCGCCGTCGGCGGTGTAGTCGATGCGGCAGACGCCCTGCCCGTCGAACGCGACAATCCCGATCTTCGCGGTGGCATTCGCCGCGACCTCGTAGTCGAGATCCAGCAAGGTTTTTCCGCTCTCGATGTCGGTCACCTTGGCGTGACCTTTCACCGGATGAAGGGTATCGTTGACCGCAATCACCTGACGGTCGTCGTTGATCATCACGAGCTGATTGTACTGCACGTTCTTGATCTCGTGGAAGGCGCGTTTCTTCCCGCCGTAGTAATCGACAACGGCATCGGAGACAATCGGCCAGGCGTCCCGCATATTCCACCAGACGATCCCGTTGCTGCGGGCGAACTTGCGGGAACGGAACAGTTCGACAAATGTCTTCATCGCCTCCGCCTGCACCAGTTGCGACTGCGCGATAAAGGTGTCCAGATCGGACGAGACGGAACCGAACATCAGCTTGACCTGGTTCAGCATCAGGTTGTTCCGGTTGCCGCAGGGGCCTTCCGTGAACGCCATTGTCGCCTTGCACTGCCATTCGGGATTCCAGCAGTCCCACTTCTTTTCGGGATTCGTCCACGGATAGACGCAGGACGGCGTCATCATCCGCTCCAGCGAGGCGCGGTTGGGAGCGCCGTGGTATCCGATCTCGCTGACGAACCAGGCGGCGCTGTTGGTATAGAACGACGTCTTGTAATACCCGCGCGGCCCCCACAGGTGGTCTTCCGGCATTCTCGCCTGTCCCGCACGGTAGGCGGGACTCTCGTAGGGCGAACTGGGCAGGTAAGGACGCGTCACGTCAAACTCGTAGAGTACCTCCGGAATCGTGCGGCGGCTGTTCCGGTCTTGGTTCGGGTCGCGGGCGAGCCGCCCCAGCTGCCAGTGGAACGCGTTGTCGTTCTCGTTGTTGCCGGACCAAAGCGCGAGGGAGGCATGGTTGCGGAGACGGAGAACCACACGGAGAACGTCCTCGCGGGTCTGCTCGGCATACCGGTCGTTCTGCGGGAAGACGCTGCACCCCGTGCAGAAATCCTGCCAGACGAGAATCCCGTTCGCGTCGCAGTAGTCGAAGAAGACTTCCGGCTCATAGACCCCGCCGCCCCACACGCGAACCAGATTGCAGTTCGCCTCCCGGATCAGGTCAAGCGTCGGCAACATGTGTTCCATGTCGCGAGAATGGAAGGCATCGAGCGGAACCCAGTTCGTTCCGCGAATGAAGACCGGCTCCCCGTTCACGCGGAAGAGAAACTGTCCGGGACGTTCGGAGCTGTAGCAGTCGTCGCGCTCCAGTTCCACCGTACGGATTCCGATCTTGCGGCTGTCCGTCGCCAACACCTTTCCGGACTCGTCCAGCAATTCGATCGTGCCGTCGTAGAGCGCGGGTTCGCCGAAGCCGCGGGGCCACCACAGATCGGCATTCTGAATCGAGAGACCGACCCGCGTGAGATAGTGGCGGAAAACCTGCTCCGCCGAAGCCGCGACCTTCCCGTTGCGCGAGAGCGAGACGCGAACCTTGCCGCGATCCAGCCTGGAGAACGGTGCCTGCACACGGCATCCAACCAAGAGGAACGCCGAACGGTTTTTCCGGTCGAGGTCGCGGACGATCCAGGCAGGCTGATCAATCCGCTCCGCATTCCGGATCTCCAGCGAGACGGGACGCCAGATTCCCGCGCAGGCCAGCCTGGGATGGATATCCCAGCCGTACATCGAACCCGCCTTGCGGAAGGGTTCGCCGTCCGCTCCCCCCGCCATGCTGTATCCCAATTCGCCAATCGTCTGGTACTGGCTCTCGATTACGATGGAACGAATCAGTACCTGCAACGTGTTCTCCGCACCCGCTTTCAGACTCTTCGTGACATCAAACGAGTGCGCGATCAACATAGTATCCGTCTCGCCGATCTTCACGCCGTTCAGGAAAATATCGGCCAGCGTGTCGATTCCCTCGAAAACCAAATCCGCCCGCTGCCCCTTCGCGAGAAGCGGCGCGGTGAAGGTTTTCGTATAAAGCCACTGATACCCTTCGTACTCGCGAAAGAGATAGACGTTCGTGCCGATCATCGGGTCGGGAGCCTTCCCCGCGAGCTGGAGCGAGAGTTCCGCCACGCCGGGAACCTGCGCGGAAATCGTCTCGAAGGGAACGGTTACGGGAACGGAACGCACCGCGCCGTCATCCGGCTGTTTCCAATAGGAGAGCGACCACGTTCCGTCCAGCGACAAGGCGGACGCGGAAACCGCAACGGAAAGAATCCCGAACCAGACTGCACCAATTTTTTTCATGACAAAACCTCCACATAAAACGCCCGGCATTCTACCACAATCCACCCCGCTCCTCAAACGCTTTCTGTCCCGGACGCGCCAGCGGAGAAGCGGGGTAGAAGGTAGCTAGTAGCGGATGGCGGGTAGCGGCACAGGGATGCGCCTCGTCGCGTCCGCATTGCGTATCCAGAATATCCGGTTCAACTGGCTTGCCCCCCTGAACCGGGACTTTCGGGGAAGCGACACTCCTGTCGCTTCGCGGTTGAGTGTGGAGCAAACGAGATCAAAGAGATTCAACCGCCCTGTATGTCGCTTGTCCGCCGTTTCCTCATCTTCACGCAGATGAAAAGCACCACGGCGCGCCCCACCCCATTCTCCGTGCCCCCAAGCGGCACCTTCCTGCCTAGAGCTTTCGTGGTCGCGCGTAGCGCCCGCATCGGCATATTCCGTGAGTTCCGTGTGTTCCGTGGTTATTTCGAGCATTGCGGTTTATTCCAGAAAAGCGACAAGAGTGTCGCTTCCCCGAATGGCGTAGCCCTTGCGGGGCTAGGTCACTTAGGGCCGAAGGCCCATTGAGCGGCATAGCCGCAGGTGTGCCGCTCCCCCGAACGTCTCGCGCAGAAGAACTCGGAACTGAGAGGCAAGGCAAGAACTGAGGTGCCATTTTCTCGTGGAAACAACGGTCTTGTACATCGGTTTTTTCTGTGGTAAAATGCTTTTTTTATGATTTTGGAGGCGTTTGGAACGCGGGGTTGATCGAGAACGGGATAACGGACTTATGGGCAAGAAACGGATAAGGCTGACTTGGGTGTTCGCGTGTTTGTGCTGCGCGATGCTGACGGGGTGTTCCATGTTCGGAATTGTTGTACACAAACCGGTTGTCGTCATTCAAAACGTCGCCGTTCCCCTACCCCAAGGATCGGATATCACGGCGTTGATCCAGCGTTCCGCCCATGCGCGCCGCTGGACGACCTCTATCACCGCGCCGGATGTGGTGCGTTGCACGCTCGCCGCGCATTCCTGGCGAATCGTTGTCGATGTGAGGCATTCGGGACCGTCTTTCTCGATCGAGTATGTCGAGACGGAAGGGCTTTTCTACCGTCCTGATATGCAGGATATCCACAGCCGGTACAACCGCAGCGTGGAGGCGTTGCGCCAGCGGATTCTGAGAGACGCCGCCAAATTTATCCCTCCGCAGCCCATCGCGGCCCCCGTGTATGTTGTCGCGCCCGGCAGCACCAACACGGTTCCCCAATCCGTCACGCCGCCCCGTCCAGCCGTCCCCTACACCATCGAACTTTTCGAGCGGGAGGGCGGAGACGGGTTCTCATACCGTTTCGTCCTCGCCATCTCCGATTCGGCGGCGGCCGACCTGACGCTCTCACGCCGCATCCAGTCAGACTTGCGCGAAGCGGTTCGCGCCGATTACGCGGCGGCGACCTCTACCAAGAATCTCGCCTCCCTGCGGATCGAGTTTCCGCAATACGCCATCAAGGACGGCAAGGTGGAAGGGCGCGCGCAGGTGATGGCGGTCGAACTGCTCGAATTCGTGTACGATCCCGAAACGGCGCACGGGAGGCTCGTCGTGAAGGTGAACCCGCAGCAGTACGAATTGACCCGCCAGTGGGTGCGCGAAAACATCGCGACGCTGGCGCATGACAAGAACGCGACGCTTTTTGGAATCGGGAAACCTCGCTTCACGATCGGTCGCGAGGACTTCAGGAAAGACGAACAGGTTCTGGAAGTGGAGTTCCAGACCGGAAAGTAAGGAGAAGGTGAAATGAAGAAACTGCACGTGATCTGTTGTATGCTGTCGCTCGCCGCAGCCACGGGTATGGCCGCCACGGCCACCGTGCGCGAAGTGAGGCCGGGGGTGCGCCCCGTCTATAATTCGGGAACAGGCGTCATGCCGAAAGGCGCGCAAGAGGCGATGCCGCAAGCACGGGTGCAGCTGGATCGAGACAACCGGTGCGGCATCGGCTTCTGGCCCGTCCAGTTCAGCCTTGTCACGCCCGTCCAGTTCCCCGCTGCGGACTACGACATCGGCGGTCTTCGCCTCTCCATCCTGTACGGAACCTGCTGCAATTTCGACGGGCTGGACCTGGGTCTCGTCGGGGTTTCGGAGAATCATGCGAACGGCTGGCTCGCGGATGTGATCAACGTGGCGTACGGGGACGGTATGGGACTCCACACCGGCGCGGTGAACTACCTCGGCGGGGATTTCAAAGGATGGCAGATCGGCGCGGCGAACTGGATCGGTTCGGGCGACTCCCTGCAGATCGGCGCCTTCAACGGCGCGTTTGACGTCCAGGGGGTTCAGATCGGCGTCATCAACACCGCGCAACGGATGCGGGGCGTCCAGATCGGGCTGGTGAACATCATCAGCAACTCGGACGTGCCTTTCATGCCGATTTTCAACTGCTATTTCTAAACACCACCCGAAAGGAAAACCATGAAAACGAGACTCTCTGTTTTACTGGGAACCACCATCTTGTGCCTGACGGTCCGCGCACAAACCACCGAGATCCAAACGGTGACCGAAACGGAAAAGCTGGATCCGAAAACCTCGGAGCAGCTGCAGAAGTTTAAGAACCGCGTCGCCGCGATGCATCCGGAACTGGACGTGGTGAAGATCGAGGGGGACGTGATGAAGCGCGCCGTGCTTGCCCCGCCCCCGGCGGCAAAAACACCCGTGATGGCGATTTTCGTAAAGAACCACACGAAGACGAAAGGCATGGACGATCAGGTGGACGGAATCCGCGACCGCCTTGCGGCGGAAGTCTCCGGACTGAACTTCGTTGTTTTGGACGCCGCCGAAATCGGCGCGGCGTTCAACCGGCAGAAGGTTACGATCGCCGAGGAAAAGGCCAAGCTGGTGGATGGACTCTTCTCCGGCGGCAGCGTCACGCGCGTCGCCCAGATGATCGGCGCGGACTACATTCTCACCGCCTCGATCATCGGCGCGTCGCAAATGAGCCGGACGGCGGGCGACCGTCCCGTCACGATCTATACGTTGCGCATGACGACGAAAGTGCTGGACGCGACAACCGGCGGCAGCGTCTATGGGAAGAACTGGACGAACAAGCGCCCCGTCCCGAAGGGAAACGATGACGACCCGCTGAATCTCTACGATGACCTCATCGACATGTGGGTGCAAGACACCGGAACGGACCTGGCGGAGAGCAGCCCCCGTTGGCGCGCGCCGGTAAAGGATCCGGGCACGTTGGCCTCGTTCACCGTCACCACCACGCTGGACTCGATTTTCACCCCGCTGGAGGTAACGGTTGACGCGTCAAAGCCCGTCAAGGACGAGCTCCGCGTCATCGCGGGCGGCATCACCGTGGAGGTTGATGGCGCGGCCGTCGGTTCTTCCGGCGGCACATTCCGCGTCCGCCCCGGACTCCACCAGCTTCGCGTGAGCAGGCAGTGGATGAAGCCTTGGGTCCAAGCCGTCAATATCGCGGACGGTGCCGTGTTCAACGTTGCGCTGGAGATGTCCGAGGAGGGATTCCGCCATTATCGCAACAAAGAACAGTTGCGCGCCGAAGTCGCCCTCGCCTACGCCGAGGCGGCCTTCCGGCGCGGTTGCCGCGTGAACTTCAACACCGAGGCGTGGCAGCGGGTGACCTGGGCACCGGATTCCTCCATCAAATCCTTCTCGTCTTCGTCATCCAATGTCGTGCAGCCGGTCACGGATACGGTTGTGCAACCCGTGACGCCCGTCCCCGTGCCGGTACCGACCGCCCCGAAGCACTAACCCATTCGCACCAGAAAGGAGACTGATATGAAACTGTTCGCTTTAGCCGCTTGCCTGTTGGCGATGTCGCAATTCGTCGGGTGTTACTCCACGGCGGGGACATCCGCTGTGTTGAACCACAACACGGGCGAATCCGTCCTTTTCGAGGGCAACACCACCCTGAGGAACCGGATTGCCGTCACCGCCGTCACCTACGACAAGGTGGCATCCGGCATGAACCGCGTCAACTTCCAGCTCGCCTCGCAGGTTCAGAAGGAGATCCACCTGCAGTACCGCATCGCGTGGTTCAACAGCGAGGGCATGGAGATCGATGGCGATTCGCGCACCTACCGCCCGTTGATTGTCCAAGGGCTGGACTCCGTGACCGTGACCGGCGTCGCCAATAGCCCGAATGCCGTCACCTCCCGGATCCGCATCCGCGAATGGGATTCCTCTCATTAATCCACTTTCACACTCGTCAGGAGAATCATCCACATGAAAACATCCGTTACTTGCTTCCTTTGCCTCACATCCCTCGTCATCCTCACGGGCTGTGGCGGACCGCGCGTCTATGAATCCGAACTCGACCGCAGGCCGATCACCTCGCGCCTGGAGGCGCAGGATATCCGTCGCACGGTTGAGAAGATGGCCGAGTCCCTGATTGCGGACGACGCCGTCGTGGCCGCGACCGCCGGACAGAAACCGGTGTTGGACATCGAGCCGATGAAAAACCGCACGGCGATGAGCGTCGATATGAAGAGCATCACCGACTCGGTACGGACGCGCCTCATCCGTTCGCGCCTCTTCCGTTTCGTCGATCGCTCCACGACCGGTGCCGACATCGCCATCATGGACGAACAGGCGCAGCTCGGTCTGACGGATCCGAAAAAAGCGATCCGCCCCGGCCAACAGCTGGCGGCGCAAATGTATCTGACAGGCACCCTGACCGACATCACGACGCGGCTGGGAAGAACCGTTGACCACTACTACAAGTTCACGATGATTCTCAAGGATCTGCGCTCCGGTGAAATCATCTGGACCGACGAACAAGAAATCCGCAAGTTCGCCCGCCGCGAAAAACTCGACCGGTAGCGAGTAACGGAGGTGGTTGGGTAGTTGGGTAGTTAGGTGGTTGGGTAGTTGGGTGGTTAGGTAGTCGATTGCAGTCGATAGCTGTCGATCGCAATCGATTGTCGTCGATCGCCGTCGATTGCAGTCGATTGCTATCGATTATCCTGTCTGACTTCTTCTCAGCAGGCGCGTAGTGCCTACCGCCTCTCAGCTGGCGCGAAGCGCCCAGAACTCAGAACTCGGAAGGCGGCATCTCCACGATCACCTTGAAGAAGCGGTGCGTGGCGTTCGTCGGCGCCCACTCCTGTCCGTCGGTCAGGCTCTCCCTGCCCAGCACGGTATAGACGCGCTCCACGCCGTTCGTGTTCAGGTCGGGCGTCCACGTCACGCGGGGCGCGCCGCCCTCCATCGCGATCAACGCGAGGAACTCGGCGGACGGGTCGTTCGGGTCCAGCCCCGCCACGTACGCGTCCTCCACCGTGTAGGCGGGGTTCGCCGCCCGCGACTTCGCCGCCGACTCGTAGGCGCCGTACTCGTCGGGCAGCCACGGGTCGTGGCCGCGCAGCCAGGCGTAGGGCACGGGCGTCGCCGTCGTCCGCGTCGCGGTGTACGCGCTCGCCCAGCCGTAGCCCGCCACCCACGCGGCGTCGTCCCCCGCGCTCTCCACGTCGTCTTTCACGTACCGCCACTCGACCGCGTGCTCCCCGTCGCCCGCGACCGCCACGGCCTCGTCCAGCCACGCCGTCACGCCGTCGAGGCGCAGGACCACCGTCCCGTCCACCAGCAGCTCCGCGTGGTCCCACAGGTAGAGGCCGTCGGGGTCCTCCTCGCAGGAGGTGCGCCACGAGAACGTCAGCGTCCCCGGCCCCGTGACCGTGGTGGAGAGGACGGAGACCTGGTCGTGGGTGATCGCGCCCGACCTCATCGCCTCGCCGCCCGGCGCGGACGCGTCCTCCACGCGCGTCCAGCCCGCGCCGCCGTCGCCCTCCGTCGCGAACCCGTGGTCGGGCGCGCCCAGCGCGTCGCCGATCCCCCACACCTTCTCGACGGCGAACGACGCCACCGCCGAGTTGAGGTAGTCCGCGGCCGCGGCGTAGGCCGTCACCGTGCAGCTCCCCGTCACGTGGAGCGGCGCCGTGTACTTCGCCGAGTGCGAGTTCGGCTCGCTCCCGTCCAGCGTGT
>JAFSTA010000042.1 GCA_017450695.1 Kiritimatiellia bacterium | reverse complement strand
TTCCCCCTTTGCGAACGTAGCGGACTTTGCGTGAGGTTGAATCTCCGCGTTCGGTATCGCAGGCATTTGCATGGATCACGGTGAAAAACGCAGATGCGCCCAAAGTGAACGGGTGGACAATTTGGGAAAAACCACGGAACACGCGGATTACACGAAAATCATCCCTTTCTTGGAACGGCGATTCCGTGTATTCCGTGGTGAATCATGGTGCTGTGGAATTTTTCAGGCTTTCACCATTTGGGTACACCCGTTTTCTGTCGTAACATGTGTGCTGGGGGATCGAACAGCCTCTGTTTTTCGGCACTTTCTCTGCGTACTCTGCGGCCTCCGCGGCTCTGCGTGAGAACCCAAACGGGGAATCCAGGTTCAAGTGTTCGCGTTACGGACGCGATCCTTCCTGCGCAAGGCCACTTAGGCGGTGCAGCCGCCGCTGATCCGCTCCCCGTTTCCCCGAGAGCCGACGGCGAGGGCGCCGTCGCTACGCAGCGGGCACTACAGAGCGCGTCCCGCTCAGAACTCAGAACCGGTGGCGTCAGCCCCCCGGCCCGTTGTTTGGATGGGCGTGGAATCGGAGGGGTTCCACGTGACCGTGTAGAGTCGGTCTTTGTACGGGTAAGTGAATTCGCAGCGGGTGGGATCCGATGCGATTTTCTTGACTTCGACGAGGATGGGGGCAGCCGATTCTCCCGTCGGGTCGTCAACGAGCCAGAATTCTCGCGCCGGGTCGCGGATTGCCGCTCGTTGCGTCTCTGTGAAGCGGGCGTTCGAACGGGCATCCGACCAACGTTTCAGCACCTGGAGGTTGTCATCCGTGCGGGGGTGACGCGTCAGTTTGGAGGATGTCACGACGACCGTGAGTGGCGCGTTCCACGCGAATGCCTTGGAGGCGAGGAACTGGAAATGATCGGGCTGCATTCCCGTCGAGGTCTTCGAAGGCGTGTGCCATCCCGTCCATCCGAAATCGGTGTCGGTGAAGCTTTCGGCGTTTTCCCGCGCTTTGCGGAGAATATAGGTCGGGTACGCCGCGCGCAACCGTTCCGGCGGAAAGATGTCGAGCGTCCCGCCGCGCGTGAAGATGTGCCACGACCAGTTGCCATGCGCCGCGCCCGCAGCCAACGCGGGGGCGTCCTTGCCGAATGCGTCCCACAGGATTTTCTGCGCGAGCGGGATGTTCGCCCAGAACGGCGCGGGCGCGTCCTCCGCGCCGTCGAAATAGACGAAGTCGAAGTGGCCGACGCGCTGAATTTCCGCCAGACGCGCGGCGATTTCCGCGTTGAGCGAGGTGGCGGGATCGGCGCGGATGAAGAACGGCCAGTCATCGACATCTAGATGACGGATACGTTCCGAGAGTCCGTGCGCGACGGGTTTCGTGTTGAAGAATCCGCGTACACATCCGGTGAGACGGAACGGGGAGGCATCGCCCGCACAGGCGGTGTAGCGGATCAGCTCCTCGCCGATCTGTACCAGATGCCGTTCGATCTCGTTGCCCCGGAAACTGTTCGGATCGGGCTTCACGAGAATGTGGTGCGGGTTCTCCTCCACCCAGACCTCGGTGTCGCCGGGGGCGACGGGGCGCGCGAGCGTAAGGTGGCGGATCGCGTGAAGGCGACGGTCCGGCACGCCACTGCACACGTAGGCATCGTTCGTCGAGGCCTTGGAATAGTGGGCGTGGAAAGCGGGGATCAGACCTGCCGCCCGAATCTTGCCGACGATCGTCTTCAAATCCGCCTCTCCGTTCGGGTACTTGTCGTTCCACGGAAAGTGCCCGCAGGAACGCGCCATGCTCTGCCAGTTCATCTTGAGCATTCCGAAACCGCCGCGCTTGGCGACATCGATCGCCTGATCGACTGTCGCTGGATTCAACCCGTTGAATTCAAGACAGGGGAGGGACTTTGCGGGATGGCGGCGACCCGCCACGCCGTTCGGAAGTCCCAGGGCGAGTTCCGCCTTTTCGAGCGACGGCAGGAACTCGTTGCGGGGCGCGGCGACCAGGAACGCGCCGACACCTTCGGGACGGATGCGCGCCTCGCACCCCGCGTAGAAGTCGAGTCCGCCGTCGTCGCGAGGAAATGCGTCAATCCTCGTCGCGGGGCTGTCGCCAACCAGCGCGATCGCGGCGGAATCATCCCATGTCACATTCAGCCACGCGCCGAAGTGGGCGCGGCGACGGACAGGCAGTTGCACGAAGGCGAAGGAATCGATCTCCGTCTTGCGCTTGAGCCCGTAGTCTTCCAGACGGAAACGGGTTCCCTCGAAGAAGAAGTGGATGAAGTCATCCGCCTCCTTCACGCGCACCGTCGCGATGTCGAACGTACCGGCGAAACCGAACTCCAGCACGTCGCCGTTCCGCGACACGCGGTTGGCGGGGAAGCGCGTGGGCTTGGAGGGGTAGGTGATAAAATACTCGTTGTCGTAGGGACGCTCCTGACAGATCTGGCAGAAGGGACGCGTCGCGCCGGTGGCAAGACACTCCTCTCCGGTCGCCTTGACAACCAGCGACTTCGCGCAGGCGTCGCCACCCAGCACCAGGCGAACCGCGCGGTTCTCGATTACCACATCCGACTGAAGCACGGCGCAAGCCGCCACCGTGAAAATGCCCAAGGAAATCATATCGTGCCCCTCTCTCACTAGCGGATGACGCCGCAGTTGTCCATCCGTAAAGCAAAGCCAGTATAGCGAATCTGCCACCAAAGTACAAGGCGGCAAAGGAGCCATGCGCTTCGCGCCGGCTGCGTAGCGACGGCGCCCTCGCCGTCGGCTTTCGGAGAAGCGGGGGGCAGATAAGTGGCGGCTGCGCCGCCTGAGTGGCTTTGCGGCCTAAATGGGGCTGGCCCCCCTAAGTTGACTTAGCGGGGAAGCGGCACGCTGGGACTCGCCTCATGTCCCGCGTCCCGTATATCGCGCGTCTTTTCCTTCACACAAAGAGCGGGAGGGGCAACGTCCTCGTTGCCCGAATTGGGAGGATCGCGCTTGCCTGTCCCCGCGAGGGGAAGTTAAATCGCTTCGCTTTGAAATGTTGAAATGGACGAGGCACCGAAAAGCGGGGCGGATCAGGCTGATTGAAAGCCGCGTTAGCGGCGATTTAACCATTGAATCTTTTCACTTTCTCCTGGCGCGACCCTCCTTTTCTCTGCGTGAGGCAAAAGACTATGCCCCGCGAAGCGACAGGGGTGTCGCTTCCCCGAACACCACCACTTCTCAGCATCTCAGCTTTCCCGCTTCTCGGCTGGTGCGAAGCACCTGTTGCTTACCACGCTGACCCGACTTACCCTGCTTGAGCGGATGCGGGCGGGATCTCTTCGATTCGCTCTTCGGCGATTGTACGCTTAGCGGCGGAGAAGGAGATCCCAACGAGCGTAATACGTTTCTTCGAGAGCGCGTATTTGCCCGCGTAGTCCTTCCCCTTGATCTGTTCCATCGCCTCGCTTGCGGGACGGTCGAGCTTGAACTCCACGAGATAGATGTCATTCGGCAAATCCACCACCATGTCGATGCGCCCGTCGTTCGTTTTCACCTCCCCGTTCACATTGACACCGATGGAACGGAGAACAACATAGACGACCGTTTGCCACATCTGCTCGTTCTGGCGGTCTGTCATGTCGTACGGGATATCCGCAAAAAATGCCTTCAGCGACTTGACGAATTTGGGCACGTCATGGGCGTAGAGCGCCTGCCCGGCGGCGAACGAGAAGCCGGAGGTTCTGTCGCATTCCTGTCCCGTGTAGGCTCCGACGACATCGCGTAGGAAGGAGTTCTCGACTTCGAGGTTCGGCAGTTTCAGCGAGTACCGTCGCACGGCGCTCATCTGGACAAAGCTTTTGATCGTGAGGTACCCGGTCTGGTAGAGGAGCGTGACCCCCTTCGGCCTGTCCGGTTCGTAGTTGCCAAGGTCGGCTTCGTCGATGTCGATACAGGAAAAATCGAACGGTCGGCTTTTCAGGATGTCAATCAAGAATGTCGGCATGGCGGTCTGCGACCAGTAGTTGTTGAACTCGCGTTTCTGAAGACACAATCCGAGCGAGACGGGGTTGATGACGGGTTCTGCCGCATGGTGGAACCGGTAACCGTCATACCACTTGACGATTTCGCCGAATGCGCCCTCGTCCGAGAGACCGTTCGCCTCCGCAAGCGAGTGGATGCTACCGGGGAAGTTCTTCAGCACTTCCCCGTGCGTGTACCCGAAGAGCGTCGCCGCACGGGCGTCCATCGTCCAGTCGTTGAGGTTGTTGAGGTCGGAGAAGATTGACGCCTTTGAGAACTTGCTCACGCCCGTGATGAAGGAGAAACGTTGTTTTGACTCCAGCGTCTTGATCACGGAGTAGAACGCCTTGAGCGCGTCGCGGAACTCGGTGATGTCCGGCTTCATCAGATGACCGAGAAGCGGTTTGTCGTACTCGTCCACGAGCAGCACCATCCGCCCGTCCGGCGACTTGGCCGCAAGATCGTTCACGACATTCTCAAATGCGGTGATGGGCTTCTCGTCATCCCGGAAGGGAATCTCGTTACGTCTGCATTCATTTGCGAGAATGGTACGCCAACGCCGATGAAGCTCCGGCATGGAGGGGGGCTGGGTACTTCCCATGTCCAGATGGAGGACGGGCCACCTCTTTGACCAGTCCCATTTCGGTTCGATGGCGAGGCCCGCGAAAAGTTCGCGCCGTCCTTCGAAGAGCGACTTCAGCGTGGAGACGGCAAGCGACTTCCCGAAGCGGCGCGGACGGGCTATGAAGAACTGTTTGCCGAACTCGCCCGACGCCATCGCGTAGAGCGCGTCCGTCTTATCGACGTAGGTAAAGCCCTCATTCCGCAATTCCGAAAACGTGTAAATGTCTGTCGAAATCTTTTCCATGACTGTTGTCTTCCTCCGCCTCGGCACCCATCACACCATTGGAGAATATGCGGCAATTATACCAAAAATCCCCATCGCCGTGCAAGCGGCGAAAGCTGGTGTATCGGCTGGCCGGAGTTGGGAAGTAATCTAGTGGATGTGGGAAAACGGGATCCAGGAAAGCGAAAAAATAACCCCTGCAAGGGGTTTGCAGGGGGCTTGGAGCACGGGTTATTCCATGTCCCGCCGACGGTCGTAGGT
>JAFSTA010000041.1 GCA_017450695.1 Kiritimatiellia bacterium | reverse complement strand
TCAAGCAACATCCGTTCAAGGGTTGTTCCCCGAACGGCCGCGTACTCCTGCGCCTCCTGTTCCATCGCAGGAGGCAAATCCAAGATGATGCACATTTCGCCTACCTCCCGTCTCTTTGCGTCCCCGTTTTCGTTCAAGGGTCCCCCCTTGGAAGAAAACGGACAAATCCTATCATAAATTCCCCGTGTTGGGAAGCAAGAAAGGGAACGTACCTTCTTGCCTATAAGCCCACCCGCTCACGCGTTGCGTGAGTGATTCGATTCAGATAACTTCTCCGATTATTCACAATTGGCACAATTGTCATCATTGCCACAAATACAAATTGAAATGGCATTGTGTTTTGTGACATTGTTGGCATTTGTGAACATTTGAGATTTGTGAACAATGAAGGTATAGACGAGACGAGTTGGCTGGTTAAGCGTGTAAAGCCACACTAGATTCCTCGTTTGGGTTTTCACGCAGAGCCGCAAGCATTCGGTCGCGGGGGCATGAGGGAAAACCGACGGCGAGGTGCCGTCGCTACGCAAGCGGACGCGATCCATCCCGCGTGAGGCTACGAGGACAAGCAAGCGCGCCCGCCCATCTTGACCGGCGACTCACCCGGAGGGTTCGCCACACCGGCTTCTTAGGGGCGCCAGCCCCACTTAGGTCCGCAGGACCACTTAGGCGGCCCAGCCGCCAAGTACGGGAGGGGTGCGCTTTGCGCCTGCTGAGAAGCTGGGGATAGGCAGCAGGGAATCATCGATAGCGATCGAAAGCGATCAACTGTGATCGATACGGCAAACCGCCACAAACTTGCCGAATCTCCGCGCCTCCGCGCCTCTGCGAGAGAGCAAAACCGTTGTCTAGTAATAAAGAACAGAGGAATTTATTTCACGAAGACGGAGAGTTTGCGGATCTTGTAGGATTCGCCATTCCACATGAAGGTATAGTCGCGGTGTTCGTTACCCTTGTTGTTGCCGATCCCCAGGTCGCAGATGTCTCCATAGTTGAAGTGGTTGAAGGCCCAGAGGGTCGTCTTGTCCTTCCACGAATGGATCTGCATCGAGCCGTAGCCGCTCCCGAACATGCCGCTCGCCTCGTCGTCGAAGTCGTAGTGCGCACTGTCGTTTCCGGGGAGGTTGAGTTTCGGGTTGGACGCGTAGTTCACGCTCCAGAACTCGATGTTGCCACCGTCCGAATTGTCCAGTTTCGGGATGCTGCGGAGGTTGGAGCGAACCGTCAGGTTGGCGACCTTTGTCTGGAAGAAGATCTTGGCGCGGCGGAGGTACCGTTTGTTCCGTGCCGCGCCATTCATGGTGCGGTCCCGCCCCAACGATTGCAATCGACAAGGTGGGCGGGATTTGGTAAAGTGGCGGGTGGTTTGAGCGGGGAAGGGGGCGGACATATCTTCCCCGAAAGGGAAAGGATCACCATGAAATACGCATTCGGAACACTGGTCGCATGTGTTGGGTTATTGGGTTTGGCCACCGGGCAGTCCCTGCCCGAACTGGAGAAGGGGTTCCTGAATCCTCCGGATTCGGCGAAACCGCACGTGTGGTGGCATTGGATGAACGGGAATGTCACGAAGGAGGGAATCACGGCGGATTTGGAGGCGATGAAGGCCGCGGGAATCGGCGGGGCGCAGATTTTCGACGCGCATTGCGGAATCCCGGAGGGGGATGTCGCCTACAATTCCCCCGTCTGGTTCGACATGGTGAAGTGGGCGGCGCAGGAGGCGCGTCGCCTGGGCATCGAGATCTGTCTGGCGAACTGCAGCGGGTGGTCGAGCAGCGGCGGCCCCTGGAACACGCCGGAGTTCGCGATGAAATTCGTGGAGCAGATCGAGACGCGGGTGCGCGGGCCGTCGCGCTTTTCCGGCGTACTGCCGCAGCCGCCGAACCATCATGGCTTTTACGAGGATATCGCGGTGCTGGCATTCCCGACGCCCGAGGCGGAAAAGGGGACGATGGACGAGGCGGGCGTCCGGATCACCACGACCTTGACGGCGGACGAGAAAAAGATCGCCTTGCTGAACCGTCCGGACAACGGTATCTCGTTCGGGTTCCGGCGCGGGGCGAAAGAGGCTCCGCATGTCCTGTTCGCGTTCCCGCAACCGTATGCGGCGACGCGCCTGATGATCTGCCTGACGGGCGTCGGAGAGGGAAGCGGCCCCTGCAAGATCCGGATCGAGGCATCGGATGACGGACAGGGGTTCCGCACGCTCCAATCCGCCTCCGTCAACACGCGTTTCAACAGCTGGCAGGAAATCCCCGAACGCCGTCAGGTGGATTTCCCGGAGACGCGCGCCAAGTTCTTCCGCGTCGTGTTCGAGAGTCCCGCCTCCTACGCCGCGACCTACATCCTGCGCGAGTTGCGGATTGACCGTCGCGCGGAGTTGAGCCGTTTGCCGCAGAAGGTTTTCCGCGTCCGCGGCGACGTGCGGCGCGACACGACCGCCACGCGCCCCGATCAGGTGCTGACGCAAGGCTCGGTCTTGAACCTGTCCGCGAAGATGGCGAAGGACGGGAAACTCGACTGGGAGGTTCCGGCGGGTGACTGGACGATCCTGCGGATCGGGTACGCCTGTAACGGGCGGCACAACCATCCCGCCTCGAAAGCCGGCACGGGGCTGGAGTGCGACAAGCTGAGCAAGGCGGCGATGCAGCATCACTTCGCGGGCTATCTGGAAAAGATGGTGCGTCACCTCGGACCGTTCGCCGGGAATGCGTCGTCGGGACTGAACAACACGCTGGTCGATAGCTACGAGGTTGGTTCGCAGAACTGGACACAGGGCTTCGAGAAGGAGTTCCAGGCGCGTCGCGGGTACGACATCACGCCGTTCCTGCCGGTTTTCGCCGGACACATTGTGGAGAGCGCGGATGTGACGGAACGCTTCCTGTGGGATTTCCGGCGCACGGTCGCGGATCTCTTCGCGGAGAATTACGCGGGCGAGCTGGCGCGTCTCGCGCATCAGCACGGACTGCTCTTCTCCTGCGAACCATACGGCAACTCGCCGTCGGACGACCTGCAGTACGGGCAGGACGTCGATATCCCGATGGGCGAGTTCTGGCCGGGCGCACCGGGCAACGTGAACCCCGGAAACGCGCGGTTGCCCGCGACGATGGCGCACGTGTACGGGCGCAAGTACGCGGGGGCGGAGGCGTTCACCGCCGCGCCCGACAGCGGCAAGTGGCTGAAAGATCCCTACGCGATCAAGGCGCAGGGAGACCGCGTGTATTGCGGCGGCGTCAACCGCATGATCTACCACCGCTACTGCCACCAGCCGTGGACGAACCCGACCTACTACCCCGGCATGACGATGGGGCAGTGGGGCACACACTTTGAACGCACGGTGACGTGGTGGGACCAGGGGAAGGACTGGCTGAAGTATCAGGCGCGCTGCCAGTACCTGTTGCAGGAGGGGCGGTTCATCGCCGACGCGCTCTTCTTCTGCGGCGAGGACGCGCCGAACGGGATGAACGGTTCCATGCCCTACGGCTATGATTTCGACAGTTGCGCGACGGCGGTCCTGAAAACGCTGCAGGTCAAGAACGGAATCCTCTCGCTTCCCTCCGGAATGGAATACCGGATGCTGGTGCTGCCGAACCGCAAGACCATGACCTACGGGACGCTGTGTGAGATCGCGCGGCTTGTGGAGGCGGGCGCGACGGTCGTCGGTCCGATGCCCGAGGCGGAACCCGGCTTGTCGGGTTATCCGAACGGGGACAAGCGCGTGAAGGCGCGGGCGCAAGAAATCTGGGCGAAGGGCGTCCTGACCTGCTCTGTTCCCGACGCGCTGAAGAAACTGGGGATCCGCCCCGATTTCGCCTGCCGCGAGAAGGACGCGAACCTGAGCTATATCCACCGCCGCTACGGCGCGGCGGATGCCTATTTCGTGGCGCAGCCGAAAATTACGGGACAGACCGTCACCTGCTCGTTCCGCGTAACGGGAAAGGTGCCGGAGTTCTGGCATCCGGACACGGGCGTGATCGAGCGTGTTCCCGTCTATCAGGAGGCGGACGGGGTGACGACGCTGCCGATCTCCTTCGATCCCGCCGGATCGGTCTTCGTCGTCTTCCGCGACGCTGCCGCGAAGAAGGATCACGCGGTGGATGCGCGCGTGACGGTCGAATCGCGCAGCGGCGTCACGAAACCGGTACACGACCTGAAGATCGTCCAGGCGGAATACGGTTACTTCCCCGGGCGTATCCCGCCGAACTGCGTGGAGGTGACGGAGATCGTCCGGAAGGCCGTGAAGGGATCGGGCGGCCTCCGCGTGGAGAACTCCACGATGGGCGGAACGGATCCCGCCCATCTGGTGGTCAAGTCCCTGCTGGTGGAATATACGTGGAACGGCGAGAAGAAATCGGCGACCGTGGAGGAACACGGGCGTCTCTCGCTGCCGTCCGGCGCGGTTGTCGAGAAGGCGCTCTACGGGTTGATCGACCCCGACTTCAAGGCGCAGCCGAAACAGGTGGTCGATCTGACGAAACGCCTCGCCGAACTCGTCCAGGACGGGGAACTGCGCGTACAGGTCAACAACGAGTTCGCGGGTTCCGATCCGTCGCCGAACATCGTGAAGGAGACGATCGTCACCTTCACGATTGACGGGGACAAGCGGACCCTGCGCTTCCCGGAGAACGCGCTGGTGTCGCTGCCGGAAGTGCGCGAGGAGGCCGTGCCGATGCCCGACTACGAACTGTGCGCGGATCGGAACGCGGATTATACGTTGACCTGTTGGCAGCCCCTGCGCGCGGAGATCACGATGGCTAGCGGCAAGAAGTGGCCGTTCGCGACGACCGCGCCCTCTTCCATTCCTGTGGAAGGCGCGTGGGAACTTGCCTTCCCCGCCGGATGGGGTGCGCCGGAGCGCGTGACGCTGCCGAAGCTGATCTCGTGGACGGATCACGCGGACAAGGGCGTGAAGTACTTTTCGGGAACCGCGACCTACACGAAGCGGATTCCGCTGGAGCGGCAGCTCGCCCGGAACCAGCGTCTGGTGCTTGACCTCGGAATGGTCAAGAACTTCGCGGAGGTGACGGTGAACGGGACGGCCTACCCCGTGCTGTGGAAACCGCCGTTCCGCCTGGACATCACGGATGCGTCGCGTCGCGCCAACGGGGCGCTGGAACTCTCCGTGAAGGTGACGAACCTGTGGCCCAACCGGTTGATCGGCGACGAGCAGTTGCCGGACGACCGCGAATGGAACGGCATGGAACTGAAGGCGATCCCGCAGTGGGTGAAGGAAGGGAAGAAGAGTCCGACGGAACGTTTCACCTTCACCACCTGGCATCACTGGCGGGCGGATGACGAACCGCTGCCGTCCGGGATTCTCGGCCCCGTCTTCCTGCGGGTCGGCAACCGGGTGGAGTTCGGGAGTTTGTAGGGCAAGTGTCGTACGCGGCAAGAATGCCGCGTCACAGAACGAGGAACAAAGGAAAAGATGAACATGAAAACGTTGATCGTGGCATTGATGGCGGCGGCGGCAGGTGCAGTCGCGGGGTTTATGTATGGGAAGCCGCACGGTGCGGCTGATCCGAAACCGGCGGCAGCCGCAGTAGCGGAGGATGCGAAACCGGCGAAACCGACGGCGGCGAAATCGCCCGTGCGCGAGGACGCGGATCGGTTGGCGAAAGCCCAGAAACGCATTGCCGAACTGGAGAAGAGCCTGGCGGCGGCACGGCGTGCGCTTACCGCCCTCAACAAGGCCGAGAAGGGGAAAGTCGCCGCCGTCGCGAGCGCGACGAATGGCGCGGAGCGCGTGATTTCGGTGTCGGGTGAAGATGCCGACATTCTCGGTACGCTGAAAAGCCAGCTTTCGGAGACCGAGTTCTCGCAGGTCACGAACGCCATGACGCAGTTGCGCGCGAGACTCGCGGAGAAAGCCAAGGGGCGGATGGATTACCTGGCCTCGATTGACACGAGCGAGATGACGGATGACGAGCGTGCGAACCACGAGCGTTTTCTTTCCCTCATGGAGAAACGCGAGGCTGCCGCGTCGAAGATGAAGGGCGGCATCCCCGACGCGGCGACCATTCAGAAGATGGTGGAGCTGGAGGTGCAGATGGCGCCTGTCGCCAAGAAAGAACGCTCGGCTCTCGTCCGTCAGGTCGCGCGTGAACTCGGTTACCAGGGCGATGACGTGAACGTCATCGGCGAGACGATGGACACGATCTTCGACTGCACTGGTTCAGGCGGCATGGGCGGCCTTGGCGATATCATGGAGGGCGCATCGGGAACGCCTGACGTGAAAGTCAATGTCGAGACCCACGTCATCGGGATGTGATAGGGCTAGCTGGTAGTTGTTAGGCTGAATCTTCTGGGGGTTCTTGTTCTGCGGTGCGGCATTCTTGCCGCACACGCCACCCAGTTTCCCCAATGCCACAGAAAACCGCTTGCGCTTTTCTTGGTTTTTGGTAAAATCAGGCCACTTGACAGACACTCGGCCCAAATTTGGGCGGGTGGGGTTACCTCATTGTAAAGGAATACAGCTATGAGTATGACGAGTTGGATGCAGATGATGGCGACTGGCAAACGGTATGGTTGGACGATTGGGAAAGTGATGCGGGGGGGGGGTACTCACCCTCATGCTGCTGGCATCTTTTTCTGTTTCCGCGCGTACGGTTAGTGTGGCTACGCAGACGGAGACGTCCGTCACGCTCACGTTCGGCGATGCGGACGGTCTCGACTACGGGTTGTTCCTCGCGCACGGCGCGACGGACGGCGGCGAGGACAAGGGCGCATGGGACGCCTTCGAGAAGGTTGCGGACATCGCGGGCGACGCAACGTCGTACACCTACGAGGTGCCTGCCGCGTTGCGCGACGGACGGCCGATGCGTTTCTTCCTGATGCAGACCATCGGGGTGAATATGGCGAAGGAATACACCTTCATCCGCTCGACCGGCGCGCAGTGGATCGACACCGGCGCCCCGGCCGTGAAAAACTGGATCATGGATTTCCGCTTCCGGACGGGTGCGCTCCAAAACGACAAGACGTTCTTCGGACAGCACTGGGGCGGGAACAACTACCTGTTCATCCTGCAGGAAGAAAGCGGAACCACCAAGTTCAGGTTCTACGGCAATTCGCCGCAAACCGTCTCCACGCCCGTTGCGGACACGGACTACCGGCTGGTGATCGACCCCGCCAACTATCTGACGCTCACGGGCGGCGGGTCGGAAACGCGCAAATCAACGAGCCGCGAGTCGTCCACGTACAATTTCTCGATCTTCGCGGATCGCTCGGGCGGGCATCCTGGTGCCTACACCTTCTACCGCATGAAAATCGCCGCCAACTACACGCCGGTCTACGACTTCGTGCCGGCGGCGAACGCGGCCGGCGACATCGGCCTATACGACAACGTGAACGATGTCTTCCACCCGAACAAGACGGCGACGCCGCTCGTGGCCGGCGACGAGCTGCCGCCGGGCCGCTTCGGCCGCGTGCTGGACGAGACGCCCACGTTCCGCTTCCAGCGTTCTGTGTCCGTGGCGGCAGCCACGGCGGACGCGGTCACGCTCTCCTTCGCGAACCCGGACGGCGCCGCGTACACGCTCTACGTCGCCTCCGGCGCGGCGGACTGCGAGGACCGCAAGAACGACTGGGACAGCTTCGAGGAGGTCGCGACGATCGCCGCCGACGCGACGTCCTTCACCTACACGCTCCCCGCCGCGCTGAAGGCGGACGGCG
>JAFSTA010000040.1 GCA_017450695.1 Kiritimatiellia bacterium | reverse complement strand
CGCCTCCTTCGGCCACACGAGGAACACGGCCTGGCTCGGTTCGAGCGCGATCTTCACGAGACCGTTCTCCACGACGGGCTTCTCGATCGTGCCCTGCATCGGATCCCACAGTTCCGCCTTTTCCACCGGCCACTTCGCGCGTAGCGCGAGATCGCGGCGACGCGCGGCATCCTGGTTCGCGAGGAAGAGGCGCACGTCGCCGTCCTTCTCGTAGTGGTTCACGGCGAGCATCCGCCCGTCTGCGGCGGAAAGGCCCACGAAATCGAATTCGCGCACGGCGAGCGGCTTGTCGCTGTTGGGATACGCCTTCGCGAGCGCGGCACGAAGCGTCGCCCCGTCGGGCTCGCCCTCGATGAAGAGCGTGTTCGGCCGCGCGAAGATCGCATCCACCACGCGCCTCACGTCCTCCGCCGTCTTGCCGCGCGTGGGCGTGTTGCACGGCTTGACGCCGTAGCCAACGACCACGCCGCCCACCTTCGCGAACGCAAGCGCCTTTTCCAGCGTTTGTAACGGGACGTATTCCGTTGCCGGAAGCGTGAGGATATCGTAGTATTCCTTGCCGTTCGCGGTACGCAGCGCGGGACGCCCCGTGCGCGGGTTCTTCTCGATACGAGCGGTCTCGACGACATCGTACCCCATCCAGTCGCTGTCGAGCTGCGCGTCCTGGATCGCGAACGCGAACATTTCGGGACGGATGGTCTTGCCGACGTGGTAGCTGATACCGGGAACGCATTGGGCGATACGGCAGACGTGTTCCCCGCCGGAGAGCAGCAGCGCACACCGGTTGTTGTAATCCGTCCACACCCGGAAGAGCGGATAGCGCGGCTCGTACCCGCCGTTGTAGAAGTAGGGTGGGCAGTCCCTGTCGTTCGGCGACTTCGGATTGAACGAGTGGGGGATGAGATAGTAGCATCCCTGGTACTGGTGCCAGTCGCACAGCCACTTCATCTGCGGATAGGTGATGTCCTGACCGTACGCGCCGAAAATCTCGCACCAGTTCATCCCGTTGTGGCGGTTATAGACGTGTGCGGTGGAGGACGCGTATTTCGGCATCTGGCCGAAGTCGATCTGGCGCTTCTCGATTTGGCGCTGGTCTGGATAGTACTGGCGGCAGACGAGATCGACGCCCGGCACCTCCACGTACTTCATCTGCTGCATCACATTGCCGCAGGAAAGGACGGGATTGTAGTGGTCGTTGGCGTGTTCGAGGAAATGTCCGCTCGAAAACACGCCGTGTTTCGCGCACCAGTCGCTCTGCCGGCCGTACATCGTGCGTCCCCACACTTCGCAACGCGCGTCGTGGTAGCGGTAGAGGGCGCTGGCTTGATCCTCTGGCTCGGCGAGCTTGAACTTGAGGGCGGTGAGCAGTTCGCCCGCATCGTCGCCCCGCGCCTTGAGTTCCTTCGCGAGGGCATCGCCCCACCAGGACCGGAACTGCGGTTCGTCGAAGAAGAAACCCGGTATCGTCCCGTCCTGGAAAGCGTCCTTGTAACGGTCGTAGTACGGCTGGTAGTATTGGGCGATAAACCAATCGACGGCGGCTTCGTCCAGCCCGTTCACGGTCGGGAACCGGTAGCCGCCGTTGGAGGTGAACCAGGTATAGACGAGGATCTTGTCGCCGTCCATGCCGATACGGAAGACGCCCGGCTCGACCTCCTTGGCCTGTACGCGGGCGACCTCGTTCGAAACCGTCGCGGGAGCCTCGTGGCTCCAATAGACGGTGCCCTTGATGTCGCGGCATTGGAACTGTTCGGGAATGGGATACTTGCCGCCCATGCCCTGACTCGGCCACCAGTAATCATCGAAGACCATCATCTTCATTCCGCGCTTGCGGCACTCGTCGAGCACGATATCCACATCACGCCACCACCCTTCGCGCATCCAGTCGATGTGCGGGCGCGACTCGATCGTGAGGATGCCCTGTCCGCTCTCGGCGACGCGCCCCACGTACTCGCGCAGACGCGCCTCCGACTCGGTGCCGTGCATCCAGAAGAGCGGCCCCGTGTTTTCCCGCGCCGCGCCCTGCGGCGAACGGAAACTCTCGCGCAACGACGCCGCAGAGGCCGCGAGCGACGCGACCGTCAGCAAGGCCGCGCAGACAAACAGTTTTTTCATGGTGATTCCTCTTCCTTTCACCTTATCAATTCCAGCCCGGTTGCACTCGATTGCTGTCGGATGCAATCGAATGCGAACGCCAAACTACTCTCGGTTGCTTAGTTTTTCCGCTATGTGCGCCAGTTCCTCGATGGAGCGCATTCCTTCGGTGGCGCCCGGCGCGGAAAGCGCACCGATCGCGGCGATGGCGCCCAGGCGCAGGATTTCCCGCTCGTCGAGTCCCCGCCAGATGCCCACCAGCGCACCCGCGCAGAAGGCGTCGCCCGCCCCCGTCTTTCCCTTGATGAAACTGGGCGGAACCGGGCACGAGGGGAATTCGGAACGAATCCCCGCTTTCGTGCAGGAGATTCCCTTCTCCGGCATGTGTACGATGACCCGTTCCCGTACACCGAACCGCAACAGCGCGGACGGCAGCTCGGAGACGGGAAGGTCGCCTCCCGCCAGACGTGCCGCCTCCGTCTCGTTGACGATCAGGTGATCGACATACGGCAGGCATTCGCGCACGAGCGCGTACCGGTCGGAGTCCTCTGTCACGAGGTCGATCGCCGTGATCGCACCCCGCCGTTTCAGTTCCCGCAGCATCCGCACGCCGTCTCCCGCATCGACCTTCGCCAGCAGCAGGAAATATCCCAGCAGCACGATGTCGCCTTCGGAAACCAAGTCGAAGGGGAAGTCGTCGTAGCCCCACGAGGCGTTCGCGCCCGGACAGTTGAAGAACGTCCGCTCCCCGCCCGGTACGCTCATCACGTCGGTGAACGAGGTCGGCTCGTCGGCGGTGACCGCGAGGCCCGACGTGTCCAGTCCGCGCCGCTGCAACTCCCCGATCAGGTAACGGCCGTCATCGTCTTCGCCGATTTTCCCGCAGGCGAAGACAGGGATGTCGGGGGCGAGGACGTGGATGTCCGTTCCCGTGTTCGGCACGAGTCCGCCAGGTGTCCGGGAAACGGCGGAAATGCGCGCGAGTTCCCCGGGCTTCGGATAGACGTTGATGTCGTTGATCCGATCGACCAGAATCGATCCGCCGACGATTGCCTTGCGCATGGATGACTCCTCCGATTTACGGCAGCAGGCGCCGCGTGGTTCCCTTCAGATACGCCTTGCACATCCGGAACCCCTCGGCGTAGCCGGCCCCGCACTGGTAGCCGCGGTACCGACTGCAGGTGCGCACCATGTCGGCGAAATCGATGTGGTCGTGCTCGCGCATCCAGTCCAGTTGCGAATGGTGGCATTCCAGCATCTGGATCTTGAGGTCGATCTCCTCCGTGATATCCACGAACTCGTCGGGAACGAAGTTGACGCCCGCCAGCGTGTCCATGTAGTAAATCGGGACGAGCTTCGCGGGCTTCTTCGTCTTGGACGGCCAGTTCGGGAGCGTCGCGGTGAACGAGGCGTCGAAGACGAGCTTCGCGGTCGCGGTGTGGTCCGGCATGTAGTCGTCGGGATTGTGGGTGATGATGAAGTCGGGCTGGGCGTACTGGATGACCTCCACCACCTCATTCCGCGAACGCGCGTTGTCCGAATAGATGTCGAGGTCGCCGAAGAAACCGTCCAGCACCTCGATGCCGGCCAACGCGCCCGCCTCGCGCGCCTCGGCGGCGCGCATGGGAACCAGTTCCTCGGGCGGGATCACCACATGACCGAGCGATCCCGTGCAGAGGTGGGCGACGACCACGCGGTCGCCGCGCTTCACGCACTTCGCGAGCGTACCCGCGCAGGCGATTTCCACATCGTCGGGATGACAACCGATAGCCAATACATTCATGCGCTACGCCTTTCCGACGGAACCGAAGAGTTCCAGCTTGTTGAGAATGACCTTGCGGATCGCCTCGACCTTCGCCTTGCGCGTGTCGAGGTAGTCCCACGTCGCGGGCTTGGCAGGGTCGTGCGCCTCGCACTGCTCGCGCATCGCGCGCATCCCGGCGACCACCATGTCGGTGTGGATGTTGAGCTTCGCCACGCCGTCGCGGATCGCGTTGCGGAAGTCGTCGTCCGACAATCCCGATCCGCCGTGCAGCACGATCGGGCACTCCATCGCCGCGCGAATCTCGCGGATGCGCTGCAGGTTCAGGTTCGGCTTCGACTTGTACACGCCGTGGGCGGTCCCGACGGCGACGGCCAGCGCATCGACGCCCGTCTTCGACTGGAAATCTACCGCCTCTTCCACGGTCGTGTAGGGGTTGCTGCGGTCGTCGCCCGCCGCCGCGGAACCGATGTGGCCGATCTCGCCTTCGACCGTCGCCCCAAAGGCGTGGGCGATCTTGACGACCTCGCGCGTTGCGGCGACATTCTCCTCATACGCCGAGGCCGAGGCGTCGAACATGACCGACGAGAAACCGAGCTTGAGCGCCTCCATCGTCCGCTCGAAGGTCAGACCGTGGTCGTAATGGACGACGACCGGAACGCGTGTGCGCTGGGCGGCGGCGATCAGCGCGGGGGTGATGAGCGGCAGATCGCCATACGGCAGCAGCACCTCCGCCGTACCGATGATGATCGGGCTGTTCGCCTCCTCGGCGGCGGTGATCGCCGCTTCGAGCATATCCGTGTCGTGCGTGTTGAAGAGACCGACCGCGTAGTGTTCGGCCTGCGCCTTTTTCAGTACGGCATCCAAATTGACGAGCATGATGAAACCTCCTGTTGATATGCGTCAGTTCGCTTCGGCAACCAGCGGCCCCGCCAGTTCCTTGAGGAAGAAGAGCTTGCCCGGCAGCGTCGGGATGTACGAGGACGTCACATGGCGGCAAGGCCCGTAACGGAGCGTCATCCAGAAACTCATCCCCTGCCACTGCATTCCGCGTCCCAGCGTACCGTCGGCACCGCCGATCGCGTAATCCGCCTGGAAGAGGATGCCGGGGCCCATCGTATTGGCGCGGCACGGTACGAGCGTGGTGCGGCTCTTGAACGAGGTCAGCGCGTTCTGCTCGATCGTCAGCGGGTGCAGCTTCACGCCGATGCGGTAGGGCTGGCGAAGCCACTCCTCTTCGCTCTTGAACTCGGCGCCGATCATCGGTTCCCAGAACGCGATGTGGCACATCCGCCCGATTCCATAGACCAGCACGAGCTTCGCCCCCTCCGCCCGCAACGCGGCGATTTTCTCCGGGTAGGTCGGCAGGTTCTGGCGCGTGGCAAAGTTCCGATGGTCCGCGGGAACCGTATATTTGCCAAGGGGATTGTAGAACGCCTGTTCCATCGCGTACTGGAACGAGGCGTCGCCGACCAGGGTGTTGCCCTTCGCGTCCGACCACTCGTCCATGTTGAAGCACCAGACGTGGCGGCAGTCCTGCTTCCACTCGCGCAGGAAATAGACCGCCCACTTGTACATCCCCATCGGGCCGACGGGAAGGATGAAGATAATCTTCTGCCTGCGGATGGCGGCCTGGCGAATCTCGTTGGCGATCTCATGCCCCATTTTCACGTCAAACTCGCGCACGTCCTCGCAACAAACCGGCGCGAAGCCCTTGTGCCAGAACTTCTGTCTGCGGGAAACCTCCGACGGACGGTTGCTGCAGCATTTGTCGATCTTCTTAAAATCCCAACCTTCCGGATAAAAACCTTCGAGCAGGGAACCCTTCACGGTACTCATGAAATCCATAACGGAAACTCCTTTTTCTGTCACGATAGACGAATCTAATGATAGCCAAGGAATCCCGCACCGTCAATCACGATTTAGCTGGCATGGTCTGAAACAAAAGTCTCAACAAGAGTAAAAGGGACCGAAGCGACAAAAGAGATCAAAGCGATTCTGTCGCCCGCGCGTGTCGCATGTCCTCTGTCGCATGCCCCCGTCGCGTTTGCAATGCTGAACCGGGCGGGACATTCGGGGAAGCGACACTCCTGTCGCTTCACGGCGGCTAATCAATTTAACCATTTAACCATTTCAAGCGAAGCGATTTAATTTTTTTCGTAGTCGCGCGCAGCGTCCCATCAATTTAACCATTTAACTTTTTAAAGCGAAGCGATTGAATTTTACAATGGCGCAGCGATTGAATTTTCTCTGGTTTACACGCGGACGGAGTCCCAGAGCGTGTCGAGACGTTTGGGGGAGACGGGAACGGGGGTGCGGAGTTCTTGCGCGAAGAGGGAAACGCGGTATTCCTCCACCAGCCAGCGGTATTCGTCCAGCGCCGCCGCGTTGTGGCGCGGCAGTGGATCCGTCGCGAAGAATTCGGTGTACCGTTCCCAATACGGCCTGACCTGTTCCTGTTTCCGTTGTTCCCCTGCGGGATTGCTGCGGCATCGTTCCATGCGGATTCGGATCGCGTGGAGGTAACGCGGATATTCCCGCAATCGTTCGCAGGTCAATGTCTCCGCGAAGCGCGGGAAGAAAAGCCAGGCGAGCTGTTCCGTCAAATCGTCGCGGACCGCATTCGGCAAACCTCCCGCCGTGAGCAGGTGCGACAGCTCCGACAAGCCTTTGGCGCGTCCGCCGCCCGAATGCGTGGATGCGGGGTTCGCCAGTTCCGCCTCGATGGCGGCAGCCTCTTGCAGGAGCGTCGCGGTCAACCGCGCCCGCTCCGTCCGCAGCGACTGCAAACGGGCGATTCCGTTGCCCGCGGTTGCCGCCGTCCCGGCGTGTGCCGAGGATCGATTTACCGCCAGCTCCAAATCGGAGAAGGAATTCCAGCGTTGTTTCGGCTGCGTTTTCTCGCGCTTCGGTGCGGGCGTCGGGACGGATTGTCTCCCGTCGGTGTCGCGTCCGAGCCTGTGCAGGAACTCCGCCCGCGTACGGATGGCGGGACGGTTGGCGAGAAAGGCGTCGTGGATTGCGGCACGGGCGATTTGCACGCCGAGTTGCGCGGGGGTTGTCTCCAGCGTCTGCAGGAAACGGGTTGCCGCCAAGGTGAGGCGCGGCGGTTGCGCGAGATTCTGCCATTCGTATCCGAGCGCGAGTTCGTAGAGTCGGCACAATCCCGCCTCGTGCGAAATCGCCGCCTCTTCCGGGTCGGCAAAGAGTCGCAGCGAGATCGACCCGTCCGCGTTCGCCACCAGCGCGGGGGTGTGCGTCACGTTCCAGCCGCCCGTCTGTCCGGTCTGCACCGTGGCGGGAAGGTCGCCGAAATCCCAGCTGGAGATGTGGTCGCGGAAATAGGCTCCGCGTGAGTTGCCGCCGATGGTGACGTGCGTAACCGGATGCGCTTGATCGGGCGCGAAGAGTTTGGTCAAGAGGGCGATGTTCCGTCCGTTCCCGATCACCTTTTCGCCTTTGTCGCCCTCCTTTTCCGTCACCTCGAACCGCATCCGCAAGTGTGGCGGCAGGTCGTCCTCGCGCCAGGTTCCCGATGGAACGCGAATCCCCTCGCTTTCATAGAGAACGCGGGAAACGGCGTCGAAAAGCGGTTCCCGTCCCGGTTCGAGACGGCTCTTGAGGCGGGCGATGGTATCCGGCAACGGCACCAGCAGACGGCGCAACTTGGAGGGAAGGGCGGTCAGCATCCAGTGCAGTTTCTCATCGACCAGTCCCGGCACAAGCCAGTCGGAACGCCACGCCGCCACGGTCGGCAGCCAATGCGCCGGCACGGTGCAGGTGACGCCATCGTCCTCCGCGTCCGGGGTGTGCCGGTAGGTCAACCGGAAGCGGTGGCCGTTCAACACGACGGAATCGGGGAACTCCGCCGCGAGATCCTTCGCGGGCGGCAGGTCTGTATCCGTCATCACGAGGCATCGCGCCTCCGCCGTGTTTTGCGAAAGCCAGCGGCGCAGGGCGTTGGCGGAGGAGACCTCGGCGGGGATCCGTTCGTCGTAAAAGGCGAACGCGGCATCGGGATCGAACAACGCGCCGTGTCGCCGCAACTTCTCCTCGGCGGAAAGCAACGCCTCGATCCGGTTGCGGTTGGCGACGAGGCACGGGGGAACGGGGCGCGGGAATTCGCCCGCCACCAGTCCGTGGCGGATGAAGAGTTCGCGCGCCTCTTCGGGATGGATGCGCGAATCGTCGCGCGGACGCCCCTCGGTCAACACCAGTCCAAGCAAGGTAACGCGCTCCTGTATCCGGACGAATCCGCGCTCGGCGTCCCATTCGGGGGAGTGGTAACTGTACTTGCAGATCGGACGGGCGATCGGCTCGATCCATTCGGGGTCGATGCAGGCGGCGGTACGCGCGAAGAGACGGGAGGTCTCGACGAGATCCGCCGCGAGAATCCAGTCGCGGGAGGCGGGCAGGGAACCCTTCGGGGGCCGGGGCGGACGGCGGTTCGGCTCGCGTTCGCCGCCGTTCTTCGGCGACTTGCATTTCGCCAGTCCCGAACCGGGGAAGAGCGCGAAACGGATGCTGCGTGTCCCGCGATAGTCCGACGCTTCCTCGTCGCGCTTGCCGATGCTCGTGACCAGTCCCGTGAGCAGGGCGCGGTGGATCGCCGCGTCCGGCAGTTCGTCGCCCGAACGCGAGGCGTTGCGCAGTCCCAGTTCGCGGCAGAGTTGCGCCAACTGGTCGCGCAGGTCACACCAGTCGCGCATCTTGGGGAACGAGAGGAAGTTCGACTGGCAGAGTCGGCGCAACGCGGACTGCGACTGTTGCGCGGGCGCGTCGAAGTTCCGCAACGGCCCGCCCGGACGGAGGCGGTTCTGCAATTCGGGATCGTGATACCAGTGCCAAAGTTTCAGGATTGCGAGGAAGTCCGAGACCGGATTCAGGAAGCGGGCGTGAAGCTGATCCGCCTCCTCCCGTTTGTCGATCGGTCTGCGGCGCGGGTCGTCGCACTCTAGGAACGAGACGATGATCAGCACCTCCTCCAGCACGCCCTCGTCCGCCGCCGCGAAGAGAATCCGCGCGTAGGCGGGATCGAGCGGAAGTCGTGCGAGCTGCCGCCCCAGCGGGGTGAGGCGTGGCGGTTCGTCCGAGTCCTCGGACGGCCTGCCGTTCGTCTTCCGCTCCAACGCGCCCAACACGTACAGTTCGGCGTAGCCGTCCTTGATCGAGGCTTGCGACGGCGCGTCGAGGAAGGGGAAGGTCGCGATGTCGCCCAGGCGCAAATCCAGCATCGAGAGAATGACGCCGGCGAGAGACGAACGCAGGATTTCGGGCGGCGTGAAGGCATCGCGCCGACGGTAGTCCTCCGCGCTGTACAGGCGGATGCAGACGCCGGGCGCGACGCGCCCGCAACGGCCCTGGCGCTGATTCGCGGAGGCTTGGGAGATCGGCTCCACCTGCAACCGCTGGACGTGCGTGCGCGGGTTGTAGCGGTTGATGCGCGCGAGACCGGAATCGACAACATACCGGATGCCGGGAATGGTGACGGAGGTCTCGGCCACGTTGGTGGAAAGGATGATGCGCCGGTTTGGGGAGAGGCGGAAGGCGCGTTGCTGTTCCCCCGCGGGCAGGGAGGCGAGCAACGGGATGATTTCCGTATGCGGGAGTCGCCGTCCCGTCAGGACCTCCTGCGCCTCGCGGATGTCGCGTTCGCCGGGAAGGAAGACAAGGATGTCGCCTTCCCCCTCCGCGATCAGTTCATCGACGGCATTCGCGATTTGGCGCGGCAGGTCGGCATCGTCCTCGTCCTCCGCCGGACGCCACCGCGTCTCGATGGGGAAGAGGCGACCCGGCACGGAGATCACCGGCGCGTGGTGGAAGAACTCCGAAAAGCGGCCGACATCCAGCGTCGCGGAGGAGATGATCAGTTTCAGGTCGGGACGGCGTGGCAAGGTGCGGTGCAGGATGCCGAGAAGGAAATCGATGTTCAGGGAACGCTCGTGCGCCTCGTCGATGATCAGGGTGTCGTAGGCGCGGAAGAGGCGGTCCGTGCGAGTCTCCGCCAGCAGGATGCCATCGGTCATGAACTTCACGACCGTCGCGCGCGAGGTCTTGCGGTCAAAGCGGTGCTGGTAGCCGACGGAGCTGCCGACCTCCTCTCCGAACTCCTCGGCGACGCGACGCGCCATCGCGAGGCAGGCGAGGCGGCGCGGCTGGGTGATGCCGATCAGACCGCGTTTGCCGCGTCCCGCCAGCAGGCAGATCTTGGGAAGCTGGGTCGTCTTGCCGGATCCCGTGTCGCCCGAAACGATGATGACCTGGTTGTCGCGTAAAGCGGCGGTAATTTCCTCCACGTGGGCGGAAATCGGCAACGAGTCTGGGAAGGAAAAACGCGGCATGGTTGGGTGGTTCGGTGGATGGGTGGATGGGTGGTTCGGTGGTTGGGTGGTTCGGTGGTTGGGTGGTTAGGTGGTTAGGTGGTTAGGTGGTTGGGTGGTTGGGTGGTTGGGTGGTTAGGTGGTTCGGTGGTTGGGTGGTTCGGTGGTTGGGTGGTTGGGTGGTTAGGTGGCTCGGGTGGTTGGGTGGTTCGGTGGTCGATTGCTGTCGATAGCCTTCGATAGCTATCGATGATTCCCTACTGCCTTCTTCTCAGCTGGCGGCGCAAGCCGCCCCCCGCTGGCTAGAAGAACTTTTTCCGGGCCAGCAGAAAGGCCGCGAGAATCGCCAGCAGGACGGACAAGACCATCAGCACCGTGAAGGCGTAGGGGCTGTTCATGCCCGGCAGCGGAACGTTCATGCCGTAGATACTCGCCAGCAACGTCGGCAACATCAGGACGATGGTGATGGAGGTGAGGAACTTCATCACGTTGTTGAGGTTGTTCGAGATGATGGAGGCGAAGGTGTCCAGCGTACCCGTCAAGATGTTGCTGTGGATCGACGCCATCGCCAGCGCCTGCTCGTATTCGATCTGGACGTCCTCCAGCATATCGAAATCATCCTCCGAGGTGACCTGGCGCGACTTCTTGACAAGCTGCTTGATCACGATCTCGTTCGCCTTGAGGGAGGTCGTGAAGTAAACCATGCTCTTCTCGATGTTCATCAACCGCATCAACGCCACGTTGGAGATCGACTCGTGCAGGTCCTGCTCCACCATGTCCGCCCGCTGACGGATGTCGCGCAGGTAGCGCAGGTAGAGGATGGCGGAATGCCACAGGATCTGGAAGATAAAGCGGTAGCGGTTCTCCGGCGAGCAGATGCGGCGGCTCTGATCGAGGAAGGTGCTGGTCACGGGCGTCTGGCGGTTGCAGATGGTCAGCACGTGGCGCTTCGTCCAGACGATGCCGAGAGGCAGGGTATGGAAGGGAATCAGGTTCTCGTGCGACTCGTGGTAGGGGACATGGATGATCAGAAGCGTCCCGTCGGTGTCGGTGTCGGTCTCGATACGCGGGCGTTCGTCCTTGTCGAGCGGGTCGGTCACGAACTCGCGGTAGATGCCCGTCTGCTCGACCACCTGCGTGATCTCGTCGGTCGTCGGGTCGGCAAGGTTGATCCAACAGGAACCGGTCAGCTGATCGGTTTCCTTCAGACCTCCGTTTTCCCAGTGATAGATTGTTACCATACCCTTGCCCTTTCGTAACTGCGCGGGAAAGTTTTACTCTCCTCCGGAGAAAAAGACAAGCCTAAAATGAAAGGAAGGCGGATAAGCGGGTTAGGCGTGTTACGTTGGGTAAGCGGTTAGGCGTTGCGGACGCGACGGGGCGCGTCCCTCCCGATTCGGACAACGAGGACGTTGCCCCTCCCGTTCTCCGCGTCTCAGCGGCTCTGCGTGAGAATCAGTTGCGGACGCGACGGGGCGCGTCCCCCGTTCGGTACTGGCGGTATCGCCGCCTTTTGTGGTCGTGCGTCGCCCCCGCGTCTTGCCTATAGGTTCAAGGTCGGGTGGTTGGGTGGTTGGGTGGTTGGGTGGTTCGGTGGTCGATTGCTGTCGATAGCTGTCGATAGCTTTCGATGATTCCCTACTGCCTTCTTCCCCGCTTCTCAGCTGGCGCGAAGCGCCTCGTGGGCATATCGCACCCGCCAAAAAAAGTAAAATGTGCAGTTTTTTGCTTTTTCTGCTTGCAATCTTTCTAAAAAAATGGTATATGCTTACCAGTTGTTCTGTTGGAGAACAATGGTTAACCCTAAACAAAGGATGAAGTTATGGCTTGTGCAAAGAAGTGTGTGAAGGCTGCCGCTAAGGCGCCTGCGAAGAAGGCCGCTGCCCCTGCGAAGAAGGCCGCTGCCCCTGCGAAGAAGGCTGCTGCCCCGAAGAAGGCTGCTGCTCCGAAGGCCGCCGCCCCTGCGAAGAAGGCTGCTGCCCCGAAGAAGGCTGCTGCCCCGAAGGCCGCCGCTCCTGCCACCAAGGCCGCCGTGAAGAAGGCCGCCGCCCCGAAGAAAGCCGCCGCCCCGAAGAAGGCCGCTTCCAAGAAGGCCCCTGCGAAGAAGTAACGGTTGGAGCAGTTGGTATCCCGAGCGTGTTAAGCGTGCGTTTCGCCCGTTTAACACGCTTCTTTTTTCTTTTCCCGTTTCCCCATGACTTTTCGTTGCCCTTATTGCAAAACGGTTTTCCCGGAAGAGCCGCCGTCCCGTTGTCCGACCTGCGGTCGCCAGATGATCGTTCCGAAGATGAAGGCCTCTTCCGAGCGGCTCGCGCACCAGCGGAAGAAGGAACGGATTCTCCGCGAGTTCGAGCAGAAGAAAGCCGCGCTTTCCTCCGGCCTTCCCCAAGGCGTGCGCCACAAGACCGGTTTGTACCTGCTCATCCTCTTCGTCTTTTTCCTCCTGGGTGCCGCGATCTTCAAGATGTCCCATCAGGCACCGGAACGGCGCAACCCGATCCTCACCACGCTGGAACGCGTCAACAGGCTGGCGGAGGCGCTCGGGCGTTATCGTTTCCACACCGGCGTCTATCCGACGAAGGAACAGGGGCTGATCGCGCTGGTGCGCAACCCCCTCACGGTGGATGGCTGGAATGGCCCGTACATCTCCCGGCTTCCGCAGGATCACTGGAACCGCGACTACGTGTATAACCCCGACGCCTTGACCAACGGTTGCCCCGTCCTCTTCTCGTGCGGGCCCGACAAAACGCCCGGCACGGAGGACGACATCTATCCCTTGCCCTCGCGTTTCGATCCCGGCACCGCCTGGACGAACACGTGGACGCGCCAGCCTTATCGTACGGAGAAGGTGCTGGAGATCAACCTTCGACCTTCCCGCGAAAGGAGTCGATAACGACATGGACACGGACGAATATACCCGAATCGAAGTGATCGCGCGCGGAGTCTGCGTGAAAGACGGGCAGATCCTGCTCTGCCTCGCCAAGGGATCGGACAAGACCTACCTGCCCGGAGGCCACATCGAATTCCGCGAAACCGCGCGGTTCGCGTTGGAGCGCGAGATTCGCGAGGAACTGGGCGTGGAATCCAAGGCGGGACGATTCCTCGGCTGCTGCGAGAACTCCTTCCTGCAAAAAGGCGAACCGCACGCGGAAGTCAACCTCGTCTTCGAGCTGTCGATCCCCTCGCTCTCCCCCGAACGACCGGCGGAGGCGCAGGAGTCCTGGATCGACTTCTGCTGGCACCCGCTCGACCGCCTCGCCGAGGCGAACCTGTTGCCGCCCGCGCTGCAGGCCGTGCTGCCGACCTGGCTCAGCACCGAAAGCCGCGACCTCGTCTGCGGTGACCAGTGGCTGGCGTGAAAATCAAGGTTAGGTGGTTGGGTGGTTAGCCCGCCGAGCACAGTCTAGAAGCTCTAGAATCCCTAGAAGCTCTAGAATTCTAGAATCCCTAGAACCTCTAGAATCCCTAGCCTACCAGCTACTACCTACCAGCCACCAGCCTTTTTCGCTTTTCAGTTGGTTGTAGGGTGTGATAGACTGAAAGCATGAAAACGATTTTGAATTTTGTCGGCGTGGCGGTGGCGGTTTCCGCCCTTTCCGCCTTTTCGGAAACGAGTGTTCTGGTTGTCCGTGAGGAAGTCTGTGTGGAAGAGTGGCGCGTGTCGGACGCGCACGAGTGGACGAAGAAGGGCGTCTGGCTCGAAAAAGGGAAAGAGGCGCAGGGACCGCACTGCGTGGCCGCCGCCAACGGAATCGTCTATCTGGGCGACCGGCTGGGCGACTCCTCCAAGGGCGCGATCCTGAAGTTCTCGCCGGAAGGCAAGTACCTGGGCGTTCTGGCGAAGATACAGGCGCGTCCCGAGAGTCTCGCGATTCACGGCGACTTCCTTTACGTTTCCAGCGCGTTCGGCGCGAATGCGCACAGGCTCTTCCGTTATCGTCTTTCCGACGGCAAGGGCGGTGTCTGCTTGACAACGGGACTCTCCGTTCCGCGCACGCTGGCCTTCGGCGCGGACGGGTTGCTCTACATCGCCAACCGCGGGAGCGGGGAGATTGCCGCGTTCGATGTTTCCGGCGGGAAACCGGTACTCAAAGCCGCCTACGCGTCCCCCGCACAGGCGCACGGCGGAATGCTCTTCGATTACGACCGCGACCGGTTGCTGATTCCCTGCAAGCAACCGGAATCGATCGACTTGATCTCCGGTGTTGCGAAGCGTCAGCGGACTCCGATCCAGATTCAGAATGCCTTCTCCGCCGCCCTCGTACACGGCGAGTTCTGCTTCGCGGATCACACGGGGAGCATCCTCGCGTGGAATCCCGACACCGGCACGGCGGTGGTTCGCGCGACCGGTGTACAAGGGGCCTGCGATCTGCTGAACCTGACGGACGCGCTTTCCGGTGTGACGGAACGGCGGCGGCTGGTCGCCGCCGAGCGGCTGCGGAAGTCGGCGAAGGGTTTCGCGTACAAGCGGTTCGATCCGTCTCGTCCGCACGACTACACCCCGCTGCGGTACAACAACCCGGCGGCGACGCCCTACCTCAAGACGGGGTTGATCTGTTACCCGATGGCGTTTGACTACGACGGGGACGGCGACCTCGACCTCATCGTCTCCAACTGGGGCATCCCCACTTGGCGCGGCACCTGGTACTTCGAGAACCCGACGGAGAAGGGGAAGAAAAACGCCTTTCCGGTTTTCAAGCCCGCGAAGAAAGTCGGAGAGGGATGCAGCAATGTTTCCGCCAAGACCTATCCCGACGGGCGCATTGCGGTGCTGCGGCAGAACCAGATCACCTGGGAGTTCCCGAAGACGGGATGGGAAGGGCTCAGGCCGCTCGCGGGGCTGCCGGGCAACATCCACTACAACGGTGTCCGCTGCAATATGTGGCGGCTTGCCGACTACGACGGCGACGGCAAGGACGATCTGATTGTCGGAATCGGCGACTGGGTGCAGTACGGCTGGCACAACGCCTACGACGAAAACGGCAACTGGAAGAACGGGCAGATTCACGGGCACGTCTATTGGATCCGCAACGAGTCCGGTGCGGACGGCGCGGAGAAGTGGGGTACGCCGCGCATCGTGCGTTTGGAGAACGAGACGCCCGTCGATGTCTTCGGCAACGCGATGCCGATGCTCCACGACTGGGACAGGGACGGCGACCTCGACCTCATCGTGGGCGACTTCCTCGACAACCTCACCTACTACGAGAACATCGGGACGCGCACCGCGCCGGTCTATACCTCCGGTCGCCTGCTGCGCGATTCGAAGGGCGCGCGTCTGCACGGGGAACTGTGCATCATCACGCCCGCCGCAGTCGATTGGGATGGCGACGGGTTGATGGACATGGTCTCCGGCGAGGAGGACGGGCGCGTCGCCTTCTACCGCAACACGGGAAAGGTGATCGACCGGATGCCGGCCTTTGATCCGCCGGTCTTCCTGCGCCAGGAAGCGGATCGCGTGAACTTTGGTATCCTCTGCACCCCGGCGGGCGTCGATTGGGACGGCGACGGCGACTACGACCTGATTTGCGGCAACTCCACCGGATACATCTGCTTCTTCGAGAACCTGAGCGGTCCGGGCGTGGCGGAGCCGAAGTGGGCGGAGGCGAAACTGCTGGACTGCGAACCGTTTGACGAGAAGCGCGACTTCGCCTCGCGCGGCGGAATGCTCACTGCAAGTCCGATTCGCATTATGGCGGGCCACAACGGTTCCATCCAGGGACCGGCGGAGGCGAAGTGGGGATACACCTGCCTGAGCGTCGCCGACTGGGACGGGGACGGCTTGCCGGACATCATGGCAAGCTCCATCTGGGGCAAGCCGCTGCTCTTCCGCAACATCGGGACGCGCAAGGCCCCGAAGCTCGCCGCGCCGATCGGCATCGAGGTGGAGTGGAACGGCGAGCAGCCGGAACTCGATTTCGGCTGGTACAAGCCGAAGAAGACCGACAATCCGAAGGAGCTGATCACGCAGTGGCGCACCACGCCGGTCATGTTCGACATGAACGGCGACGGGCTGACGGACTTGGTCATGGTGGATCAGGAGGGAGACCTCGCCTTCTTCGAGCGCGCGAAGAAGGACGGAAAGCTCATCGTGAAGGCGCCGCGCAAGGCGTTCCGCAACGAGAACGGAGAAGTGATCCATCCCACCGCGCGCAAGGATCCCAAGGTGTGGAACGGCGGCATCGGCGGCGCGACGGGGCGGCGCAAGATCACCATCTGCGACTGGAACGGCGACGGCAAGGCCGACATCATCATGAGCGGCAAGAACTCGCGCCTCTTCCTCCAGGTCGAGGCGAAGGACGGCAACTGGTTCTTCAAGGACATGGGCGACATGAGCGGACAGCAGCTCGCCGCCCACACCACCAGCCCCACCACCGTCGATTTCGACAATGACGGCATCCCGGAAGTGATCCTCGGCTGCGAGGACGGCTTCCTCTACCACCTGAAGAACAACGACTGGAAAAAGGATGGCCGGTAGGTGGTAGGTGGTAGCTGGGGGGAGGCAACAAACGTAATCGACAGCTATCGACTGTGCAATCGACAGCTATCGACAGCTATCGACAGCTTTCGATTCCCAAACCCAACCACCCAACCGTTTCCGCGTCGCCCCGGCGCGGAAAAAACGAAGGAAAGAACGACAATGAAACTAGAAGGATTGATTCCCCCGATGGTCACGCCGCTGGACGAGCGGCGGCAACTGGATCCCTTCGGGACAGAGAAAATGGTCGCGCATCTGCTGGACGGCGGGGTCGATGGCATCTTCCTGCTCGGCACGACCGGCGAAGGCCCGCACTTGGACTACGCCGTGCGCACCGCCCTCGTCAAAACCGTTTGCTGCCTTGTGAAAAAGCGCGTGCCGGTGTTGGTCGGCATTACGGAAACGAATCTGGAGGCGGCGGCCTCCTTCGCCAAACGGTGCAAGGCGTTGGGTGCGTCCGGCGTCGTCGCCGCACCCCCGTACTATTTCCAGCTGACGCAGGAACAGTGCATCGACTGGTACACCGAACTGGCAAACCGCGTTCCGCTTCCGCTCGTCATCTACAACATGCCCGCCCACACGGAGACCGTGCTGGCTCCGGAAACGGTCGCGAAACTTGCCGCGCATCCGAATATCATCGGCATGAAAGACTCCAGTTCCATCATCGCGCTCTTCAACAAGTTCCGCGTCGCGCTGGCGCCGTTCCGCGAACGGTTCTCGCTCTTCATGGGACCGGACGAGGCAATGGGCGAGGCGGTCCTGCTGGGAGCGGACGGCGGTGTCTGTACCGGCGCGAACCTTTGGCCGAAGGCCTTCTCCGCGCTCTACCGGGCGGCGAAGGAAGGCGATCTCGCCACGGTCCGGAATCTGCAGGCATTCACCACCGCCAGCAGCTACAAGCTCTACGGACTCGGACAGGGACAGATCGGTTTCCTCCAGGCGGTCAAATGCGCCCTCGCCGAAATGGGCCTGATCCAAAACGTCCTCGCCGCGCCATTCCAGCCGCTGGATGCCGCCGCCTGGAAACAGGTACGCAGGTGTTTGCGTAGCTTGTAGGTGGTAGCTAGTAGCTGGTAGCTGGTAGGCTAGGGATTCTAGAGCTTCTAGACGGTACACGGCAGGCTAACCACCCAACCACCCAATCACCCTAGAACGCGATGTGGGTCTGGGGTAGGGCGGCGCGGATGCGGTCTTGCTCCTCGTCGCTCAGCTTGCAGCGGGTGAGCGAGAGGATTTGGAGACGGCGCCAGCCGCTGAGGTCTTTCGGGAGTTTGGTGATCTTCGTCCCGTCGAGGTTGATCTGCCGGACTTTGGGGAGCTTGGTGAACCACTCCGGAATCGTCTCGATCGGGTTGTTGTCCAGCGCGACGTCTTCGAGCAGGGGCATTTCCTTGAGGCATTCGGGAACCGCCTTGAACTGGTTCTTCTCCAGATAAATGCGCTGGAGCTTCTTCGCCTCCGCGAGCGTGGCGGGCAGTTCGGTGAGCGCGTTTTGGTTGAGACGCAGCCAACGCAGTTCGGGGAGTTTCCCGATCCCGTCCGGCAGTTTCGCCAGGTGGTTCCGGTCGAGGTTCAGGTACTTCAACGCCGCCAGCTGTCCGATTTCGGGCGGCAGCTCCTTCAGTTCGTTGTCGGCGAAGTAGAGCGTTTCCAGCGCAGGAAGGGCGAAGACCTCTTTCGGCATGGCCGCCAGCTTCGTCTCCGAGAGATCGAGCAGGGTCAGCCCCTTGAGCTGGTCCAGTCCCGCCAGATTGGAAACGCCCGTGGCTCCGCGCAGTTGCAGCTGCGTCAGCTTCGGCATCTCCGCGAACTCCTTCGGCACCGCCGCGAAGGGCTGGCCGGGCAACTCGATCGCCTGGACCTCCACGCGATTGGACACGGCTGCCGCCACGCTGTTCGCCGTGACCAGCCGTTCCGGCGCGCTCTGCCGAAAACATCCCGACAGCAAGACCGCCGCCGCCATCCATCCGATACAACAGAATTTCATCTTCTTTCTCCTTATTCTTCCGAAACGTCGAAGGGGACGGGCTGGATTCCGCCGTCAGCCCCCTTCGCCAGCTTCTCGATCTTCTTCTCGACCTCGTTCAACTTGTCCGTACAAAACTTGACCAGCCTCTGCCCTTCCTCAAAGGAGGAGATCATGTTGTCCAGGCTCGTCTCGCCCGACTCCATCGTCTGGACAATGGTTTCGAGACGGTTCAGCGCGGTTTCGAACGTGACCTCTTCCGTTTCTTTCGTTTGTGCCGCCATCTTTCCTCCGTCCTTACTCGTTGTAGGAAACATGCGACGGATCCAGCTCCAGCGGGAACCAGACGCGATACGACGAGGTGCTGTCCCACGTGTTTCCCGCCGAGGCGAAATCACAGAAGTGAACCACCTGCGGCTTTCTGTTTTCGGGATTCTCCGAGTGGAGTCCCATCGGCAACCGAAGCGTGTACGCCTGCCAGATTTCCGGATTGTCCGTGCGGACGGAGCAAGCCTCCAGCGGCTTGTCAACCGGGAAGCCGCGGATCGCCTCGCCGATATCGCCGTCGTGGAACCGCATGTCGCGCGCCAGCACGACCGGACCGCGCGTGAAGGCCACGTGGTTGTTCTGCACCTGGGCTCGGCAGACCATCTCGAACGAAAGCTCGATCACGTCGCCGGGCGTCCAGGTCCGTTTGAGCGACAGGTACGCGCCGGGCTTGACATCCGGTACGGCCTTGCCGTTGAGCTTGACGGACGCGCTCGGCGTCCACGCGGGGATGCGCAGCTTGAGCGTGAAGTCGAGCGGCTTCTGCGTCCGGTTCCAGATCGTGACCGCCCCTTCCTTCGGGTAGAGCGTGTAGGTCTCGAACGTCACCTTCTCGTTCAGCTTCGGCAGAGTCACGGAGGCGCGCGAGGAGGAATAGAGGTTGAGCGTCGCCGTGTCGCCGTTCGCCGTCAGCAGCGAGCGGACGAAAACGAGGAAGCCGCGCGGACCGTTCGCGTTGCAGCAGTTGGTCAGCATCTTGCAGTGGTCTTCCCCGGGGGAGCGGAAGCCCGAAAGCAACAGGTACTGCGAGAAGACGGAACCGTCGCGGTTCAGCGTGGCGAGGAAGGAGTTGTAGAAGGTCTTCTCGATCTCGTCGGCGTACCGGAGGTCGCCCGTCACCAGAAGCAGCTTCTCGCAGAAGCGCAGCCAGGTCGTCAGCACGCAGGTCTCCATCGTCTTGGAGAACGGCTGCACCTGACGCGCCTTGCCGTGATACCAGCACTCGTGGGCGGCAGCTCCGCCCGTGATGTTCACCTCGGTGTCGATGATGCTCTTCGCGGTCGCGACCGCCGCGTCCAGACAACGCTTGTCGCCGGTCGCCTCGTAGTATTCGAGCAGCCCCTGGTAGCAGGACATCATCTCGTAGGCCTTGCGCCCGTTGAGCCAGCCCCACCAGACGTCGCCCTCTTTCGGGCGGTCGCCCACGGCGACACCCTCCAGCGCCAAGTCGATCAGGCGCGCGCCGTCTTTCGTGTCGTTCAGCTGCGAGACGATGTACGAGGCGAAATCAAGGTATTTCTTCTCCTTCGTGCGGTTGTAGAGCCAGACGATCGGCTCCAGCACGGAGCAACTGGGCATCCCGCGGTAATTGCCGGTCTTGTACAGTTCCTTTTTCCCGGGGCCGAAGACGGAGAGGAGGTAATCCGCCAGCTTCCGCGCGGCGGCGAGCGTTTCCGCGTCGCCCGTCTCGTCGTACTGGTGGATCAGCCCGAGCAGCGTGTATTTCATGCCCCACACGTCCCAGCCGCCTCCGCAGCGGCTTCCCTCGCGGTAGTTGCCGATGTAACCGTCGGGCAACTGCGAGGCGATGACGCGCTTCACGGACTCCGCGATCTTCTGCTTGAGAAGCGGGCATCCGGTGTAGGTGGCGAACGGCGCGGCGGCATGCATGTACTTGCCCCAGAACTCCGTCTGCCAAGCCCCCGTCTCGTTCTTGTTCTGGAAGACCAGCGCAAAGTAGTTGGGGTCCTCCGCCGCGACATGGTTGCGGATGCAGCTGTCCAGACGGGAACCGACGTACCCCAAGATCTTCACGTCGTCATACTTCGCGACCGTACTAGACTCTGCGGCGAATCCCATGCCCGTAAAGGCCGCCGCGAAAACAGACCAAACCCAAAAGCGATTCATACTCTCTCCTTGCCTTGTAAAACGTGGGGAGTAGTGTAGCACAAGCCGCCCCGCCAATCAACTTCGCTTTTTTTGCGCGGCGGGAAAGGACGGGGAACCCCCTTGCCGCGGCGCCCCGGGGGTGCCCTCGTTTCCTTGCACCGTCCCCTTGCCGCAGGGGTTCGGGGGTGTCCCCCTTTTCCTTGCACCCCCCCTTGCTGCGGGGGTTCGTGGGCGTCCCCCTTTTCCTTGCACCGTCCCCCCCCTTGCTGCGGGGGTTCGGGGGGGCTGCCCCTTTTCCTTGCACCGTCCCCTTCCCGCAGGGGTTCGGGGGTGCCCTCGTTTCCTTGCACCGCCCCCTTCCCGCAGGGGTTCGGGGGGGCTGCCCCTTTTCCTTGCACCGTCCCCTTCCCGCAGGGGTTCGTGGGCGTCCCCCTTTTCCTTGCACCGTCCCCTTCCCGCAGGGGTTCGGGGGTGCCCTCGTTTCCTTGCACCGCCCCCTTGCCGCAGGGGTTCGTGGGCGTCCCCCTTTTCCTTGCACCGTCCCCCCCCTTGCTGCGGGGGTTCGGGGGGGCTGCCCCTTTTCCTTGCACCGTCCCCTTCCCGCAGGGGTTCGGGGGTGCCCTCGTTTCCTTGCACCGCCCCTTCCCGCAGGGGTTCGGGGGTGTCCCCCGTTTCCTTGTTATTTCTCTCTTGTCACGCGCCGTGAATTGTGCTTTACTGGACTCATGAATGATCGAGCACATCGTTTTACAGTCAACGCCATTACCTTGGTTCGCTTCCCGATCGTCCTGCTGTTTTTGGTACTGGCCGTTGTGCATGCGTATGTCCCGCCGCACGAGGGATATGTCGCGGCGGATTTCTGGGCCGTGGGCGCGGCGGTTCTGCTGATTATCGCGTCGCTCACCGATATGTTCGACGGCAAGCTGGCGCGCCGGTGGAATGTGGTCAGCAAGTTCGGCGCGATGGCGGATCCGCTCATGGACAAGATTTTTTATCTGGTCGTCTTCCCCACGCTGCTCTGGTTGCTCTGCCGCCAACCGGGACAGGACACGCACTCGCTGGTGATGCTCGTGCTGACCGTGATCTACATCCTGCGCGACCAGTGGGTGACCTTCCTCCGGTCCGTCGCCTCGCTGTACAACGCCTACTGCGGCGCGATGTGGATCGGGAAGCTCCGCACGGCGAGCACATTCCCGATCGCGATTTTCATTTACCTGTGGATTTCCCTGCACCCCTCCTTCATCCCGATTTGGGTGGTGTATATCCTGGAAGGTTTTTTGATCGGGATCACCCTGTGGTCGATCCTGTCCTATACCAAAGCCTATCTTCCCTACGTGAAAAAATCGCTGGAATAGCGTCCGGGGAAGAAACAAACAAAAGGGGGATCAAATGCAGGAAATGAACGGTTATGCCGTAATCATGGCTGGCGGCAACGGGGAACGCTTTTGGCCGCTCAGCACCCAAGCCAAACCGAAACAGTTTCTCTCGATTATCGGGGGAAAGGCGTTGCTGACCCTCGCCGTCGAACGGCTGCAGGGGCTTTTCCCGCCGGAGCGGATTCTGATCATCACCGCCGCCCGGCTGGTCCCCGCCACGCGCGAGGCGGCGCCGGATATTCCCGCCGAGAACATCATCGGCGAACCCTACAAGCGCGACACGGCCGCCGCCGTCGCCTGCGCCTGCGGGCTTGTCCGTCGCCAGAATCCCGACGCGGTCGTCTGCATCCTGACCGCCGACCAGCTGATGGAGGACGCGGCGCTCTTCCGCCAGACCCTGCGCGACTCGATGTCGGTTGCCGTCGCACGTGACGGGATCGTCACCATCGGCATCACGCCCACGTATCCCGCGACCGGCTTCGGCTACATCCAGGTCGGCGATCCGCTTCCCTCCGAAACCGAGACCCGCTTCCACGCGGTGAAGCGGTTTGTCGAGAAGCCGGATGCCGAGAAGGCCGCCGCATACCTGAAAGGCGGCGACTACTACTGGAACGCCGGGATGTTCATCTGGAAGACCTCCGTCATGCAACGTGCGTTGGAGACCTTCACGCCGGAACTGGCGAAGCTCTCCGATGAACTCGCCGCCGCACGGGATATCCCCGCCGCGCTCGCCGTGATGGATCGGCTCTACCCGGGGCTGACGCGCATCTCCATCGACTACGCGATCATGGAACGGGTAGAGAACATCTTGGTCGCCAGCGGCTGTTTCGGCTGGGACGACGTCGGTTCCTGGTCGTCCATCTCCGACCATCTGCCGAACGACGAACAGAAGAATGTCGTGATCGGCGAATGCGAGAGCATCGACTCCACCGACAACCTCGTGATCTCCAACAACCGCCTGACCGCCTTGATCGGATGCAGCGGGTTGGCGGTGATCCAGGCGAACGGCGTGACGCTGATCTGCCCCAAGGCCCGTGCCCAGCAGGTGAAGGAACTCCTGCGAAAAGTCGAAACGCGCCCAGACGCCGCCGCCTATCTGTAGGGCGGCGGTTATCACGCTATCCGTTCCACTGAGAGGCGGAGAAGAAGGCGGCAGGTTCTGTGCCCGCGCGTTTTTGCGCGGGCGTCACCTGAGATCCCAAGATAAAACTGATCCAACTCTTTCCCCTCATACTCTCTCCTTCCCGTTTCCACAACGAGGTAAAACATACCGTTAGGGTATCCGCCAGCGCAGATTCTGTCAAGAAGAAACGAATGGGCGGGCCGGTGCCGCTTCCTCATCGATCCGTTCCGTGTATTAGAAAATGAAATCGCTTCGCTTTGAAATGGTTCAATGGTTAAATTGACGAGCCGCCGAAAAGCGACAAGAGTGTCGCTACCCTGAAAGCCGACGGCGAGGGCGCCGTCGCTACGCAGCGGACGCGACGGGGTACGCGGAGGCGCGAGAGAACGGGAGGGGCAACGTCCTCGTTGCCCGAATGAGAGGTCCGCGATCCGTCGCGTACGCAATACCTACGGCAGGGTGAGGCAGAGGCGGGCGCCCATCAGATTGACTTCAGCACCGGAACCGTTGGTTTTCTGCGGGTAGCGGTAGGCGATGCGGTACACGCGTAAGCAGATGTTGCGCCATACGCCGTCCCACATGTTCTGCCCTCCGTCCACGGCGGCACCGGAGTGCGACCCGCGCACGATGCGGTAGGGGCTGTTGTAGTTGGGTACGGGGCCGAGGGGATCAACCGCCCCCTCGTCGAAGAGCACGAAGTTGTGGTTGCCCGTGCTGTTCAGGTTGGCGTTGTCCGTGGTGCGTCCGAGCGTGGTGGTCCACTGGTGACAGCAACCGACCATCGCGTAGAGTCCCCAGGCGTTCGGGGGGAAGCGGGTGACGGACGCGCTTCGCACGTGATTCGTCAGCGAAACCACCGTCGGCACCTCGTCGGTCTCCGTGAACCAGTAGGCGTTGGTGGTGCCGGCCCTGCAGGCGTACTCCCACTGCGCCTCTGTGGGGAGGTCGAAGTTCAGCCCGGTGCGCGCGCGCAGCACGCCGACGGGGGAGGTCGGGGAGACGTCCGTGCGTTCGGGGAAGTTGTACTGCGTGGTCGCGTCCGCGCCGCGCAGGAAGTCGTAGGTGATGCCCATCGCCGCCGCGTTGTAAGGGTAGCCCGATGTTTGGCCGCCCCGATTCTGGAAGCCGAGGCATTCCATCTGGCCGCGGGTCAGAGGGAAGACGCCCAGGTAGAAGTCTTTCGTGAGCTTGATCTCGCGCGGTTCCTCTTTGATCATGTCGGCGGCGTTTTTGTAGTAGTACGCGCAGTCGTTGGAGACGGCGCCGAAGGTGAAGGTGTCCTTGCCGCTGAGCGCCATCCACTCGGCGGAGGTGGTGGCGGGGATGCGCCGGAAGACCATGTAGTCGTTCAGGAATCGCTCGTTCGTGATGCGGTTCGTGATCGCTGGGCTGTGGTAGCCGATCTTGCCGTCGGCGAGGCGGACCGAGAGGTAGGGCGTGGCGGTGACGTTCGTCTCCGCCACGGCGATGTGGAAGGTGACGTCGCTGAACATCACGCCGGCGTGATCGACCGTCGGGTCCCACAAAATCGACTGGCTGCCGGAGGCGGAGCAGTAGGCGCCGTAGATCGAGGCGTCGGAGACATACACGCGGTCCATGCCGTTCGAGGCGACTATCTCCAGCCGCAGGAGCCCGTCCTCCGGCGCTCCGGCGGGCGGCGTGATGGTGAAGTTGACGATCACGTTGCGGTCCCACGGCAGCTGCGAGACCGCCGTGACATCGGAGATCGTGTAGCCGCCGTTGTCGGGGAGGGCGGCGTGCGCAACAGCCGCACAGCCTGCCAGCACCATGAACAAATACTTTTTCATTTTCATTTCTCCTTCTTGCTCAATTCCACTACCCACTACCTACTCGTCACTGGATATCCAAAGTCAGCGCCAGGCGGCAACCCATATTGATACCTTCGCCACTCGAACCGTCCTGATTCGTCCGCAGCCCGAAACGGTAGCTGGCGCGCGTGACGCGTTTCATGACGCCGGCCGCGCCCTGGTGCGAGCCGCGCACGACGCGGTAGGGGGTGTTGTAGCTGGGAATCTGTCCGACTGGGTCGGTCGCGTCCTCGTGCAGGATGCGCGCGTCCAGATTGTCCGAGGCGTAGCTGCGCTGGAGCGTGGTGGTCCACTGGTGGCAGCAGCCGATCAGGTCGTAGAGTCCCCACGGGTTGGGTTTCTTGTAGCCGACGGGGAAGGTTTTCCCCGTGTCGAAGGCGGCGTACTCGCGGATCTGGTTTTCCAGGTTGCCGCTCTCCACGAAGAAGTACTCGCCGGTGGATCCGGCGCGGTAGGCGTATTCCCATTGCGCTTCGGTGGGGAGGTCGAAATTGAGGCGCGTCCGGCGGCGCAGACGCCCGATGAGGGAGTCGGACGCGACCGCGCGGTTGGTCGGGAAGCAGTATCCCGTCTCCGAGTCGCTTCCGCGCAGGAGGTTGTAGTTGAGTCCGCGCACGGGCACCTCGTTCGTGGGGATACCGGATAGCGTGTAGCCCAGCCCGACGTACTGCGCCCGCGTCAGCGGGAAGACCCCCATGAAGAACCCCTTCGTGAGACGGACGTCCGCCTGTTGCTCGATGTAGATATCCGTCGCGTTCATCCCCAGCGCGGTGGCGCGCGAAGCGTCCGAGCCGATGCGGAAGGTGTCCCTGCCGCCGGTCATGTCCAGCCAGGTGGAGGAAACGGAGGAGGGGATGTAGCGGAAGGCCATGTGGGTCGTCTTGTACGTGGCGGTGTTGACCTCGTTCGAGAAGGAGAGGGGCTCGTACCACCAGTCGCCGCTGTCGATCTTCACCACGAGATAGCCGAGCGGGACGTCCTCCTCCAGCGTGCGGAAGGAGAGCTGCACGTTCCGCATGTCCTGTCCCGCGAACTGCGGCATCGGGTCCCAGACGAGGCGCTTGCGCCCCTCGCCGAAGACGTAGGTTTCGGAGAGCGTCGCCGCGTCCAGCACGGTGGAGACGCCGCCGACCGTCGCCGTCACCTCGATGCGCGCGCCGTGGCACATGGACTGCCGTCCCGTCGGCTGCTTCACATCGAATTCGATATCGGTCTTCTGGTTCCAGGGCCAGTGCTGGATGACCGTCACGTTGGAGAACTCGTAGCCGTCCGCCAGGACGGGGAGTGCGCACGACAAAATCAAAAACAGGGTTCCCGCGATTCGTTTCATTTCGTCTCTCCTTTCGTTAGCGGATGAAGATCATCATGCCCTGCATATTGCAGATTTCGCATTGCGCGAGCCGCGTGTTGCCCTCGTGGATCGACGCGAGGTAGATACTCTCCGGAAGATACCCGTTGGTGACGGTCAGGAAACCGTCCGAACCCTCCCAGGTATTCCTGTACGGCGGTGCGTAGAGGGGGATGGACGGATCAATGACATCCTTCCACTGGATGTAGGTGATTTGCGAGGCGTTGCGGAACCACTGCGCGTTGAAGTCGAAGGTCACCGGCAGCTCGAACCGGCGCCAGCCCGCGCTGTTGGTCTCGCAGGCGCGGACGCGCGGCGAGAACGAGCCTTGCCGCAGCTCATACGAGGCCGTCCGCGACGCCGTCATAACGGCGATGCGCGGGAAGCTGAGCGTGACGTTGACCCGCTTGCTCTGGACCTTCGGCTCAATCAGGTTCGAGAGGTTCCAGGTCACGGAGGAAGTGGGGCGCGAGATGTTCTGGCTGAACAGAATTCCCCCCCCCCGTATCCCTCGCGACGACCGTCGCGGTCTGGGCACTGGACGGAATCCACTCCCAGTCCCAATCCCAGGCAAAGGTCAATTCATTGGTGCAGACGCGGATCCTGTTCCCGGTCTGCGCATCGACGGGCACGCCGGCATACAAGGCGCTGGCGAACGCCCAAATGGCGACTATCAACAGCTTTCTCATCTGATTCCTCCTGTCAAATTCAAAATAAACAATCAGAGTATGGTACAATCCCCGAAAAAAGTCAATGTAGCAGGTGTTCAAAAAAGTGTAGAATCTGTCCAATCTGGCGGTGGTCAGGAGTGAACAAGCAAGCCACGAAGTTTTCATTGTGATACGGCTGCGGAAAGTGTACAATCCGTCCCTGTTGCTGCAACAAAGAAGAGGAGGCGGAGGATGACGGCACAGGAGCGCAAGCGGATGCAGGCGGACTTCATGCGGCGGGTCGGACCGAACGCGGAGACGTTCAAGGCGCTGTTCGACACGCTGACGGAGGCGACCTTCTACATGATGGATGAGCAGGACCGCATCATGGCGTACAACCGCCGGAACTGCGAGAACTCGAACATCAAGAACGAGGCGGAGATCATCGGGAAGAAGAGTTCCGAGGTCTTCCCCGCCGTGCTCGCCGAGACATACATGGCGCGTGATCGCGAGGTGCGCCGCACGGGCAGGCCGATCCTCAACCGCATCTACGGGTACGGCGCCGACCGCTCCACCGACCTGCGGGTCGTCAACATCTACCCGTTGCGCGACGTGCGCGGCAGGATCATCGGTACCGTCTGCCTCTACCGCACCGTCGCCTCCGGCGAGTCGAAGCCGGACTGGTACGGGGCGATCAAGAAGGCGGTCGCGCATATCGACGAGCATTTCGCGGAACACCTGCCGCTTGCCGACCTGGCGCGCGTCTCCGGCATGAGCGAGACCTCGTTCCGCCGTACCTTCGTGCAGGTGATGGAGATGCCGCCGGGCGAGTACATCGCCACCATCCGCATCAACCACGCGCGCAAGCTGCTCTCCTCCACCTCCATGAAAGTCTCCGACATCGCCGAGAAATGCGGCTTCTGGGATCAGAGCCATTTCATCCGCACCTTCAAGCGGCTGCGCCGCCAGACCCCCGGCCAGTACCGCCGCGCCCACTTCGCGCCGTAGGTGCGGGGGCAGTGCCGACTGTGCGGGGGCAGTGCCCCGCACCCACGAGACTGGGGGCAGCTGGGGGCGGGGGCGGTGCCGACTGTGCGGCAGCTGGTTCTGCGCCGGCGCAGAAATGCGCCGGGTCGCGCGGCGGGGTCGCGGAGTCGCGCCGGCGGCAACTGGGGATTGACAGGGGGGGGGCGGGATAGTAAAATATCCTCTTTTCCGGGTGAGATATTCCCGGGAGATGAAACTTTGTTGACCACTTGAAACCGTGTTCTTGTATGCCCGAATCCGCTTATCGCTCTCATCTGATGGACGATCCGTACCTGCTTCCGTTTGCGGAAATCGTCCAGCGACGCGCTGAAACGGCCTTGGCCCGCGCCACCGAGCTGGCGCGCGGCCCGGGGTCGCTTTCCCAGTTCGCCTGCGCCCACGAGTATTACGGCCTGCACTTGGCGGACGGGGAGTGGGTCTTCCGCGAGTGGGCGCCCCACGCGACGGCGATCTGGCTCGTGGGCGACTTCACGGAGTGGAAGCTGGACGAGGCGTTCCGGTTGCGCCGTCTGGAAGGGCGCGACGTGTGGGAGGCGCGTCTGCCCGCGCGGGCGATCCGTCACGGCCAGTACTACCGCCTGGAGATGCAGTGGGAGGGCGGACGAGGCGAGCGCATCCCCGCGTACGCGAGGCGTGTGGTGCAGGACGGGCGGACGCTGGTCTTCGCCGCGCAGGTGTGGCAGCCGGAGGAGCCGTACCGCTGGCGGATCCCCGAGTTCCGGGTCCGTCCCGAAGTGCCGCTGATCTACGAGGCGCACGTCGGCATGGCGCAGGAGAAGGAAGGGGTCGGCACCTACGCCGAGTTCCGCGACCGGACCCTGCCGCGCATCGTCCGCGCCGGATACAACACGATCCAGCTGATGGCGGTTATGGAGCATCCGTACTACGGTTCCTTCGGGTATCATGTCTCCAGCTTCTTCGCGTGCTCCTCCCGGTTCGGGACGCCGGAGGAGTTGAAGTCGCTGGTCGATGTGGCGCACGAGGCGGGCATCCAAGTCATCATCGACCTCGTCCACTCGCACGCCGTCAAGAACGAGCGCGAGGGGCTGTCCCTCTTCGACGGCACGCCGTACCAGTATTTCCACGACGGGTTGCGCGGCTGGCACTCGGCGTGGGATTCCCGCTGCTTCGACTACGGCAAGACCGATGTGCTGCACTTCCTGCTCTCGAACTGCCGCTACTGGCTGGACGAGTTTCATGTCGATGGGTTCCGTTTCGACGGCGTGACCTCCATGCTCTACCTGCACCACGGGCTGGGGATCGATTTCACGAACTACAGCCAGTACTTCGACCACACGGTGGATGAGGACGCCTGGGTTTACCTGAACCTGGCGAACCGCGTGATCCACGAGCTGCGCCCGGACGCGATTACCATCGCGGAGGATGTGAGCGGGATGCCCGGCGTGGCGGCGCCGGTGACGGACGGCGGGATCGGGTTCGACTACCGGATGGCGATGGGCGTGCCGGAATGCTGGTTCAAGCTCGTGCGCGACGTGCGGGACGAGAACTGGAGCATCGGCTATCTCTGGCACGAGCTGACGAACCGCCGCGCGGACGAACGGACGGTGAACTACGTCGAGAGCCACGACCAGGCGCTCGTCGGCGGCAAGACGCTCCTCTTCCAGCTGGTCGATTCGGCGGTTTACAACGCCATGCGCCGCGACCAGAACAGCCTGCTGGCGGAGCGCGGCGTGTCGATCCACAAGCTGGCGCGGCTCGCCACGCTGGGTACGGCGGGACAGGCCTACCTGAACTTCATGGGGAACGAGTTCGGGCATCCGGAGTGGATTGACTTCCCGCGCGAGGGCAACGGCTTCTCCTACCAGTACGCGCGCCGGCAGTGGTCGCTGCGCGACAATCAGGAGCTGCTGTTCTGGTGCCTGGGGGAGTTTGACGAGGCGATGATCCACCTCTTCCGAAAGACCGGCGCGCTGGAGGGAACGCGCCCCCGCCGCTACTACTCGTCGGACGACTCCAAGATCCTCGTCTTCGAGCGGGGCGACCTGCTCTTCCTCTTCAATTTCCACCGGGAACAGTCGGTGAGCGACTATCCCGTGCTGGTGCCGCCCGCGTCGCGGGGTTATCGGCTGGTCCTCTCCACGGACGACGCGCGTTTCGGCGGACACGACCGGATTGAGCCGGGGCAGACCTTCGCGCTGGCCCGGCAGATGCGGGAGAACGAACTGTGCTGGATCATCCGCGTCTATCTGCCCTGCCGGACGGCGATGGTCCTGGAACGAATCGAGGATGCGGAATGATCGTACTGGGTATTGAGTCCTCCTGCGACGAGTCCGCCGCAGCGGTGGTGGAAGACGGACGCACCGTCCTGTCGAGCGTCGTGTTCAGTCAGGTCCCGTTGCACCAGCCCTACGGCGGGGTCGTGCCGGAAATCGCCTCGCGCAGCCATGTCGAGAAAATCGGCGGCGTGATCCGCGAGGCGGTGGCGCAGGCCTTCGGCGGACTGGAATGGGGACGGATCGACGCGGTGGCGGTCACCTACGGTCCGGGGCTGGCGAGTTCGCTGATCGTCGGGCTTTCGGCGGCGAAGGGACTTGCGCTCGCGCTGGGCAAGCCGTTGATCGGGATCAACCACATCGAGGCGCACCTGTATTCGGTCTTCCTGTCGCCCGACGCGCCCGATCCACGCGGGGTGGGGCGCGTGCTGGGGCTGGCGGTTTCGGGCGGCCACACCTGTTGGGTCGATCAGCCGGGAATCGGCGAGTACCGGATCATCGGGCAGACGCTGGACGACGCGGCGGGCGAGGCTTTCGACAAGGCGGCGAAGTTGCTGGGGCTGGGGTATCCCGGCGGGCCGGCGATCGACCGCGTTGCCAAAACCGTGCAGGCGCCGGACGCGATCCCGTTCCCCAAGGGCAGGACGAAGGAGGGGAATCCCGCGCTGGGCGACCTCCGCGCGGATCTCTGCGTCAGCTTCAGCGGACTGAAGACCGCGCTGATGTACTACCTGCGCAACAACCCGCCCGCCGGTGAAGAGGCGGTTGCGCGGATCGCCGCCTCGTACCAGGAGGCGATCGTCGGGGCGCTGGCGGACCGGACGGCGCGCGCGCTGGAGTCGGATGACTACTCCGCCGTGGCGGTCGGGGGCGGCGTTTCGCTGAACGGACGGCTGCGCGCGCGGTTGCGCGAGGTGGCCGCCCGCGCCGGCGTGCAGCTGCTGCTGGCGGAGCCGCGGTACTGCGGGGACAACGCCGCGATGATCGCCGGGCTGGCCGGCATGGGCGCGGGGGTGCGCGAAGGCGCGATGTCCCTGGATGTCTGCCCCGCGCTGGAGGCAGGGGACAAGATGGAATTGGAAGGGATGAGGTAAGTATGCCAGTTGAAAGACAAGAAAGAATCAATGCGCTTCTCCGCCGTTCGATTGCGGAGGCGCTGCCGCGCATTTTTATGAGCGACGACAAGATCGACACCGGCGCCATCACGGTGCTGGATGTGATGACCGCGCACAATTTGCGGAATGCCACGGTGACGGTCTCGATTTTCGGACATGAGGAGGAACGGGGAAGGTACATGAGCAAGCTGAGCCACGCGGCGGGAGAGTTGCAGCGGATCATCAACCGCGAATGCAAGATGAAATACACGCCCCGTCTGCGCTTCGTCCTCACCGATTCCATCGCCAAGGGCGACCACGTGCTGGATCTCCTGAACCATCTGGATATCCCCGAATGAAATCCTGGCCGAATCCATTTCAGATCGACGGCTTTCTGCTGGTCGATAAGCCCGTCGGCATGACCTCACACGATGTCGTCAACCGCGTACGGAAGGTCTTCCAGATCGAGAAGGCGGGGCACGGCGGGACGCTGGACCCCAACGTGTCGGGGCTTCTCGTGATCCTGCTGGGGAAGGCGACGAAGTACTTCGACAGCATGCTGGCGAAAGACAAGCGGTACGTCGGCAAAATCCTGCTGGGGACGGAAACCAACACGCAGGATTCCGAGGGCGAGATCGTGGCGCAACGGCCGTGCGAGGCCGTGACGCGGGAGGATGTGGAGAAGGCTCTCCGGAATTTCCGGGGCGACATCTTCCAGACGCCGCCGATGGTCAGCGCCGTCCGCGTCAACGGCTGCCGCCTCTTCCACAAGGCGCGCATGGGCGAGGATGTCGAACGGAAGCAACGCTTCGTGCATGTGTATAAGCTGGAAATCACGGAGTGGACGCCGCCGCTCTTCTCCTTCGAGATCCTCTGCACGAAAGGGACGTATGTCCGGACGATCGCGCACGACCTCGGCCAGCTCCTTGGATGCGGGGCCTGTCTGCAGGAACTGCGCCGCGTCCAGTCCGGTCCCTTCACGACGGACGAGGCCGTCTCCTACACCACGCTCGGACAGTGGACGCAAGCCCAGCTCCAGGCGCACGTCATCCCGATCCCCTCCGCCCTCGACCGCCTCCGCGATTGCCTGTAGGTTCGGTGGTTGGGGGGCGGTGTGCGAGGAACCAAGGAGACGGGGGCATCCCCCGACCCCCCCCCCCGCCCCCCGCTT
>JAFSTA010000039.1 GCA_017450695.1 Kiritimatiellia bacterium | reverse complement strand
GGTTAAATCGCCGCTGGCGCGGCTTGAAATGGTGAAATGGTTAAATCGCCGCTGGCGCGGCTTGAAATGGTGAAATGGTTAAATCGCCGCTGGCGCGGCTTGAAATGGTGAAAAGGTTAAATCGCCGCTGACGCGGCTTGAAATGGTGAAAAGGTTAAATCGCCGCTGACGCGGCTTGAAATGGTGAAAAAGTTAAATCGCCTCCTTCGGAGGCTTGAAATCGGTGCTCTCGTCGCTTATCAGAGTGTTGTTGGACGCGCCCAGTCGCGTCCGCCGCCCCGACAATTGAACCATTTCAAGCGAAGCGATTGAATTCTTCACCTTTTCCCCGCGCGGCGGCACTACTCTTTTCCTTGTTTGCCGGAAAGGAACTTGCTATAATGGCTTTCATTACGGAACAAAATTGAGGTGAATCAGCATGCGAATGAGGTTTTTCTGGTCGATGATCGTTGGATGCGTCATCTGCTGCCATGCGGCTGACGAGGTGTTGTGTTCGTTGCGCGTGAGCACGTATCCGGAGGGAGCCGCCATTTCGGTTGACCATAAGGCGAGAGGATTCGCCCCGATGACGGTCGGCGGGTTGACAGAAGGCGCGCATCTCGTGCGGCTCTCGAAAGAGGGATTTCAGGATCACTTCGAAACGGTCTCGCTGACGGCGGGGCGGAGCGGCGAGGTTTCCTGTCAGCTGGAACCCGTGCGCGGGCTTCTGCTGGTCACCTCCGAGCCGGCGGGCGCCGACGTGACGGCGGGCGGGCTGTCGCTCGGCAAAACGCCGTTGCTGGTCACGACCTTGCCGTCGGGGAAGAACCGGCTCAAGGTTTCATCGACGGGGTACATTTCCAAGGAGATCACGGTGACGCTGGACGGGCGTTCGCCGGCCAAGGAACACGTGGTGCTCTCCTCCGATTCCGGCACGCTGTCGATCGACAGCGATCCGACGGGCGCGGAGGTGATGGTGAACGGTCTGCCCCGCGGCACGACGCCGTGCCGAGTCTCCCGCATCTCCGGCATCTCGATTCTCGAACTCCGCGCGGAGGGGTACAAGCCCGTGAAGCGTGAGATTTCACTTTCTCCCGGCGAAGTGCGCGACGTGCGGATTCCGCTGGAGCCGATGCCCGGCACGTTGCGGATCGTGTCGATTCCCGAAGGCGCGCGGGTGTATGTGAACGACGAATACAAGGGCGAGTCGCCCTACACGCTGGCGGACGCCAAGCCGGGGACTTACCACGTGCGCCTTGATCTGAAGGGTTGCGATTCCAGCGCGCGCGATATCACGGTTGAAAAAGGCGCCACGCTGACGGAAGAGTTCCGCATGGTGAAAAACACGGGGCATCTGGAAATCTTCACCTCGCCTTCGGGTGCGATGGTGATGCTCAACGGGAAGAAGCGGGGAATCACCATGACGCGGAAATCCGACATCTCGCAGATGTCGGACCCGTTGCGCTTGAATGATCTGGTCGAAGGCGAATACGAGCTGGAGGTCGTGAAGAAAGGGTACGCCAAGATCAGCCGCAAGATTACGGTCACGCGGGAGAAGACGCTGCCGCTGCAACTCAAGCTCGAACGCTTGTTCATCCCGGACTACGAGGTCGTGACGATACGCCGGACCTATCGGGGCATGTTGAGCGACCGTACGGAGGAGGGAATCCGAATCGAAACGTCGCCGGGCATTCTGGAGACGATCCCGATGAAAGACGTCAAGAAGCACGGGTATTTGAAGCAGACGGAGTAGTGCATGGACTTTGATGCTCCAGTTGATGACGAGCTGGAAGAGGAAGAAATTCGGGAAGAGCGCGGGGGATGTTCCGGTTGCTTGGGACGGTTATTCCTGTTGGGCTTCATCCTGCTGATCCTCGTGTTTGCATCGGCGGTCTTGTTCTCGTCCTTCCTCTGTTCCGACAAGGGGAACCGCTGGCTGGCGAGGCGGATCAATTCGGCGGTCTCCCCGGCGAAGATCACGTTCGCGAAAGCGACGGTCAAATGGTTCTCTCCGATTCAATTTGAGAACGTCCGTTATGCGGATCCGTCATGCGGTCAGGAATGGACGGCGGAGACCGTCCGTTCCAATGTCGGGCTTTTCCGGCTTTTCCCCGTAGGCGTCATGAACATCGGAACGGTTACGCTGAAAAACCCCGTGTTCACGGTGCGTCCCGCGAAGGAGCAGGTGCAGCCGGAAGAGGGCGAGGGAGGCGGAGTTTTCCTGCCCGTGTTGAATTTCAAGGGCGGCGTGGTGATCGAAAACGGTTCGTTGCGGGTCTATCCGACCGAGACGGCGGAAAAGCCGTTCACGGCGCGTCAGATCGTTGCCAGGCTGGAGGCGGAATCCTTCTTCCAACCGCTGTCGGTGGAACTCAGCTTGTGGACCGGCGACAAGGGGCGACTGACGCTTCAAGGCACGTGGCGTAGCCTGAACGAGATGACGCGCAGGAAAGAGGCGAAGCGGACGTATCCCCTCAACCTGGCGGTGCAGAAGATTGACGTGCCGGAACTCTTCGGGCTGCTCTCCCTTGACGTGGGGGCGGCAAGCGGCGTTGCGGACGGCGAGATTCAGCTGGAGCGGCGCGGGGAAAAATCCTACACGGTCGTCGGCGACCTGAAGGTCCAGAAGTTTTCGGTGGCGGTCGATCAGAAAAACGTGACCAAGCCGACGACGCTTTCCCTCTCTTCCAACCTCGCCGTAGATCCCGGCAACATCCGCATCCATCAGCTGGAACTGGTGTCGCCGTGGTTGCGCGTGGCGGGCAAGGGCGTGTTGGCGCCGCAGCAGTCTGGCTCGATCGAAGGGGCCTTGCAAGTCAAGGCGACGGGCAGCCTGACGCAGTTCTCGCGCGATTTCCGCCGGACGCTGAAAAACGTCCCCCCGATGGAGGGGAACTTCCAGCTCGACCTTTCCACCCAGCAGTACACGGACAAGATCGGTGTTTCCGCCGTCATGAACGTGACGGACTTTTACACCGCGCCGGAGAAGGGGCAGGCCACCGTGATTCCGCAGGGCACGCTCCGCTTCGATGGCATGGTGCCCGTAGGCGACGAGGGCGCCTTGCCGGAAGTGCGCGACGGGAACTGGTCCGTGAAGTTCGGGAAGAACTCGTTTGACGGCAGTATCGGCCGGTGGAGCTGGGCGGGGAAAAAGCCGCAGGTCGAAAAACTGCAGGTCAATCTGGCTTCGGACATCGCGCAGGCGCTCCGTCTTTTCGGCGCGTGGATTGCGCCGGATCTCCAGCGCGCGATCACCTCCGTTTCCGGACGCGTCGATCTCTCCACGACGATCGACACGGGGAGCAACGGGAAGCTCGGGGGGAAGTTCCTCATCGAGGGGCAGCAGGTGTACGGCAAGAAGGCGAACGGCGTGATCGACCTCTCGTTCCGGGGAGGGAAGGGGAGTTTTACGATCCCGACGGAAAAACGGCAGACCTTCCTTTCGGACGGTGCGGCGGACACGCTGGTGCAGGTGGACAGCTTCAACTGGTGCGGCTTTTACGTGAGCGAATCGCCGGTCCGTTTCCGTTATTCTCCGGGACTGCTGCGGATGGAGTGTCAGGCAAACGTGAACGGAGGCAAGTTGAACCTGACGCCGGAGATGCCGTTGGAGAAGAACAAAGCCATCATCCGCATTCCGCAGAAGACGCGCGTGCTGGAGAACGTCCGGATCACGCAGGAGTTGATCGACCTCTGGCTGGTGATGGTGAACCCGCTGTTCAAGGGAAGCCGCATCCAAGGCGGTACGGTGACGGCGGACGCGATCCGGTTCGAGTGCGATCCGTCGATGCCGCCGGAGAAAGGAGTGTCGGGAGAGTTTGATCTGGAGTTCCGAAATCTGAAACTGTTGCTGGGACCGGAGTTCGACGAGATGCTGATGGCGCTCAACGCGAACGACCGGTGCTTCCAGGCGGAGCGATTGCCCGTTCACATCACGGTTCAGGAAGGGCTTGTCCATCTGGACAAGGTGAAAATCGTCTTCGACGGACAGCCGATCGTTCTGGGCGGATGGACCTCGTTCGACGGGAAGATCCAATACCAGATGGATGTGACGCTGAACGAACGCCTCTTCGCACGGTGGAATGTCGGGGCGCTGGGCAAGCTCTTTGGCGGAAAGACCCTGCCGATCATGATTTCGGGACGGGTCGATAATCCGAAGGTGGAACTGGGCGGATTCGCGAAAGCGTTGCAGGGACTGGTCGCGAAGGATGTCCAGCTCTTGGCAAAACCGGTCCAGACGAAACCGGCACCAGCCGCGCAACCTGCGAAGAAACCGGCCCAGACGAAACCGACGCAACCGTCGAAAGCCGTGCCGGCACGTACCGAATCGAAGCCGGCAGAGCCTGCCCCCGATTCCAAGCGGAACCTGATCGACTGGCTGCACCAGATGAAGAACACCGTACTCGAATGAGCCGGGAGGGTCGCGCCCCGTCGCGACCGTTTGCGTAGCGACGGCGCCCCCGCCGTCGGCTTTCGGGGAAGCGGCACTCCTGCCGCTTCGGGAGGGTCGCGCCCCGTCGCGACCGTTTGCGTAGCGACTCCTGCCGCTTCGGGAGGGTCGCGCCCCGTCGCGACCGTTTGCGTAGCGACGGC
>JAFSTA010000038.1 GCA_017450695.1 Kiritimatiellia bacterium | reverse complement strand
GTTCTTCATCACGCCGTCGCAGAGGCGGCGGGGAGCGGACCACGCCGCGTTCTCCTCCCCCGGGTTGTCGCAGACGGTTGCCCAGAGGCCGCCTCGCCCGTCCCAGAACTCGTACACCTGGCACCAGAAGAGCCAGACGCGGCCTTCGGGATCGGTCCACATCGCGGGATCGAACGTGCGCATCGGGCCGTCGATATCGAGCGCCATCTTCGGTTCGCTCCACGTGTCACCACCGTCGCCGCTCGTGAGCAGATCGACATAATTGCGGTTTTCCTCGCCCGTCCCACCGGTCATGATCGCGACCCAGATGCGCCCGTTCGGCGCGACGGTGATCGAGGGACCTGTCTGGTAATGGATGTTCGCCGGATCGAGGTAGTACGCCGGTGGCGGCATCTGGATTTCAATCGGAACGAGTGCCGCGTTGGCAAGGCTTACCGTCTGCGCCCCGGAAGAGTTCCTGTTCAGGCTACAGATGGTGATGATAGTCCCGCCTTTCGGTTTGTAGAGCAGATCGTCCTTTTCCAGTACGCCTTTGGAAATGCGCCACAGATCGTATCCGCCGCCGAACGAGACGTTGCCGGAGAACGCGCCAAGTCGGAATGGGTTGCGATTCAGGGAGGTCGGGCAGATGAAGCGGTTCTCCACGCTTCCGGTCAACTGTCCATCAAGCAGAAGCGACCAAGTCCCCTTCCCTTTCCCGGAATCATACCGAAGCGCGAGGTGATGCCAACTATTTTGCAGGATAGAGGCGTCATCCAGCAATACGCCATCCGCAAGCGTACTGCCCGGATCGGGTATCTTCGCGAAGAGACGCAACGAAGGCGTCGCCCCGGTCGAATCGAGCACGAGCTTCCAGCCGCTGTCATTGAAGGCGGTATAGGTACCGGCGACAACCTCGGCGGCAGCTCCGGCGGAACGCGCCCATTTGACCCATCCTTCCACGGTGAACGCGGCGTTGACATCCAGCGTCGCACCGAGGAATCCGGTAGCTTGCACGTACCCGTTGGTGGAGAGAACGATGGAACCGGTATTTGCGGATGGCGTCCCCTGGAATGACGCGGAGGAGTCCGGACGGGGAACGGGACTACGGGCGCAGGTGGCGCTACCGGAAATGCCGGACGAGGCCGTGAAAGGGTGCAGACCGTCGCTGTTTCGGACACGCCCCGTGAGATCCAGCGTGTTGTCGGCGTAATCCAACGGCCAGTACGCGAACGTGCTGCTGACGGCGTTCGTCGCCGCGCACAGGAATTCGGAAGGATCGAGTACACCCCGGGTGATCCGGAGATTGGAGAACTCGCCCCGGAAACCGTTCTCCGAGGTGGGACGCCCACCGAGCCACAGGACGCTAGGCGCCGAAGGCGTACCGCTCGCGTAGGTGGTCGAACCGCGCGGGATGCCGTTGATGAACAGGGTGAAAACATGTCCGGCGGAAGTCCGCTCGTAAGTCAGCGCCAGATGCGTCCACACGCCGGGTTCCAACAAGATCGGATTCCCGTTCGGGTCCCTGAACGTGCGGTCACCATTCTGGATGGAACAATAGAGGTTGAATCCCAGATCTTTCTTGTAGGTCATATTCGCGTATTGCGTACCGAGGCTGGGGAATTCGCCGGGGGAAGTGGTCGCGAAAAAGATGGCTTCCGCGGTGGAGACGTCTTCCTCGCGTCTCAGAAACACCTCGAAGGTGCTTCCTTCCGGTTTGAAAAGATCGGTGACGGCGGGGGAGTTGTTCAAGATGAGGAACGCTTTTTTCGCCGTCTCGTTCACACGGAATCCGACACTCCCGTCTCCCGCGCGGGAGAAACCGGGAATCTCCGGAGCCGTGTCGCAACCGCTCGCGCAGTACTGCGCATCCCAGGCGGACTCGAAGGTGTAGTTTCCCATGATATCCGTACCATCGACATAAAGCCCGTTCACCGCGTTCATCGGCCAGAGCGCCAGCACGTTGTCCGCCGCCTCGGCGTTCTCGGTAGCGCACATCAGCTGGGTCGGACGGAGCACGGATTTGCAGACGCGCCAGCAGTCGAAGTTGCCCAAGAACGGCAAATCCTCTCCCCGAACCTGGATGAATTTGAAGTTCCCGTTGTCGATTCCCGCATCACGCGGCGTGATGGAGTTGGTCGCGCTCCCTGAAAACACACCGTCCACATAACAGGACCATACGCCCTGCGCAGCACTCCCCGCGCTGTGGTCGTAGGTGAGCGCGAGATGCATCCATTCGTTTTCGCGGTTACGGATCGATCCCAGTGGCAAGTTATGGGCGATCCTCCCCGAATGATCCTCGCAGTAGATTTCCAGCTGGAGGTCTTTGGGAGTTCCCTGCAATTGAAAACACCATCCGGCGGTCGAGGTCACGCCCAACCGCGTACCGACAAGATGGCGTCGATACGGTGTGCTCGTGTCGCGCTGCCAGGGTTTGATCCATCCCTCGCACGTGAAGTCGTTCGTCAACGTGAGCTGATAGCCGAGATCGTTCACGCGCATCGTCGTTTTTTGGGAGAGATTCAACGTAAGCAGGGAACCTGTGTTCCCGTTCGGCAACACGACAGTCGGGTTCTGCGGGTTCCCCGCGAACGCGCAGTCCGAATCGGGATAGGTCATCGCATCCGAATACGTCTTGTTCGGTGACCAGCTCAACATACCGCCCGAAATGTGGGCGTTCCCCACCAATGGCGCGCCGTCCACAGAACCGTCGGCGTTCCGGTTCAGTTTCCAGTGCCCCAGCGTCCGTTTGGTCGTGGCGGGAATCAAGAAATCCGCCGGATCCAGCGCCTGGTCGGAGAGGCGGCAGCAGGCGAGACTGCCCTTGAACACGTTGCCCGCGTTGTTGCGGCAGCCCAGTCCGAAGTACCCGCTCGGATTGACCGCCCCGGTGATTTTCGCGACCACATTGCTTCCCAGCAAAGTCCCGTCTTGGTAAAATCTCCACACGGCGTTGGTCTCGCCCTGCTGGAGGGAAAGCGCAAAATGGTGCCAGCCTTTCAGGATGGCTGTTGTCTCATCCGAGGAGAGCGTATAAAGCAACGTATCCCTGCCCCCGTGCGCCAGCGGGCAGATCTGCCACGTGACACCGTTAAATGTGTTGTAGTTGCGGAAAGTCAAGAACCAACGCTGGTTTCCAGCTGCTCCGTTAAGGCCGTCGCTGTCGGCGATGAAGTAGAGCTTGCCGGAGTCCGGCAGTTCGGTGAACCGGAACCACCCCTCCACCGTGAAGTCATTGGTGCCGGTCACATACCGCCCGACGGTGGTGCTGTAGGCGAAGTTCTTGGCGGCGGCGGTTCCTGTCGAGTAGGTCGCATTCGTCACCGTCGGGTCAAACAGATAATCCGGCGAAGGTACCAGACCCCCCGGTTGCGTCCAGGCAAGCCCCGCCACGCTCCCCCAGTCATAGACAAGCGAGGCGTCATCAGAGAGGTTGTTCGCCGCGTTGATCGCGCAACGCCCGTCCAGCCTCCCGTTCGCCGCGTCCCAGTTGAGCGGCCACAGCGCGATTGTCCGCGCCTGAGCAATCCACGCGATGCAAAGTGACATTCCGATGGTTCCGATCCGATTCATATTCATCTCCTTTTTGAACGGCATTTGCCGTATCGGCACACACACCAACTTCACAAAACATTTCAATCATACCAAACTCCATTCCGAAAATCTTTGCATATTCGGCAGTGCGGAATTTTGACAGTTTCTCTCGCAGACGAAGAATCATTCGGAGCGTGTTAGGCTGGTTGGGTGGTGAGGTGGTTGGGTGGTGAAGTGGTTAAGGTTTGCTTCAAAGAATGGGAGGGACGCGCTCCGTCGCGTCCTCTGCGTGAGACAAGCGACACGCGATATGCGACATGCGCGACGACACCCCGACTTTCCGACACGCGTGTCGCCCGTCGCTTGTCGTACGTCCCTGTTTCTCAGCTTCCCAGCCAAGTCACTTAGGGGCGCAGCCCCATTTAGGCCCGTAGGGCCACTTAGGCGTCGCAACCGCCACTTATCCTCTTCTCTGCCTCTCCGCTTCTCAGCTGGCACGAAGTGCCCGCCGCTAGAGGTCGCGCAGCCCGGGGTAGTCGGGACCGCCCGCCGCGACGTAGCCGCCGGATTTGCCGCCCGCGTCTTTCGACACCCAGAAGGAAAAGAGTGTCGCCACGCGCAGCTGGAAGCGGAAGCGCACGGGCTTGCCCGCGAAGCGCGAGAGGTCGCCGCCCTTCCATGTGATCGCGCGTTTCGTGGAGTCCTCGCGGACAAGCGCCCGGCAGTCGGCGGCGGAGTAGCCCGCGTACGGTTTGCCCTTCTCATCCAGCACCTCCACCGCGGCCTCGCCGAACCGCGCGTCGGCGTTCACAAAGAAATGCGAGCCGTTGAAGCGCACGGGACGCGTCACGAGCGTCCCGCGCCCGTCCGCCACCATACCCGCGAACCCGTCGCGTCGAAGCGTCGCCACGCCTACCGAGAAATTCCAGTGCATACCGTTCGCGTACACGCATCGGGGCGGGTCGTTCTTCGTGGCGTCGCCGCGTGCGCCCACGTAGAAGAACCACAACCGCTCATCCTTGATCGCGAAGCAGCTGGAGATGTTGCCCACGTAACCGGAGTCCCACGCGCCGCTGCCCCAGCCGGATTCATCGATCGCGGGCGTACGGTCGGGGCGCGTGAAGTGGAATCCGTCGCGCGAGTAGGCGAAGTGGATGGAGGTCGTCTTCGGCATCCCGGCGCACGCGGCAATGTCGTTCTCGTAGCCGCAGAGGATCTTGAAGAGGCTCACCATGATCGACTCGTACGGCACGGCATCTACATTGTAGAGCTGGTAGTTCGTATATGTCTTGCAGTCACCCATGGTGCGCGGCAAATCCTGATTGTCGCACGCGAGCCAGAGCGCGCAATCGACGGTGTTCGTCTGCGGGCGTCCGAGCGGGAAGTGCCAAGCGCCGCCCGCGTAGAAGTCCCGGTGCGCGTGGTAAATGCGCGAACGGTGGCGCCAGCCCGCGCGCAGGCTCCACACCCACTTGCCGAGGAACGGGTCGTAGAACATCGTCGTGCAGTCGCCGTGCTGGCCCGTCCGGCGCAGGAAGTGCCAGCGGATGCCGTCGTCCGAGACGTACTCCGCGCTGCGCGTGGGGTTGCCGCCGGGCGAGATGCAGATACGCCAGTTGGCGTAGGGAGTGTCCGTGTCGTAGCCGGGGAACACGCTGAACGTGTCGGACATCTGGTTCGGCAACACCACATTGTCGTCGTTCGGTCCCACGGGCGGGCGCTCCCACCGGATGCCGTCCGGCGACTCCGCGTAGGAGATTCGCCCGGCGAAGCCGGACATATACCACATGCGGAACTTCCGCCGCGTGGGATCCCACCACACGCCGCCGCCCGACATCGCGCACCCCGGCGCCTGCGCCGAATCCTCCTCCTTCGTCTGGCGCCACATCACGGGATTCCCCTCGTACTTGACCGGCTTGCCAAACGCCCGCACGATGCCGTTCGTCGATTCGATCAGGAAGTCGTCCACAAAGAGCTGCCGCCCCAAGTCGATCGGAATTACCTTCGGGATATTGGCCGTCTCCAGATAGGGTGCGCGGATCGGGTTCGGGTCGGCGGGATTGATGCGAGGCGGCCATTCCCTCGGCAGCACGATACCGTTGTGGAGCGTACGGCCGCCGTCGGGCGTATCCGGGATCTCCAGGGAAGGCAGGGTTTTCCACTTCGGCACGACACGGTGGGCACGGTCTTTTCCCGCCGCGCAGAGGAACTGCGCCGGTTCCAGTACGCAGTCGGAGAGGCGGCAGTCGGAGAGCGAACCGCAGATCACGTTACCTCCCCTGCCCCGACCGCCGAGACCGAATCCCGGCGCGGAGGAGAATTCTCCCTCGAACGCCCGAACGGCGCGCCATCCCGCCTGTTTTCCGTCGAGATAGAAACGCCACACGGCATCGTCATCGACGGTACGGTGCGCGAACGTGAGCGCGAAATGATGCCACCCATTCGTCAGCGTATCCGGATCCGTCACGGTCGTCAACAACGAATCTCCGATCGCCGGTTTGCTCGCGAACAACTGCCAGGTGAGTCCGGGATAGAGGCTGTCGCGGCGAAGCGTGAGAAACCAGCGGTTTTCAGTCTGCGCGAAGGCGCTCACCACCATCCACGTCTCGTTCGAGTCGGGCAACCGCGCGAAATGGTACCAGCCCTCAACCGTAAAATCGTTCGTGGGTGTCACGTAGCGTCCCGTCGTCATGCCGACCGCAAAGTCCGTCAGGCCCTCGCCCCCCTCGGTCAACAGTGCGGTATGTCCCGGTTCGCCCAGCTCGCAATACCGGGAGGCATCCAGGATGGAAAGATCGTTCTCCGGAGAGACGCGGCACCGCCCGTCCGGCCGCATCGTGCCTTGCCCGCACCCCAACGGCCAAAAGGCGACCGTTTCCGCCAACGCCGCCAGACTCACACCGACCGCCACTCCCATACCCAATATCACACGCTTCATATCCGCTTCCTTTCCGCAGACGGCGGTGTGGCTTCGCGATTCCGCCTCCGTCCCGCCGAACCATTCCCATCTTATCACATCGGCGATGAATAATCTTTCTTCAAACGGCATTGCGGAATTTTGACAAGTTTGCTACAATGTGCGCATGGATTTATGGGTTTCTGAGAAAGGGAGCGAGATCGGGATCGCCAACCTCGAAGTGGTCGAGGCGTTGCGGCATCAAGAGACATACCAGCAGAACTGGCACGTACACGGAAACGCGCTGGAACTGCACTGCGTGTTTTCCGGCGCGATTTCCTACGAATTCGGGGACGCGCACTCCCCCGTGACGATTCCCGGCGGGTTTATCCTTGCGATTCCCGCCGGGGTGCGCCACCGCGCCGTGGATGCGGAAGGTACGCCGTCCGTGCGTCTGGTGACACGCTGGTTACGACCCAGCGGAAGGATCCCGCTCTCGCCGTTCTCGCTCCCGGAACTGAAGGAACTCCTGCGGACGGCCGGTGCGCAACCCTTTGAAGTGCGCCGCATGTCGCCACGCCTTGCCCGCGCCGCGCGTGAGATTTTCCGCGCGCTGGAGGAGAACGATGCCGCGTATGTCCGCCGTCTCGCCGCCTGGAACTTTCTCGCCGAAGCCGCCGTTCCCGGCGAAACGCTCCGCTCTGCGGACAGTGCCTCTGAACCGGGAATGCCGGCGGGAAATGTCGATACGATCATGGCGGCACTGTGCGCCTACATTCGGGAACGCTGCGGCGAACCGATCCACATGGCGGATCTCGTGAAAATCTCCGGATATTCCGAACGGCGGCTCTTCTCGCTCTTCCACGAGCGGATCGGACTCACGCCGGGCAACTACATCACGCGATGCCGCATCGACCGCGCGAAGGAACGGATCGCCGCCTCGTCGCACCCGCGCCTTCTCGACATCGCGCTCTCCTGCGGATTCTCCTCCGCCTCGCACTTCTCGGCGGTTTTCCGCAAGTACGTCGGCAAATCGCCACGCGCCTATCTCAATCGGAACGAGTGAGAAATCCCGTGCCGCCTGGAATGAGGCGGCAGACGTGGCGTTTCGCGCCAGCCGGGCAAGCGTGTCAAGCCGAGGACGTGTTGCGAATGTCCCTTCTCCGCCGCGCCAAGAGATTACCTGCTCCCTCGTTCCTCCTCGTTCTGTGCCGCAACATACAGGCCGCACCCGTCTCGAAAAACCATCGTAATCGGTCAGCGATAGTGGTATATCTACCTGCGGCGCTAAACACGGAAATTGGGAGACGCCGCGGTGATACGGAGATGGTATTGAAGGTGTGTTCTCGTAAATGCTTCATCAAACTCCTTGTCCCCGTGAAATCTCCGTGTTGCCCCGGCAGGCCCTGGGCGCATCTCCGTAATTCAACAAGAGCCTGTGGTGCTCAACCACGGAATTTTTCGTGTCACGGTCTCACGCCGAGTCCGCAAAGACAGCGAAGTCGTCGATGATTCCCTCCTTTGCGAACGTGGCGGACTTTGCGT
>JAFSTA010000037.1 GCA_017450695.1 Kiritimatiellia bacterium | reverse complement strand
GCCGTCGCTACGCACAACGGTCGCGACGGAGCGCGACCAACGTCCGCATCCCATGATACCGTGTGGGACAACGGCGCACAACGGTCGCGACGGGGCGCGACCCTCCCGCTCTCTGCGGCTCCGCGACTCTGCGTGTGAAAACGTACCCGGTTCGACGGCGGGGGCGCCGTCGCTACGCAGACGGTCGCGACGGGGCGCGACCAACGTCCGCATCCCATGATACCGTGTGGGACAACGGCGCACAACGGTCGCGACGGAGCGCGACCCTCCCGCTCTCTGCGGCTCCGCGACTCTGCGTGGGAAAACTTACCCGGTTCGGCGGCGGGGGCGCCGTCGCTACGCAGACGGTCGCGACGGGGCGCGTCCCAACATCCGCATCCCATGATACCATGCTGTTCTGTCGTAACAGGATGCGTTTGGGGCGAGAAGCCTTTGTTTTTTCTCTGCGTACTCAGCGGCACTGCGTGAGAACCCAAACGAGGAATCTAGGTTCAATTGTCCAACAGAGGAATTTCGGTTGAGCCCTTTCTTGTGGCGAACCGAGGCGAACCTGCAAAAAACATCAGTTCACACTTCTTTTTTTTTCGAAGTTATGGTAGAATAATGGTTTTTGATTTCATACATGAGGCATGACTATGACAACGACAAGCGAGTATGACTTTACCGCGATCGAGAAAAAATGGCAGAAATACTGGGACGAGCACAAGACGTTCCGGACGCTGGATTTTGTTCCGGGCAGGCCAAAGTTTTACTGTCTGGATATGTTCCCGTATCCCAGCGGCGCGGGACTGCATGTAGGGCACCCTGAAGGATACACAGCGACGGACATCACCTGCCGGTACAAGCGGATGCGCGGATTCAACGTGCTGCATCCGATCGGCTGGGACGCATTCGGGCTTCCGGCGGAACAGTTCGCCGTGGAGACGGGAACGCATCCCGCCATCACGACCAAGAAGAACATCGACCACTTCCGCGAGCAGATTAAGGCGCTCGGTTTCAGTTACGACTGGGACCGCGAGGTCAACACGACCGATCCCAAATACTATCGTTGGACGCAATGGATTTTCGAGCAACTCTACAAGAAGGGACTCGCGTACATGGCGGAAGTGCCGGTGAACTGGTGTCCCGCGCTCGGCACGGTGCTGGCGAACGAAGAGGTGATCGACGGACGCAGCGAACGCGGAAACCATCCGGTGATCCGTCGCCCGATGCGCCAGTGGATGCTGCGAATCACGGCTTACGCCGAACGGCTGCTGGCGGATCTCGACGAGCTGGACTGGCCGGAGTGCATCAAGGAGATGCAGCGCAACTGGATCGGCAAGTCCGAAGGCGCGGAGGTGACGTTCACGACGACGGTCGGCGACGAGATCGTGGTTTATACCACGCGGTGCGACACGCTCTTCGGCGCGACCTACATGGTGATGAGTCCGGAACACAAGCTGGTTCGGAAATGGCTGGAATCCGGCGTGATCACCAACGCAGACGCCGTGAAGGCGTATCAGGACGCGGCGGCGCACAAGTCCGACTTCGAACGGACGGAGATGAACAAGGAGAAGACTGGCGTGAAGCTGGAGGGCGTGTGCGGCATCAATCCCGTGAACGACACGCAGATCCCGATCTTCATTTCCGACTACGTGCTGGCGACCTACGGGACGGGCGCGATCATGGCGGTGCCCGCGCACGACACGCGCGACTACGAGTTCGCCCAGAAGTTTGGAATCCCGATGATCGAAGTGGTCGCGGGTGGCGACATCACGAAGGAGGCGTTCACCGACTGCGCGACAGGCACGATGGTCAACTCCGGATTCCTGACCGGGCTTTCCGTGGAAGACGCCCAGAAGAAGATGATCGCCTGGCTGGGCGAGAACGGGAAAGGTCGCGCCAAGGTTCAGTACAAGCTGCGCGACTGGCTGTTCAGCCGCCAGCGTTACTGGGGCGAGCCGTTCCCGATCATCCACATGGAGGACGGGACGACGCGGCTGGTCGATGAGAACGACCTGCCGCTGACGCTGCCCGAGATGGAAGACTACAAGCCGACGGGAACCGGTGAATCGCCGCTCTCGAAGGTGAAGGAATGGGTGGAGTACACCGATCCCGTGACGGGGGTGAAGGGGCGCCGCGAGACGAACACGATGCCGCAGTGGGCGGGTTCGTGCTGGTACTACCTGCGCTACTGCGACCCGCACGATGACAACCTGTTCATCAGCCCGGAGCTGGAGAAGTACTGGATGCCGGTCGATCTCTACGTGGGCGGCGCGGAACACGCGGTGCTCCATCTGCTCTACGCGCGCTTCTGGCACAAGGTGCTGTACGATCTGGGCTTGGTCTCGACGAAAGAGCCGTTCCACCGGCTCGTGAACCAGGGGATGATTCTCGGGATGTCGTACAAGACCTCGCGCGGTGTGCTGATTCCGATGGACAAGGTGGTCTGGCGCGACGAGAAACCCTACGGCGCGGAGGAAGGCGGAGAGGAAGAACTGTTGACGGAGGCGCCCGCCAAAATGTCAAAGAGCCTGAAGAACGTGGTCAATCCGGACGACGTGATTCGCGAGTACGGCGCGGACAGTATGCGCCTCTACGAGATGTTCATGGGGCCACTCGTCGCGGTGAAACCGTGGAACACGCGCGGTGTGGATGGCGTCTTCCGTTTCCTGAAGCGCGTGTACCGGATGATCACGCACCAGCCGATCGTCGATGCCGTGCCGGACGGCGACCAGCGCCGTCTGCTGCACCAGACGATCAAGAAGGTGACGGAAGACCTGGACACGATGAGCTTCAACACCGCCATCAGCGCAATGATGATCTTCCTGAACGAGTTCGCGGGAGAGGGCAAGCCGCTTCCGAGAGAAGCGGCGGAGAAGTTCGTCCTGCTGCTCTCGCCGTTCGCGCCGCACCTTGGTGAGGAACTGTGGGAGTTTCTCGGGCACACGGGGTCGCTCGCCTACGAGCCGTGGCCGGTGTACGAGGAGAAGTACCTGGCGGTAGATGAGGTGGAGATCCTCGTGCAGGTGCTGGGCAAACCCAAGGCGCGTATCCGGATCCCGCACGGCGCGGACAACGCGACGATGGAGAAGGCCGCGCTGGAAAACCCGCAGGTACAGGCGGCACTGGCGGGGCGGACGGTCGTCAAGGTCATCTGCGTACCGAACCGCCTCGTGAACATCGTGGCGAAATGAGGCATCATTTTTCCTGTGGAATGCGTATTGACAACGGGTTGGGATAAAGGTAAAGTAATCCCAACAGTTCGATTTGAGCAAGGAGAATTGGAACATGGCGAGTTTAACCGTTTTGGATGGTGCGTTGAAGGGACAGCGACTGGAGCTGACGCAAGCCGTCACGCGTATCGGGCGCCGCGAAGGGAATGACTGGGTCCTGCCGGATCCCTCGATTTCCGGAACGCACTGCGAAGTAGAGGTCGGGGAGGACGGCATCCTCATCCGCGATCTCGGATCCACCAACGGGACGAAGGTGAACAACAATCCCGTGAAGGAGCAGATGATCTTCCGCAACGACATCCTGATGTTCGGCGACGTTCCCCTCATGCTGGAGGGCGACGATGTGCCGGAGGGCGGGAAAAGTGCGCCGGCGGAGATACCGCGCACGACGATCGTGATTCGGCAGAACAAGAAGGTCGAGCCCCCGAAGGAGTTCACGAAGAAATCCAACAGCAACCGGATCTGGATTATCCTGATCGTCCTGCTGTTGCTGGGGATCGCCTATCCGCTCTTCCTGTATATCAGCAGTCTCTTTACCAAGTAGAGGAACGGGCGTGGGAGAAGGCTTGTCTTCCTGTACACTGTGCCCGCGCGCCTGCGGTGTGGACCGGGCGGCGGGACGGAAAGGTTGGTGCGGGGCTGGAAACCTCCCCCGCATCTACCGGTACGGGCCGCACTTCGGGGAGGAGCCGCCGTTGGTCGGGACCAAGGGATCCGGGACGGTGTTTTTCTCGCGGTGTACGCTGCGCTGCCTCTACTGCCAGAACTGGCCGTGGAGTCAGGAGGGCGAAGGAGAAGACGTGACGGTGGAGCGGCTGACCGCGATCCTGCGCGAGCTGGCGGAGATGGGATGCCACAACTGGAACCTGGTTTCCCCTACCCCGTGGCTGCCGTTCATACGGGATGCGGTTGCCCCATTACTTAGGCTTGGAATTTCTCTTCCTTTCGTGTATAATACGTCCGGTTTTGAGACACGCAGCACGTTGGAGGAGTACGCCGCGCTGGCGGACATCGCGCTCTGCGACCTGCGCTACGCGCGTGAGGAGACCGCATCGGAGGCATCCGGGGCGGCGAATTACGTCGGAGCGGCGCGGGAGACGGTGAAGTGGTTCTGGGAGAGACTAGGACCGCTGGAGCTGGACGGAAACGGGATCGCGCGTCGCGGTGTCATCTGTCGGCTGCTGGCCCTTCCGGGGCATGTGCAGGAGGCGGTGGACAACCTCGAATGGTTGGCGGAGAATGTGGGCACCCGCGTTCACGTCAGCGTGATGTCTCAATACACGCCGGTGTACAAGGCTCTGGAAAAGAAGCCGTGGAACCGGAAGCTGTTCGAAGAGGAGTTCGAGCTGCTGCGGATTGCGGTGGACGAATTGGGATTCGACGGCGGATGGGTGCAGGAGTTTGAAGGTGAGGCGCCAGCCGGTCTGCTTGGACAGTCGATGTCCGCGGGCAAAGGCGTTGTTGGGTATCCGGTAGAACCGGGCCGGGAAGCGGGTGCTTCCCGAGCGGTTTCCTGTGAAGGAGCAGAAACGCCGCGCTGAGAGGCGGGGTGGGAAAGAGGTCAAATGAGCGGACATAATAAATGGTCAACCATTAAGCACAAGAAAGGCGCCGCCGATGCAAAGCGCGGCAAGATCTTCTCGAAGATCGCCAAGGAAATCACGATTGTCGTGAAGGCAAGCGGCGGGAATCCGGATAACAATCCCACGCTCCGCACGCTGCTGGAAAAGGCGAAATCGGTCAACATGCCGAACGACAACATCACGCGCGCCATCAAGAAGGGCACGGGCGAGTTGGCTCCGGACGTGTTGGAAGAAATCACGTATGAGGGTTACGCGCAGGGCGGCGTGGGACTGGTCATCAACGTCTCGACCAGCAACAAGAACCGCGCGGCGGCGGAAATCCGCAGCATCTTTAAGAAGAATGGTTCGGAATTTGCCACGCCCGGATCGGTCTCGCGCAACTTCGAGCGCAAGGGCACGATCCTGGTCCCGAAAGCGGACGGCGTGACCGAGGACAAGCTGATGGAAGTCGCGCTGGACGCCGGCGCGGAGGACATCGTGGATGATGGCGACGGCTTTACCGTCTCCACCCCGCCGAAAGAATTTTATGCCATCTGCCAGGCTCTGACTGACGCGGGCATAAATTACGATCAGGAGAACTCGGAAGTCGGTCTGGTCCCGATGATGTATTCGCAGGTGACGGATCCCGCGGTGGCCAAGGCTGTCAACCGGTTCGTGAACGCCCTCGAAGAGAACGAGGACGTCCAGGACGTCTATCACAACATGGAGATTGACGACTCCATTGCGGATCAAGTTGAGGAGGAATAAGTCATGCATACGCGTACATTGGCATTCATTCTGTCCGTCGTCTCAGTGGCGGCGTTGACAGCCCGTGCGGATGAGGTAATCTTCAAGTCCGGCGACAAGCTGACGGGTACCGTCAAGTCTGTCGAGGGCGGCAAGATGACCTTCGAATCGAAAGTGGCCGGAACGATCACGCTGAGTCTGGACGACATCAAGACGTTCACGACCGAACAGCCGATCGCCGTCGTCACCAAGCAGAACGCGGAAGAGCCGATCAACCAGGCTGCCGCCGCCTCCGGCAAGGAAGGCTTCGTCAGCATGGGCGGCAAGACCGACGTCGCGCTCGCCGACATCGACAAGGTGAATCCCCCGGCCGTGAAGTGGACGGGCAAGGTCACCGCCGGCGCGGTGCTCGCGCGCGGCAACACGCACTCCACCAGCGCCTCCCTCGGCTACGAGGCTGCGCGCCGTTCGGAAAACTTCCGTCTCAGTTCTCTGGGCGCCTACTACTTCGAGAACCAGAAGGATCTCTCCACGAAGGAAAAGCACACCACCGCCGACAACTTCTTCGTCAAAGGCCAGGCCGACTGGTTCTTCACCGAGAAGAGCTACCTGTACGGCAACATCAAGTACGAGAAAGATCGGATCGCGTTGCTGGACAAGCGTCTCACGCCCGGCGCCGGTTACGGCTACCAGTGGATCGAGGAGTCGGACATGAACTTCTCCACCGAAGCGGGTTTCGCCTGGACGTATGAGAAGTACAAGGATCCGACGGATGAGAACCGCTACATGAGCGGGCGCCTCGCCTACCATGTGGACAAGACGCTCTGGTCGAAGGTGAAGCTCTACCACAACCTCGAATGGCTGCCCAGCTTCAAGAACTCGGATATGTACCTGATCAATGCCGACGCCGGTCTGCAGGCTCCGATTACGGATCGCCTCGCGTTCGACGCCAAGGCCATCTGGGCCTACAACAACAACCCGGCCGCCGACCGCTACCGTACCGACAGCCGCTACATCATGGGCTTGAGCTGGCTCTTCTAAGCTTTTCGCTTGGGAGCTGCAAGCTTTCCAAAACGCGCCCGCAGATTCGTCTGCGGGCGCGTTTTTTTGTGAGAGTTCCGAATCACGGTTTTGATCCGGAATTCCCCTGTTGGACAATTTTTTCAACCACGGAATACACGGAACACACGGAAAATCATAAGTTCCGTTGTTAATCATGGCAAGAATCATGGCAAGGAATTGGAAAACAACACAGACAACTTGGATTCGGACGGCTCGCAACCGCAAGCGAGTTGAGACTCGTTGTTTCAGTTGTTGTCCTTGCAAGCCCCTGCGAAACGACTTCGGGGTGTTCGGGGAAGCGACACTCCTGTTACTTCACGTGTGCGGTTGGGGTAAAAAAGCCTCTGCTTTCGAAGCCACCTCTGCGTACTCTGTGCCCTCGCGGCTCTGCGTGAGAACCTAACGAGACGAGGAATCTCGGTTTACTGAATTCGGACAACTCCCAGTGCATTTGCCTTCTGTGTTTCGTTCCACATACCCGCGTTCGCCAGACGTACCGGACGCCGTGGGGTCTCCCCCGGTTTTTCGTCCTTTAGCGGAGCCGCGATGCGCAGGTAGAGGTCGCACATTCCCTCCCTGGCGTCTTTCGGGACGTCGAACTCCGCAACGAACCGACGCTTCTCGCCGCCGGCGAGCGAAGAGAAATCTCCTCCAGACATGTGAACCGGGGCTATGGAAACATCGCCCGTTCCGGAGACAAGAACCGCTTCCGCGCGCGAGGGCAGGAGCAGTTTTCCGAATCCGGTGTTTTCTACGACAAAGGTCGTGCGAGCGGACTTCCCTCGCAGCAACTTCTTCGGCAGACGCGCGTCACGCAGGATGAAACGCCAGCCCATGTGGTCGATCATGAACTTGTGTAGATCGAGGCCGTCGTACTCCTTCAGGTCCGGCATCCCCTCAAAACGGAACGTTTCCACGCGAAAGGTCTTGTCAGCAATGAACTTGCACAGCGAGTGTTTCTTGTCGCCAACATTCCTGAGGTAGTTGAGATGGGTCTCGTACCAGTCCTTCACGATGTTCCACTTCCCGATGTCAAACAGATCGCCGCTCCTTTCGCGGTTTTTTTCGAGCCAATCGAGACTTACGTAAGCCAGTTCGCCTCCGTACGGATGGTCGGCGAAAGTCTTGAGCAGTTGACATCCGCGCTCGCGCTTCCACTGTCCCGCCCACGTGCCGTAATCCCACCATATGCCGAGGTAACCGTCATTGTACATACCGAACCGCCGGAGATCCCCGTCCTTGAACGGTAACATGTCGAGAATGCCCGCAACGTCCCTTCCGGCATAGGACGCGATGTAGTTGGGAGTGCGCACGAGAATCGATATGCGTTCCGGAAGATTCTCGCAATAGGTTTTGAGGACACGGTTCATGTAGTCCGGCTTGCAGTAGTCGGACGAATGCATTTCCGCCCACGGTCCCGCGATGCCCGCCTCGATGCCGACCACAACGTCGTCGAAATCCGCCATGATCTTCGAGAGGTCGCGAACATGGCCGAGGACGATGTCAAAGTCTGATGGCTCACAGCCGACCGCTTCGCTCCACGTGTAGCCGATGCGGACAATGAGAGAGCCGCCGTTCCTGCGCGTCTCCTCAAGGAAACGACGCACGTCCGCTTTCATAGCGTCCGTCAACGGGATATCCGCCGTACCGACACGTCCTGCGGGGGGACGTTTTTTGTACTGTTCGCGTCCGCCGGAGAACCGACTCAGTTCCCACAGCGTCGAGTTGCAGGCCTTCGCCCCATGCCAGTTGGGAAGCCCCTCCGGTTTGAAGACAATCCATCCGCCGGGCGCGTAACCCCGGGCGGGACCACGAAACTCCTCACACCCGTCAACATACGCCAGTGAGGGCTTGAAATCGTCACCCGTGTCACGTTCTAGAAAGTCGCGACCGGACGAAACGCATTCGCCAAACGCGGCAGAAACCACCATCCACGTAATCGCGGTCACCATGATTCGTTTTGCCATCTGCCAGCTCCTGTTTTGTGCGGAAACATGACCCATCTGTTCGATCAGCCACTTGCCCATTTCTGCCGCCTCGCCGACTCTCTGCTTGACAGGAAGGTCAAACTTTTGCGGCAGCATTTCCTTGTAGCATTGGGCAATCTTCATTGTCGCTTCCTCCCACGCGCAATAGGATACCATAATTTCGCAAGCTTGCATAGGAAACGTGTTCAGCAATGTGGACGCGGCAAGGCGTGTCCCCGCCTACTGCCTTCTTTTCAGCTTCTCAACCTCTCAGCTTCTCAGCTGGCGCGAAGCGTCCTGCCCGTATGCACATCCCCGTGCGTACGCGAGCGACGGGCTAACTTTGGACTTATCGGTAAGTTACGCTACACGAAGATGCTTTGGAAATCGACTTTTTCGGAGGAGAGGGCAAATACCACGGGCAGTTCGCGAAGCGCCTGGAAGAAGGAGGCGAAGTACTTTCCGTACTCTTCGTCCGTCTCCTCCGGGAACGCGGGACGAAGTCCCAGCAGCACGAGCGAGGAATCGCGGGAGGTTTCGGTGATCAGCGAGAGCGGCGAGTGGTCGGGCTTGGAGACCAGGACGATTTCCGCGCGGACACGCGCCTCGGCGAGGAATTTCTCTAGCGTGCGTTGGGCGTTCTCGCGGTTCTCCTCCGACTCCACCGCATGGCAGAGGCGCAACCGTACCCCTTGCCATGTATCGCTCTGCGACAACAGGTAGGCGATCGCCAGCAGGAAGGGCGCGTTCCCCTTTTTGCCGCGCCACCAGATATCGATCACGCCGGTTCCTTCCGCAAGCTCTTCCCGAACGCGCTCCGAGACCGTGATCAGATTCTTCTCGCGCGAGACCAGCAGTTTCACGAAGGCGGCGAAAGCAGAGGGCTCGGACAAGGCGGGCAGGCCTGTCAGGACGGTGTTGGGCACGAGAGGGCCCAGTCCGTATGCGCGGATCAACTCGCCCATTCCGATCCAATGCGTCTTGCCGGGGTGGATCCGGACAACCGATTCGATCCGCTGGTCTTCGAGATACTGGCGCAGCGAAGCGCGCATGTTTTCCGCCCGCTCAAACGACCAGGCCGTTTCCGGAATGACGGTGGCGAACGTGACGAGACTGCGGTTGCGCGAGATGGCGGCAGCCAGCTCCACCAGATGACTCCGTTTCGAGGGCGTTCCGCAGAACACGAGCAGATGCGGACGCCAGTTCCGCCCGTCGTTCTTGCGGAAGGAGATGCGGCGGACCAGGAAACGGATCCCGAACATCAGCATCCCGTATCGGATGTCGCTCCAACGCGCGCGTAGGTTCCGGCGGACCATAAACCAGTAGATCAGGGCAATACACGCGAGGGCGATGAAGGTCGCGCCCGAATTGATCATAAACATCATCCCGATACAACCCGCGAACCCGAGGAAGGAGAAAAACGCGGGAACATGGAAAGTCGGACGCCACGAAACATTCCCCATCAACTCTTCCAACGCGGCGGAGAGATTCAGCAACCCGTAAACCGTCAGGTTGAACATCGTGAGGACGGGAGCGATCACATCGATGTCGCCCAGCCAGATTCCACCCGCCGCAATCGCGAACGAAAGCGCGGTGGCAAAACGAGGGTCGTTGTTCGCGCCGTAGCCGCGCCCCATCGCGCGCGGCAAGACACGATCTTTCGCCAACGCCTGCAAGACGCGCGGCGCCGCAAGCAACGCCCCCAACGCACTGGAAAGGGAGGCTGCCCACACGCCGGCGAGGACGGGGGCCTGCCAACGCGCGCACTTCTGGAAGATCATGCTGTCCGACAGCAGCGCGGGGGAATCGCCGACGAAGCAGAAGAGGAAAATCGGGACGGCGAGGTAAATGACATATCCGGTCAGGACAGATGCCAGCGTACCGGTAGGAATCGACTTGCCCGGATCTTTCAGGTCACCCGACATCCCCACGCCGGAAAGGATTCCCGTCACCGCCGGGAAGAATCCCGCCAACACGATCCAGAACCCTTTCTTCGCAACGGGTTCCGTCGGCATCGCAAGCAAATCCGGCGAGGGCGCACTCCCCAGGAAGAAGGAGACGAGCGAGACCGCGATCGCGGCCATGATGAGGAACTGCGCCTTCAGCGCGAGATTGGCGGAGATGATCGAAAGGACGGTAAGGACCAGCAGCGTACCCGTTCCGACGAGTCGAGGATCCCACCCCGCCGTACAAGAGAGCCCCTCTACGAAAGCTTCGGAAAAACCGGCGATGTAAAACGCGATACTCACGGCCTGAGAGAGGAAGAGCGGAATCCCGATCGCCGCGCCCGTCTCAACGCCAAAGGAACGGGAGACCATGTAGTAGGCACCTCCGCCCTGAACCCGCATGTTGGTCGCGAGGGACGAGATGGAAAGTCCGGTCAAAAAGGTAATCGCGCTGGACAGCGTCACGATCAAGATCGTCTGGGTGAGTCCCGCGTTTCCCAGAACCCATCCGAAACGAAGGTACATCACCACGCCGATGATCGTCAGGATACTCGGTGTGAACACGCCCTTGAACGTCCCGAAACCATATCCTTTCCCGGTCTGCCTTTTCTCCGCCGCCATCTCCCTTTTCCTTTCCGCACTGTAAAGCAACACTATAACAAATCCCCTTCCCGCTGACAAGCGCAGAGGATTGATGGGGGTGAGCGTGTTAAGCCGAAACAGATAAGCGGCGGCTGCGCCGCCTGAGTGGCCCTGCGGACCGAAATGGGGCTAGCGCCCCAAAAATTTCCTTGGCCGCGAAAGGGGCATTCGTGAATCGCGCGACTTGCAATGCGCAGCTGTTTCGGAGAAGCGACACTCTCGCTTTTCGGAACGGAAAATGAAGCGGCCACTTCCCCGATCCGTCGGCGAAACAACATCGATTCCGTGATGCGTACACGATTCACGGACGGTCCGCCAGAACGGGCGCATCTGCGTTTTTCACCCATGCGCCTTGTCGATTTCCGCATCACGCAAAGTCCGCAACGACCGCAAAGTTTCTCCATTCCAAACACGTTGGCGAACTTCGCGAACTTGGCGTGAGACGATCGAGGGGAAACGGTTTCGACAAGCCAAACGGGCGCGACGGAGTGCCCCCCTGACGCCCATTCCCCTGTCACTTGATGAATTCCGGAGACGCGCCCGTCTGAACTTCTTCGTAATTTTCAGCTTTTCGGAGCTTGCCGGGTTTGGTACTCTTATTGCCATCTATGAAACGATCTGTCTATTTGTTGTTGCTCCTGACGGTCGGGGGCATTGCCGCAACCGGATTCGCGCAGAGAGGCGCCGCAAGTCGGTTGAATCATCCGTACGCCACGGATTATTTCGAGGGGTTCAGTGCTTTGGACGAGAAGAAGAAGATTCCGCAGAAGGAACCTTCCTTCTGGTTCGACTTGACGTACCACACGCCGAAAGAGCAGCTGGACTACGCGCGGGTCAAGGATGAGGCGGGCGAGACGCGTCGCGCACGCCATGCCTACGAGGCGTTGGTGCGCGAGTGGCCGGAATCCGACGAGGCGTGCAAGGGGCAGCTGGCCCTTGCACGGATGCTGGAGCGGAACGGGAAGTTGTCGAAGGCGTTTGACGAATACCAGTACCTGCTGACCTACTATGCGGGGCAATGCCCCTTCTACGAAGTGCTGGACTGCCAGTTCAAAATCGCCAACTCCCTGCTGGCGACCGAGCGCAGCATGTTCGGCTGGCGTTTGGACGGAAGTGATGAGCAGCGCGAGCGCTTTGAGACAATCGTACGCAACGCGCCACGCTCCCCGATGGTTCCGGAGATGTTGCTGATCATCGGCAGTATCCGTCTCTCCGCCAACGAACTGAAAGAGGCGATTTCCGTCTATGACGGTTTGCTGAATCGGTTCCCGGAATCCAAGCAGGCTGTACCTGCCGCCTATCTAGATGCAAAGAGCCGTTACCTCCTGACCATGAAAAACAAGTCGAACGAAGACCGTTGCCGGAATTCCGTCGCTTTCTTCCGCGCCCTGATGGAACGGATGCCAAACCATCCGGAGAAGAAGGATCTGATCGGCTGGCAGAAGGAGTTGACGGATCTTCTCATCGAGCAGAACTACCGCTCCGCCGTGTTTTACGACACCAAGCAACGCAATGCCGTCGCAGCCAAAACCGCCTATCAGAAATTCCTGAAGGAGTTCCCCGACTCCAAGTACGCGGCGGATGTCAAGAAACGTCTGGAGGCGTTGGAAAAAGGCGCGGCGCCGCTGCGCCGATAACCCGAAACGGAGGTGAGGTATGAAAGTGTTTGGCCATCTGTTGTTACTTGCCGCTCTCTTCTTGAACGGGTGCGCCAGCTACACCTGGCGCTCTCGCGTACCGGAGGATCTGCGTACCCTGGCGGTGCCGGTCTTCGAGAACGAGTCGGGGCAGCCGGAGCTGGATGCGATCGTGACGAAATACACCCTGCGCGAACTGCAGCGGGAGGGCACGTTCCAGATCGCGCGGCTTAGCGACGCCTCCCTGAAACTGCTCGGCAAGTTGACGCGCGTCAAGACCGACTCGATCACCTTCGACCGCAACTTCGGCTCCCGTACAGCCGAATACAAGCTTACGGTCGTCGCCGAGATCACCCTGGTCGATACCGCCTCCGGCAAGACGTTGATTGACCGGCAGAAGATCAAGGCGCGGACAACCTTCCTCACCCACGGCGATATGCTCACCGGGTTACAGGACGCCTACCCGCGCGTCTCGAAGGAACTCGCCCGTTCCATCGTTGACGCGATTCTCGCGCACTGGTAAACGGCGACACGGGGCGACAGGTTGTCACCGTGTCGGGACAGAATGTCTCCGGCCGCTGCGCGGCATTTCTTGGTTAGGGTGGTTAGGTAGTTAGGTGGTTCGGCGGTTCGGCAATCGATAGCGGTCGATCGCCTTCGATAGTTATCGATTATTCCCGACTGCCTTCTTCTCCACTTCCCCGGTCCCGCTTCTTAGCTGGCGCGAAGCGCACATTCTCGGCTAAGACAACATAGGGGCGCCAGCCCCATTTAGGCCCGCAGGGCCACTTAGGCGGCGTAGCCGCCACTTATCTAGCCTCTCAGCTGGCGTCCGAATTTTGGCATTGAATTTGCATGGTCAAGAAGTGTACAATAGTGCTTTGCGTTGGCGCATGAACCGCCAAGCAGGAGAAGTATGCCACAATTTACCTACAGAGCTTTGTCCAAAGACGGAAGAAAGATGGAAGGCAGCGTGGAGGCTGCCGACCGTCGCGGAGCGTTGTCCGCCGTGGAGAAGCTGGGCTACACGCCGCTCTCCGTCATCGAGAGCAAGAGCAAGAAGAAGCAGGGGAAGAAGAGTTCTTCGTTCCGTCTCCAGATCGGTTCCGGCGCGACGCGCATGAAGAGCGCAGAGGTCTTGTTGTTCACCTCCGAGCTGAGCGACCTGTTGGAGGCGGGCATGACGCTGGGCGCCGCGCTGAACTGCCTTTCCAACCAAGGAGACGCGGATTCCGCGCAGAGCAAGATCGCGGGCGACCTGCGCGACCGCATCCTGAACGGCGAACCGCTCTCCGAAGCGGTGAAGGCGCATCCCAAGACCTTCCCGCCGCTCTACAGCAACATGATCCGTGCGGGCGAGGCATCCGGCGCGATGACGGAGGTGTTACGCCGTCTGGTCGAGCACTACGAGCGCAACGAGGGGATGAAGTCGAAAATCGTCTCCGCGCTGACTTACCCCGCCGTGGTGCTGGTCTTCGGCGTGGGCGTCGTGATCTTCTGTATGGTCAAGATCGTGCCGCAGTTCCGCAAGATGTTCGATAGCATGGGAAGCGGTCTGCCTCTGCCGACGAAGATTCTGCTGAACATGAGCGACTTCCTGATCCAGTACGGCGTGCTCTGCGCGATCGTCCTGGCGATTGTCATCGTGGCGTTGACGCGGTATGTGAAGTCGGAGGAGGGCCGTCTCCAGTTGGATCGCATCAAACTGAAGATGCCGCTGGTGAAAGGGATTATCGCATGCGGCGCCTATTCCAGTTTGGCGTACACGATGAAGACGCTGCTCTCCAACGGCGTGAATGTTCTGCAGGCGCTGAAGATCTCGGAGGAGACCTGCGGCAACGCGGTGATTGCGGGTGCGCTGAAGCGTGCGCACGACCGGGTTACGGACGGCACCTCGATCTCGGGACCGCTGGCGGAGAGCCAGGTCTTCCCGAAGATCATGACGGATATGCTGGCGATCGGCGAGCAGTCGGGTGACATGGCGGGATCGTTGGGGCACATCGGCGTGCGGTACGAGAAGCAGATGGACAAGAACATCAAGATTCTCACCACCGCGCTCGAACCGATTCTGATCGTGATGATCGGCGGCATCGTCGGATTCGTGGCGGTAGCGATTTTGATGGCGGTGATGAAGGCGACTTCGACACTGGGCGGGTAAGTAGTACGGTACCGTTCCCGCGGGCAAGCAGGACGGGACGATCGAGAAAGGAACAACGCGATGAATGACAAAATGAAACGGACGATACGCAACTCCTCCAGCGGCTTCACGCTGGTCGAACTGCTGATGGTGGTGTGCATCCTCGGCATCCTGGCCGCAGGAGCCAGAATGATGCTGAGCGGACAAGATCAGGAGGCGCGTATCACGACCGCGCGCACTTCCATCCAAGCGATCGAAGAGGCCTGCCAGGTCTTCTCCATGAAACACAACGGCAAATATCCCGACCAGCTGGAAGAACTGACGCAGGGAACCGACGACAATCCGGGATTGCTGAAGGAATCCGCGCTGAACGACCCGTGGGGCAACCCCTACCAGTACCAGAAGAAGGGGAAGAGGGTCTCAATCCGCTCCGCCGGTCCCGACGGCGACATGAACACCGACGACGACATCACCAACTAGCTTTCGGCTTCTGGGCAAGAGTGGCCCTGGCAGGAATTCTAGAAAAGCTAGACAATCTAGAAATCCTGGTGAATCTAGATGGCTCGGACAGTCTAGAAGATCAAGAGTGGCGATAGGGGTTTCCACTGAACCACCGAACTACTGAACTACCGAACTTCTAGACAAGGCGAGATACGGATGCAACGGCTGATCCAGCGATTCTTTCGACACGGAAACAAGGGCTTCACCATGTTGGAGCTGTTGCTGGTGGTCGTGATTATCGGGATTCTCGCGGCAATCACCGTTCCGACTGTTAGCGGAACAGACGTGGCGAGGGTGAAGTCTGCCTCGCGCGGATTGATGCAGATGTCGCGTTACGCGCGCACGATGGCGGTGCTGAACCAACAGACGATGCTGCTCGATATCTCGTCGGACGGCACGGTGGAGGTACACCCCAAGGGAGGCTCCTCGGGCGGTTCCGCCGCGTTCCCTGCCGATACGGGTGGCGACGACGGCGAGGACGGCATCTCTTCCGACGCTTCCGAAGTTGTCTCCGAGGCGCCGGCGGGGAGCGAAATGACGGAGCTGGTGACCAAGCAGACCTATCGGCAGATTGCCTTCGAAGTGGAACTGGACAGCAACCAGCTGCAGGATGACGACGAGGAGACGGGGCTGATCGTCAACGAGTCGGACAGTGACGAGGGGGGCGGTACGATGGAGGTCAAGACAACCGCCTCCGTCGTCTATGCCGGGAACGGGCGTTGCCTGCCCTACCGGGTGACGATCGCGCCGACGGACGGCGAAGGTCGGGTGTTGGACGGCAGCTGGCGGTTGATCCTGTCGGTGGACCGTTTTGGAAACGCGAGGATTTTGGATGACGACTGATCAACATGGCTTTACCCTGATTGAAATCTTGATCGCCGTCGTCATTCTCGCCGGCGGTCTGATGGGGCTGATGGGAAGTCTGGGCAACTGCGCGCAGATGATGAACCTCTCCAAGCAGTTTCAGGACGCGCAGTTCGTCTTCTCCCTCGGCGAACGCTGTTATCCCATCCCGCCTCCTGACGACATCACCGACCCGGAGAACGACGAGCGGCTGAACATTGAGCCGGTCACGGCAGACGACATGATCGACGACCTGGAACTGGACATTTCCAACGATACCCGCAAGCTCTACCGCGACTACACCTTCGAGCGTTCTGTCGATGAGAAAGACCTGGACGCCACCGACACCGACGATGGCCTGTATGTACTGCGCACACGCATCACTTGGGGAAGTAACGAAAGCGAGCAGGAGGAGCTGATCCGCTTGATCCGCAAGAAACGATAATGAAGACCGGCTTTACATTGATAGAACTGCTGATGGCCATCTCGATCCTTTCGATCATGATGCTCCTCTCGTTCATTTGTTTCCACACGGTCACGCAGAGCTGGACGGCGGGGATCGAGATGTCGGACTCGATGGCGCAGGCCGATTATGTAATGAACCAGATCGAATCCGCCCTCCGCAGCGCCTACTTCTCCACCACCGTGCAGAAAGAGATGGAACGCGGCTTTTCCTTCCAGGACGGCGGGGAGGGCGTCGATGCGCACGACACGCTGGAGTGGATGAAACTCGGCCGCGCATTCGTCGGAACGCTCAAGGACATCGACGGCAAAACCGAGTTGGCCGAGATTCCCCACCGGGTACGGTTGTATGTAGCGGAGGAGGGAGACACGAGGAACTCACGCGACGAATCCGGCGGCCTGATGGCGAAGGCGTGGTGCAGCGATTTTCGCGACGAGGAAGAGACCGATGACGAACGCGAGGAAAGTATCAAGGCGTACCTCATCTCACCGCGCGTGATCGCGATGGACTGCAAGGTGCTGAAGGAACCGCCCGACGCCAATGCCAAGGAGATCAAGTGGGAGGACGAGTGGACCAGTTCGAACGCACTCCCCTACAAGGTTTCCGTCACGCTTTATCTGAAACCGCTGAAAGAACGCGACGATCCCATCGCGCTTACGCGAGACATCGAGATCCCCGTCTGGAAATACTCGCAGAATCCCGGAAGCGCCAACGGCAAGACCAACAGCAAGACCGGTACCAAAAGAACCGACGGGAAAACAGGTACGTCCGGGCAATCCGGAAATTCCGGACAGACCGGAGCCCCCGGAAACCGCCAAAACCCGATCCGGCCCGGCGGAGGCATGAACCCCGGCGGAGGCGGGATGCGTCCCGGTGCGGGTGGCATGATAGGACCGGGCGGCGGTGGAGGACCGATATGATGAAACTGCGCAACCTCCTTCCATTCATGCGGCACCATCCCGCGCAACCGGAATCAGACAACCTCACGCGGAGACGCGGAGACGCGGAGGGTGTGTACTCCATCGGTCAAAAGCGGGGGAGACGTGTTTCGGCCTGCCCGATCGACAGCCACCCGCATACGACTGCCTATTGCCTACTGCCTACTGCCTCTCACCTGTACGCAGAACCGTGCGCCCAGCGCGGCGCGGCGATGATCCTCTCGATCTGGACGATCGCGCTGTTGAGTCTGCTGGTGATGTCCTTCGCACTGGACGCCAAACTCGAAGGCAAGATCGACATGTATGTACGCAACCGTCGGCATGTCGATTACCTCACGCAGTCCGGCATCGCCATCGCCGAGATGATCCTGCTCGACTACAAGAACGCGACCGACACGCAGGCCACCGACGAGCAGGAGGAGGACCCGTGGCTGGAACCGAAGTTAAACCTCCAGCGCGGTTCCTGCACCGTGCAGAACTACGCCGTGGATCAAGGCAAGCCCGAAAACGGCGTCGTCTCCGTGGAGATCACCTCGGCGGAAGCGAACAAGTGGCCGATCAACCAGCTGGGCAAGAACGACACCTCGGACACGATCTGGGAAAACATCCTCACCGTCATCGGACTGCCGATGGACTACCAGGAAGAAGTGGTGGACAGCTGGTACGACTGGCGCGACGAAGACCGCACGGTGACGGGGCACAACGGCGCGGAGGACGAGTATTACAACGATCTGGAAACCCCGTACAAACCGCGCAACGGCGAGGTTGCCTCCGTGGAGGAACTGAAGCGCATCCGCGGGATTCGCGAGCACCCCGCGATTTACGAGGGCGGCATTCTGAATCCGGAGGAGAAAAACAAAAAAAAGCAGGTGATGATCGGCTGCGGAGGCTTGAAGGAGTTTTTTGACATTTGGGGAGAAAATGTTAAAATAAACGTGAACTCCGCAACCAAAGAGGTGTTGATGACGGTTCCGGGCATCGACGGCGATGAGGAACTGGCGGGGGCGATTGTGGAAGAACGGGAGACAGGTGAGAACAAGGCGCGGACGACCGACGACCGCGTGGAGAGCAACCTGTTTTCCGACTGGAACGATCTGAACACGCGGATTCCCGGAGGAGTCCCGACTTCGGCGGAAGGATATTTTTCCTACGCGCCGGAGCAGTATTTCCGGATTCGCGTGACGGGGAATTCCGCCGGAATCACCCATACGATCGAAACGGTTGCGAGTGTGGAGAGCGACACGGTACGGTATCTTCGCTGGAGAGAAGATCCCTGAGATGAAGTTATGGCGAGAAGTGACATCACAGTTTTGATGATTGAGAACGGCGTCCTGCGCGGCGTTTCCCTAGTCCCGCGCGGGAAGCGGGAGTGGAGTCTGTCGCGCAGCGGCGAGTGGAAGCTGGAGTATCCGGAGGCAGCGGAGGCGGCCAGCCTCTCCGACACGGCGGAGGCGCTCGCGTCCCTGCAGGAAAACTCCTCGGACGCCACCGTGGCGATGACGGACACGCCGGAGATGCGCGCGATCATGGAGGCGAAGAAGGAACTCGGCGCGCATCAGATCGTTCTCGGCGTTCCGCTTTCGCAACTGTACGCGCGTGTGCTCAAGGCCCCGATCGAATCGCGTGAGGATCTCGCCTCGTTCGTCGCGCTCCAGGTCGAGAAGGATTCCCCCTACCCCACCGAAGAACTGTCGATCAGCTACGAGGTGTTGGGCGAGGAGGAGAAGTACATCTGGGTCTTTGCGGCGGCTTGGCCGAAACTCTTCTCCGACCAGTGGGCGGAATGGCTCCATCTCGCCAAGCTGGAGGTGGTGCGGACCGACGCGGGCATCCTCGGCTGGTTCCGCACACTCTGCGGTTCCTGCAAGCTGGCGACGCAGGGACGCCGCGTCGCGTTATTCCACACGGCCGGCATCTGGAATCTGCTGGTGATCGACAACGGCATTCCCGTACTGGTTCGCGCACTGGACGCGCAGACGGATACGGCGATCACCCGCGAGATCATGCTGACCCTGATGGAGGTCGAGACGACAACGGATTCCCTCCCCCTGGAAGAGATTGTCATCGCCTCGGACGGGCCAGTCGGCGAATCGCTCAAGTCCGCTCTCGGCCAGTTCAACAACGTGCCGATCCGCGAGTTCCCGATCCGCGACGCCAACGGCGGCGTGGCGGGCGTCGCACTCCGCACGGGGGACAGTGCGCAGTTGAACCTGACGCCGCAGGAGTGGATCGATGAACAGAAGGCGGCCCTGATCCGCAAGCGCGTGTACTGGTTCGCGGGCGCCGCCGCCGCCGTGTGGCTGGCGATCATGGGCGTGTTGGTCGCGGCGCCGATGGTCTATGGGCACTGGACCGCGCGGGACCGCGACTTGTGCAAGAAGCACAGGCAGACCTACGAGAATGTCTCCAACACGGTGGAGAAGGTCAACCTGATCAGCCACTACGCGGACAAGTCCGGTTCCGCGCTGGAGATGCTGAAGCTCGTCTGCGAGAACCTGCCGGAGGGCATCACCCTGCTGGGCTTCACCTATCGCGCCCAGGAGGGCGTCAAGGTTTCGGGAGAGTCCGACCAGAGTACGCTCATCAATGCCTTGAAAGACCGTCTCACCGCCGTGCGGCATCCGGAGGAAGACAAGCCGCTCTTCGAGCAGGTTACGATGTCGGGCCGCTCCCGCAACAAGGGGAAGCTGAAATTTGAAGTGAACGCCCTGTTCAAGAAACCGGAGGAGAAATAATGGCAGCGCTTTCTTCACGGGATAAGAATCTGCTGGTGATCATCGGCGTGTTGGTTCTCTACGCGCTCCTCTTCTTCTCCTACAAGGGGAAGATCGAGCAGTGGAACATCGCGAAACGGATCTATGAACGCGCCCACGCGAAGCTGCAGGCGGAAAAGGCGTTGATCGCGGCGCGCGGCGATTGGGAAGAGAAACTGGAGGAAGCGGTGAAGATCATCCCCGCGTTCCCCGAAGACGCAAAGAATGTCGATACCCATTGGCAGACGGTGATGGACACCCTGGCGGAGAAGAGCCACATCTCCATCACCCGCAGCCAGGCTCCGCAGGAGAAGAAGGTCGGCAACCTCTCCGAGATGGTCATCGAATGCAAGGACTGGGAAGGAACGCTCAAGTCGATCGTGAATTTCCTCTGGTCGCTTCACCAGGAAGGCGCGTCGCTGGACATCCAGCAGCTATACATCCACCCGATCCAAAACCGCCCCGGATTCCTGAAAGGGTACTTCACGCTTTCGTGCGCCTACATGTTCGGCGAACGGGACGAAGAGGAAAACGAAGAGAAAGAGGGAAACGCGAAGGAGGAGGAGAAGGAACCGGCGAAGGCGGCAGCTCCCGCCACGACCAACGAGACACGCGACGCGAAACAGGCACTTCCCGAACCCGACACGTCCGCCGGCATCACCCCATCGGATACGGCAAATCCCGTCGCCGCATCACTTCCCCTCCACCCCGCTTCTCAGCATCCCCGCCTTTCCGCTTCTCAGCCTCTCAGCTCCTCAGCTTTTCAGCCTTTAACTACTCGTCGGCGCGAAGCGCCCAGCCATGAAAGAGACCACGTATGACAAATAAACACAGTTGGAAACTGATTTGGATGATGGGCGCGTTGGCGCTTTTCGCCTGTGCGATCGAGGCGCAGACGCCTGTACCCGGACGCTCGGCCATTCCCGCGCCCCGCGCACTCGGGCAGCGCCGCCCCTTGATCGGCGGACGAAACCCGCAGCCCGGCGCGGAACAGCAAGGTGGCGGCGACTCGAAGGTGCCGATGGCCCCCAACACGGTCAAGCACTTCGGCGACCAGCTTCCCGACGACACCAAGACCACCATGCCCGCGTTGAAGTTCGAGCAGGCTGACGCCCAGTTCCTGATGGAGGCGTATGCCGCCGAAGTCGGGCGTACGCTCCTGATCGCCCCCGACCTGCCGAAGGTCACGGGGATCACCCTGCGCAGTTCGCGCGGCGTTCCCTTGACGCGCGAGGAGTATCTGGAGGCGATTGAAATCTCGCTGGCGATGAACGGCATCTCGCTGGAACAGTTCGGCGACAAGTTCATCAAGGCGCTCCCCTCCAAGTCCATCCGCACAAGCGGCATCAAAATCATGATGGAGAAACCCGAAGGCGGCCATCCCGAACAGGGCAGGACCGTCAGCCAGATGATCCAGCTCAAGTCGATCACGATCTCCGAAGCGCAGAAGGCGCTGGAGGGATTCAAGCGGCCCGACGGCCTGATCCAGGCGTTCGAGCGCACGAACAGCCTGCTTGTCACCGACACTCAGGAGAATGTCAACCGGATGCTGGAAATCGTCCGTTTCATCGACCAGCCGATGATCGCCACGGAGGAGGTCAATGTCCGTTCGATCGTCCACGCCAAAGCCGCCGACATCAAGAAGGTGTTGGAGGAGATCGTCACCGAATCCCAGAAGCAGACGCAGTCGAAGGAGGAAGTCAAGCAGAACACCAGCGGTTCGCCGGGATTCACGCGCACCACGCCCACCCCTACGCCGACATTGGCGCCCCGCACGATTCCGGGAATCCGACGTCCGGAGCAGCCCGCAGCCCCCGTCTCCACGCCAAATGCGAACATCGAAGCGCTGATGAGCGACGCCGACCGCGGCATGATCCGCGGCAAAGTCCAGATTATCGCAGACGAACGCTCCAACCAGCTGATCATCATCACCCGCAAGGAGAACATGAACTTCTTCGACAAGATCATCACGGTCTTGGACATCGAGACGGATCCCGACGTGAAGGCGACCGTCCGCCGTCTGGAGTTCGCCGAGGCGGAGGAGGTTGCCTCCATGTTGAATGACCTGATTGGTAACGCCTCCTCGCGCTCGAACGACAGCAGCAACCGCAGCAACACCTCCGGCACGAACGCCAACGCGAACCGCGAGCAGCCCGGCGGCGGGCATCATACGGGCGTCGGGGGCGTCCCCAAGAGTACCTCCCTCAATGACGCGGCCAAGGCGCGTTCCTCCGGGACTCGGACAAGCAGCGGGGACACCGGCGCCGCCGGTCTCGGACAGATTACCAAGGACGACATCAAGATCCTTGCCGACAAGCGCACGAACGCCATCGTGATGATGGGGACCCCCGCCGCCATCGCCGCGATCCTGGAGGTCATCGACAGCATGGACATCCAGCTCTCCCAGGTGCTGATCGAGACCGTCGTCATCCAAGTCCAGCTCGGTGACGAGCTGACCACCGGCATCGACTGGATCAAGACGGGCAAGCGCGGGCATACGGAAACGACCACGACGACCGGTACAGACAGCGACGGAAACGAAACGACTGTCACAAAAACCACGCACAGCACGATCCGCGACGCCCTCTTCCGCAACGGCGACCAGATGGGCGGCGGCGGCGGAACCCATTCCTCCATGCTGGAAAGCCTAGTCGGACTTGGTGCCGACGCAACAACAAACCTTTCCTCCTCTCTCGCCGGCGCGGGTCTCAACTACTTCCTGAAGTCCGACAAACTGCAGATCTCCGCTCTCATCGAGGCGGCGAAGAGCGACAGTCGCACCAAGGTACTCTCCTCCCCCATCCTAATGACCGTCGATAACAAAGAGGCGACCATCGAGGCGACGGATATGCGCTACCTCTACAAGGGCGTCCGCTATTCGGGTTCCTCCTACAACGGAACCGAGGTGCCGGACTACGAGCAGCGCGACATCGGTCTGACCGTCAAGGTCACGCCGCGCATCAGCCCCAACGGCATGGTCGTGCTGACGATCGAAGAAACCTTCGAGACGATCGGCGCGAACCAGCAGGTCGGCAACGAGTCGTACCCGACCGTCACCACGCGCAAACTCTCGGCGGACGTCTCCGTGGAAAATATGCAGACCGTCGTGCTGGGCGGACTCGTCCAGAATGAAGTCAAGAAAAGCGAGACCGGTATCCCCATCCTCAAGGACATTCCCGTTGTCGGCAAGTATCTCTTCGGCTCGACTACCAGCACGGACACGCGTTCCGAACTGCTGGTCTTCATGACGCCCTACGTCTTCAACGACTCCAGATCCCTCCTGGAAGAAGCGCAGCGCCGTAAGAACTCCCTCTCCGACCCACGTCCGTGGATCGACTACGGCTGGTCCGCCAGTCCGCTCGCCGATCCGATGTCGAAGGACGAGAAGATGCGCCGCGTCAAGGAGAAGTGGCGCGAGCAGGACCGCGACTACAACGCCAATAAGACCTACGAGAAGCTGCTCAAGGCGCGCGAGGATCAGCTCCGCCGCCGTAGTGAACTGGATGCCCACAACGCCTGGAAGGAACTGGAGCGCGAGGACCGCAAGTACGCCCCCGCATCGGGCGACACCAGTTGGGTCCGCGATGTCCGCACCAGCGACCGCGTCGAGGTTTTCAACCCCGCCGAAACGAAAGAGGCGCCCCCCCCGGCATCCAAGCAAGAAGACGGTTCTCCCGTCGAACCCATCCTGTAAACTTGAAGACGGACGATGACGCCAGCCGGGAAGCGAGCGGATCCTTTTCGAGGCGACAGGGTACGTGAAGTCCGATGTCCGTAGTTCGCGCGGGGTGCTTTCAGCGAATCGGCACGAGGTCGAGGTGTCTAGGTGAAATCAGTTTTTAGGATTGTGGCGGGTGTCGCGATTTTAACATTGCTTGCAGGTATGGGGTGTATCAATTCGCTCATGTTCCATCCGGAAATGTGCAGAGGCGGTTATGACGAGTCCACGGAAGGGTATGTGGACATCGGCACGAACGGCGTGAAAATCGCCGCGATCGTGTTCGGTACGGAGGGAGACCGGAAGGCGATCATCCGGTGTCATGGAAATGCCGAAAACGCCGTCCATTCGTTGTCCGTCCTGCGGCTTCTAACCAAACGCGGATTTACGGTGGCGTGTGTCGATTATCCCGGCTACGGACTCTCGGAGGAATCGCCGGACGAGAGAGGGTGCTACCGTAACGTCCATCGGCTCTATGACTGGCTTGTCGAAACACGCGGTTTCAAGCCGGAGGATATAATCGTGAATGGCTTTTCCATCGGGACCGGTCCCGCCGTTGAACTGGCAGCGACACGGCCCGTTTCCGGTCTTGTCCTTGAATGCGCTTTCCTGTCCGCGCCGCGTATCGTCACGCATATCCGCATTCTGCCGGTCGATCCTTTCCCGAACCTCAAGAAGATCAGGGATGTCAAGTGCCCTGTCCTTGCCATTCACGGAACGGACGATTCGGTGATTCCGTACAGCCACGGAAAGAAACTTTTCGACCTCGCAAATGAACCCAAACGCTTCCTCTCGGTCGATGGTGCAGACCACAACAATTTTACATCCGTAATGGGCATCGACGCCTATTTGCAAATCATCAGCGACTTTACCGATTTATGCGGTTGCAGGGAGCGTAAGGAGTCGACATCAATGTCCGACCCAGGCTTTCATCGTATGTCATATCGAACGTCCGCAAGGAGAAAACAACCATGAAGAAGCTGGTTTTGGGTGTTGTCGGTGCAGCTTCATTCAGTATATTCGCCAATGTCGGCGTGTTCAATGGATCTGGACAGACACCGATTGCGGAAAAAACCGATGCGATACAGATGGTCGAGGAGGAAGTGGTCATGACACCACGAAAAGCGCAGGGACCAGTGACGACGGCATGTGAAAACCTAGACCCGATGGATTATCGCTGTACGTTCTTGCTACGCAATCTGAAGTCTACCCCCGTTGAGCTTCAAGTCGGTTTTCCGCTGGACCTTGAGCCATATCGGATGTCCAGTAAAAGCGCGGAGGACGTGGAGGAACTTGTCGCGTTATTTAATTTTACGGCTCGACGCGGCAACGAGAAATTCCAGGTTCGGTTCGTTCCCTACGACAAGGAGAAGCACTTTTCCAAGCTATTCCTTTGGACGATGAAATTCGCTCCAAACGAGGAACAGACGCTTGTCATCTCCTACACGATGGAGGGATATTTAGGACTGGATTCGACATATCGTGCGAACAGTCGTGAATCCCGAGACGATGTGGACACCGATTCCCTTTTGACCACTCTATTCGACGTCGGTATCGGCGAGGCCCACATCTATGTTACCGGGACTGCCACCTGCTGGGCCGGCGAGATCGAGAAAGCGACTTTCAAATATTATTCCCAAGAGTTCGAGTCCTATCTTGCAAAGCGTGGTGCCTATGACGAAACGGACGAGGATCGGAAAAACCGTCTCGCCGCCTTGTCCAAAAAGGGCGCAAACATGCTGCTGCTGTTGAAACCCGATATCCGCATGGTGAGGAATTGGAGTCCGACACCGGAAAAATGGATGCGAAAAGACGATGGGAACGGGCGTTTCCATTACGAAATGACATTTGCCCCGTTTCGCCCATCGAAAGGAGATTCAATTCAATTGAGGTATGTTGCCCCACCCATGCCGACGGAACCTGATGAGGTGGCTATCATCGACGAGTCCGTCCGGAAAATTTCAAAAGCCAAGGGGGACCAGGCGAAGCAGTACTTGCGCGACGCGAAAGACGTGGTGCTGGAGTTTTATGGAATCAAGACCGACAATCCACGCATTGCGCCTTTTGTGAGGTCACAATGCTGGAGCGGACAGGATAGATCCGACAAGCTTTCTCCTGCGTTGCGGAAACGGCTTGAGAAGTAGGCATCTTTTCATTTTCTGCGACGAAATCAATGATTCCCTGTTCCACGCGGAATCGCTGAGGGTGCAGAGTACGCAGAGAATGTGTCAAAAAAAGAGGCTTTTCGCCCACAAACTCACACGGTTACGACAGAAAATCTGTTCACCCAAATGGCGAAAGCCAGTCTTGTCCCGGAGTGCCGATATTCTTCCTGTTCTGCCTCTATTTCTTTGTGATCTTTGTGTTCTTTGTGGCTCAACAAATTTAGGTTGAACTTATAGGCAAATTGGCGGTCTAGAGGTCCTAGGGGTACTAACACCTCTAGTCATTCTAAACGATGCACAGGGGCTAGCCACCACCTACCACCTAGATCTTTTCTTCGGCGGCTTGCTCAAGGCGGACAAGTTCCGTACCCTTAAACTGGAATACGATCTGATGGAGCGTGGTACCTTTCGCAAGCGAAGGCACAAACGGGGCGGCGCGATACTTCGCGAGCTGCGCCAGTCCTTCTTGATGCAGCCTCTCGACCTCAGCGTCCGCGGCGTCCTTCGCCGAGAACTTCAGCTCCACGATATAGCTATGCTCCACATCGCCATAGTGCATACGTTCGGGAAAGAGGCAGAAGTCGCAGAATCCACGCCCCAGTTCCATTTCCGGGCGGGCGAGGTACATCCTGAGGTGCCCGAACTCCGCCTGCATATACCCCTGGATGCGCACCTCACCTTGAATGCCGCCGCGTACCGGGTTCGTTTCGGCAAAATCGTGCGCCAAACGATTGAGGAACGGTTCCCACTCGCCGTCATACGCGAAGCGTCCCGCAAGGGCGTCCCACTCCTGCCAATTGGGCGCACGTTTCCGCCCGTACGCGCCGCGGAGATAATCAAAGAGCTGCCTCTCCACGCAAGCGTTCGGAACCTTGAATACCGTCTTGCCACGCTCACGCCCGGCCATCGAAAGGATGCCGTAGTAGTGGAAAAGCGAACGGAAGTTGCGCTCCTCAGGAAGTCTGTCGGCAGGAAACGAATCTACCAAGTCGAAGGCGATCTGCCCCTTGCCGCGATCTCCTCCGTGAGCGGCAACACGTCCTCCCCGCCGTCTCCATCGGACACCCCATTCCTCTCACGGTACTGCCGATGCTGGATGTCGGCGATCACCTGAAGCTTGTCGTAGTCCGTGGCGATATTCCTGTCCAACATCTCATCCGGGGCCTCGCCCGTCCCGACGAGAGCCTTCAGGTGGTAGAGGACCATGTCGCTGTTATAGACGCTTTCGACACCGATCTTCTGCCTCGCGAAACAGTAGCCGTCATACCACGGTTTGAAAGATTTCACCCATTCGGCGGAAGTGCCGTCCCGGTACAGCCCCGTTCCCTTGAAATCGGAGTAGAGTTTCAGGACCTCCCCCTCCGAGAAGCCCAGCGCCGCATTGAACCGAGAGTCCTGCGAGATGTTCGTCGAGATGTTGAAGCCGCTCGTCAGGTCATCCATCGTAACGGGTGAGACGCCGGTCATGAAGATGCGGTCGAAGTTTCCCTTGAAGGCCTTGAACCACTCGCGGTAGAACCCTTGTCCGTGGATGATCCCCCTGTACTCGCCATCCGCCTCGGAACGCAGCATCGCGTTCGTAAAGTTGTCATACTCGTCGAGAAGCAGATAGAGCGGAAGTGTATCAAATTACCCCATCGCGTTCAATGCGCAATTTCAAACGTTACCGGTTCGGATGCGCCTACGTTCTTCACCGCCATTCCTTCCGGTTTGCCTCGCGCGAAGTACGCAAAACAGGGAGGGGCGCGCTCCGTCGCGACCGCATGGTGGCTGGTTCTCCCAACAAAGGCGAATGTGACGCGTTCCCCCGAAGCGCGTCACCATCAGTTCCTAGCCCCCCCCGCTCACGCATTGCGTGAGTGATTCTATTCAGATAACTTGCTGGACACATGCCGGAGGTTGAAGTTTTAGACGAGGTTGAAACGGCATTGTGATTTGTGACATTGTTGGCATTTGTGAGCATTTGAGATTTGTGAACCATGAAGTTATAGACGCGGATTCTAGAAGTCTAGCCCCCTGCTTCTCAGCCTTTCAGCTGACGGTGTCACCCGTTCCCTCCATTGCCTGCTTCCTATTGCCCGCTCCCTACCATCTCCGAATCCCCGGCATTGACCCAAGAGGGAAGTTGCGGTATGATTTTACCCGTTAGGAGGGCAAGGTATGAAGATGACGAGACGCGATTTTTTCATTGGTGGAGCGGCTGCGTTCGGCGCGTTCGGAGGCAATCGTTTTCTGTTGGCTGCGGCGGGATTCAAGGCGGGCGTGAAACCCCGTCTTCGGTTTGGAGTTGTCTCTGACATTCACATTCTGCGTGTCGGCGCGAACGAGAAGATGGAAGGTGGTGCCAACAACCTGACATTC
>JAFSTA010000036.1 GCA_017450695.1 Kiritimatiellia bacterium | reverse complement strand
TTTCTTGAGCAACTTCTATCCTGTCGAAGTGGAGTTCGACGGTATCCGCTATCCGAGTTCCGAGGCGGCCTATCAGGCGCAGAAAAGCCTGGATCCGTCCGTTCGGGCGAAGTTCGCCGAGTACCGCGCCGATATTGCCAAGAAAGAGGGGCAGAAGGTGAAGTTGCGCCCGGACTGGGATTCGGTACGGGTCGGCATCATGGAGGCGATCGTCAAAGCCAAGTTCGCGCAGCATCCGGATCTTGCCGAGACGTTAATCAACACAGGATCGATGCAGCTGGAGGAGGGGAACCGGTGGGGAGACATCTTCTGGGGCGTGGATAAGAAGACCGGTGTGGGGGAAAACAACCTTGGGAAAATTTTGATGAAGGTACGGGAGGAACTTCGTCAGGCATCCAAGGGTAATGGATAAAACAAACAAATATATTGTCAATCCTTGCTGCGGCGATGTCGGATTCCGGCACGCCGCAGCTGGGCTATTATTCTGAGTTCTGAGCGGAAAGAACGCGCTCCGTCGCGTCCGTAATGCTGAAGGTAACCACCTAACTACCCAACCTTGAACCTAGATTCCTCGTTTGGGTTCTCGCGCAGAGACGCGGAGGGCGCAGAGTAGGCTAGAAAGATCAGAAACCTGCGGGATTTTACATGAAAACGCGGTATTGATGGACTGCAAGGAAGGGGACGATCACTTCGATAAGTGAATCGAACATCGTTCGGAAAACTCTCGTAAACCCACAAAATCTCCGTTGCTCCGCGTCTCCGCGAGAGATAAAAACCGTTGTTCGGGAAAGGAAACAGAGGAATTTAACTCTGCTGCCTCTCTATCCGTTTTCCCTTGCGAATCATGCAAGAGTTCGGTATGCTTTTCCGTCAAGGAAATTGAGGAGCCAAGGGACGATGAAGCGAAAAGCACTATTTGTGGGCGTGAACGAGTATCAGGACGAACGGATCGAGAATCTGCGGTACGCGGTCGGCGACGCGTCGGAGATTCAGGCGCAGTTCAAGATGAGCGGGTTCGAGACGCGGCTGCTGCCGAATCCGTCACGGGGTGAGGTGGAAAAATGGGTGGAGGCGATGACGTCCGGGCTGGAGGCGGGGGACGTCTTCGTCTTTTATTTCGCCGGACACGGCTTCACGAGTCCGGGCGGGAGCGACGAATTGTTGTTCTGCCGGGATGACAAGTACGCGAACCTCCAGTACAGCCGGGCGGGGATTCCCTTCTCGATGCTGCGCGACCTGACGCTCCGGAACGGGCAGAGCAGCATCTTCATTCTGGACGCGTGCCGCTCGAACTTCTTTTCCGGGCAGCGCGGAAAGGCGAAACCGCGCGATCTCGCCCCGATGTCCGCGATGATGGGGAACCCCGGTTCCTCTAGACGGCGTGGCGCGTATGCGATTTGGCGTTCCTGCGGTTCGGGGCAGTCTGCCCTGGAACTGGAGTCGCTGGGGCACGGGATCTTCACCTACGCGATCGACCGCGTGATGACGGACTGCCGCGAGAAGGGACTGGAGCTTGCCTTCGGCGACGACTTCCTGCGTCAGGTGTACGAGAGGATGGGGACGACGGATCAGAAACCCGAAAGTGACAAGACGGTTGACTGGCCGCGTATCGTCCTGATCCAGGGACGCAAGCAGACGGTCTCCGATTCCACCTATCCCGCGACTGTGACATGCCCGGTCTGCGGTTTCCAGAATGAGGAGTCGGCGACCTTCCGCTGCCGTGTCTGTGGGAGAGACCACCTCTGCAAGCGGCACTACGAGAAAGCCGCCAATTGTTGTTCGGAGTGTGCCGAGAAGGCATCGTCTCCCGTACCCCATCCGACCCGCGAGACCGTGAAAACGGTCACGCTTCCCGGCGGGGCGGAAATGGAGTTGATTTACTGCGCCCCCGGAACCTTCTGGATGGGCAGCGAGAACGGCGAGTTGGGGCGCAGAAACGATGAGACCTATCACCGGGTGACATTGACCAAGGGATTCTGGCTGGGCCGGTATCCGGTCACGCAGGGCCAGTGGAAGAGCGTGATGGGGAACAATCCGTCGAAGTTTACTGGAAATGACAAACTGCCTGTCGAGCAGGTTTCCTGGAAAGATTGCCAAGTGTTTATCCAGAAGGTGAACGATGCGCTTCATTGTGTGGCGCGTTTGTCTGTGACGGACATTTCGTATTCTACCGATTCCATGTCGCCGAACGGGGGGATTCACGCGGCCGGGACGCACTTTACTGCGTGTTGGGTAGCGTATCTCTTGAGGACGCGAAACGGCTGGATGTTTCCGCCGCATTCCAGACTCCGGAGTTCTCTGCGCCGATGCGGCCGATTCCCGTGGAGACGGAAGTCCCCGACCGGGACCCCCTGCCCGAACCGACCTCCCGCGCGGCGTTCGAGACGCAACTTGCCGCGTTGCGGACGGTCGCCGATCTGGGGTTCTACGCCTCGTTCTTCGGTAACGGGGTTTTTGATTGCCGCCTCGATGGCACTCGCGAGAATCCCGTTCCTCGAATCAAGAGCGCGAATCCCGATATCAAGGAGCCGCCTCGTCCCGATCCCTTTACCGAATGGAACGGAACAGACTCCAAATCTGAAATTCTTCGTCTCAGGCAGCTCGGACGCGAAACCGCGCAAACCATTCGGACTCAAGAGGAGGAGATTTACAACCTTCGCGCCCAGAACGCGAGGCTTCGCAGCCAGAAGACATTGCTTATCGTAATCTTGTTGGTGATCCTCGGCGCGGCGGTGTTCGTGGCAGGTAACAAAGTCATCGCGTCGTGGAAATCGCGTTCCGCGGCCACAGAGAATAAGCAGGAACAAGGAACGCCTGTTCCAGGAGAGAAGCGACCACCGTCGAAAACCGAGAGTAGTCGCCTACGTCCATGCGGGAATGGAAATGGGGATAAGTTCGTCTCACAAGGAGGCGCGAAGACACGGAACGAGGGGCGCGCCCCGTCGCGACCGCAATGTTTGATCCTAAATTCCTCTGTTCCTTTTACCGGACAACGGATTCGCTCTCTCGCGGAGACACAGAGACGCGGAGACTCGGAAAGTTTACGGCGGTTTGCCGGGCGGTTTTCGATTCACACATTTGGTGAAGAATCGATCCCTTCTTTTCTCGCCCCAAACCCCGCTCGATTCTTCAAAATGCCTCTGTTTTCGAGCCTTTCTCTGCGTACTCTGCGCTCGTGGCGGCTCTGCGTGAGAACCAAACGAGGAATCTAGGTTAACTTAACGCGCTTAACCAGCTAACTTATAGGCAAGGAGTAGGGTATGTCTAGGATTGCGATTGTAGGCGTGGAGGGAAGCGGGAAGACCGTGCTGATGGCTGCGTTCGGCGAGAAGTACATGTATCCAGACAAGTCCGGTGTGTTCCTTGAGGCGAAGGATCAGAATACGTTTGCGACAGTCGGACTGCTGGCTGCGAATATGCGCGAGGGAAGGTGGCCTTCCGCGACGGGAAAGGACTCGGTGACGAGCCTCGATTGGAGCCTCTGCCGGAGGAAGACAGATGGTAAGGAGGTGCTGTGCGACATCTCTTTCCTCGACTACGGCGGAGAGATTTACCGCCTGGCGTTCGGTAACCGGCCGGACAAGGAGACCTCTCCCTACGCCGCTGAAATCAGCACGCTCAAGAACCACATTTTGGAGGCGGACGCGCTCGTGGTGCTGGTCAACCTGAAGGACATCATCAGCGGCAGCTTGAGCAATCCCCGTACACTGGAGATGCTGTGGATCACGAAAGGGATCGTTGATTGCGCGGCTGGGCGCTTGCCGGAGGGCCGCATCCTGCTGGCGTTTTCGCAATACGGGACTTACCGCAGTATCGTCGCGGCGGCGGGCGGACTCAGGGGCGTGTATTCGACCTACCTCGGCCACATGCAGGGACCGTACCCCAACCTTCCGCTCTTGGCGGTGTCGGCGGTGGATCGGGTGCGGCTCACGCCCGGCGGGCATGAGGTGCCCGAGGCTGGCTTCTCCTCCGAGGGGCTGGACTCGCTCATGGAGTGGATCGCTTCTGATGCCGCATATGCGCAGCGACGGAAAAAATGGACGCGGCGCGGCATTCTCAGCGGGTTGTCTGCCCTTGCCCTCGGCGGGGGTTACTGGTGGTTGTCATCGGGAGATAAAGCCGTGTCGGCACCCCCAGTGTCGGCGACGCCCACGCGACTGCCGATGGGAAAGCAGACTGGGCCGAGTGCAAAACTGCCTCGCCAAGCCGGTGAGGTCAAGACGCTCACCCTGCCCGGTGGCGCGGAGATGCGGTTCCGCTGGTGTCCGGCGGGGACGTTCACGATGGGAAGCCCGGAGTCCGAGGATGGGCGAGATGGCGATGAGACGCAGCACCAGGTGACGCTGACGCGCGGCTTCTGGCTTGGCGAGACGCCCGTGACGCAAAAGCAGTGGAAAAGCGTGATGGGGGATAATCCTTCTGTCTTCAAAGGTGCGAATCTGCCCGTGGAAGAGGTTTCATGGAATGACTGCCAGGAGTTCATCCAGAAGGTGAACGCGGCGTTGAACTGCGGGGCGCGGCTGCCGACGGAGGCGGAGTGGGAGTACGCCTGCCGCGCGGGGACGAGCGGGGCCTACGGTGGCACGGGGGAGCTCGACGAGATGGGGTGGTACGACAAAAATAGCGGAGACAAGACGCATCCCGTTGGACAGAAGAAGCCGAACGCCTGGGGTTTGTATGATATGCACGGGAACGTGTGGGAGTGGTGTTCGGACTGGTACGGGGACTATCCGTCCGGAAGCGTGACCGATCCGACCGGACCGTCCTCGGGGTCTTCCCGTGTGTTGCGCGGCGGCAGCTGGGGCTGCAACGCGAGGGATTGTCGCTCCGCGTCCCGCGGCAGGGACTACCCTGGCTTCCGCGACTACTACGGCGGGTTCCGCCTCCTTTGCTCCGCAGGACCGCACGAATAGGGAGTGGAACGGCAGGGAAGGCGCGCGAGCGAGGGAGAGCCGCCCAAGGCAAAGCGGGCGGCTCCCGAGCGAGCGCGCCCGGCGGCGGGGCGTTAGGGGCTGGGGTCTCTTTTTTTGCGGACGCAGGGGATTCGCCTATTTTTTGAAATTTGACTTTATCGAGATTTTTCTTGCGATAAAGTCTGGATATAAGAATAATTTGCCTTATCCGTTGACTTTATCGTGTTAAAATGATACACGTCTCTCGTTCTTTTTTGATGGAGAAATCCGGTCTCACGCGCGCCGAAATATCGGCGGCGACGGGGATTCCGGCAACCGGCAGGCTGACAGACATCCTTGAGACGCTTGAACAAAGCGGTTTTGTTCAGGTGTGCCCGTCATACGGGAACCGGAAGCGGGGCAACATGTACCGTCTCATCGACAACTTCACCATCTTCCATTTCGCCTTCCTCTCCCCGCCGAAAACCAATCCCTCGTTTTGGCAGTCCATGTCAAACTCGCCCGCGCAGGCCGCCTGGCGCGGCCTTTCGTTTGAGCGCCTCTGTATGCAGCACATCGGCCAGATCAAGAAAGCGCTCGGCGTTTCCGGCGTCAGCGCTGAAATCTACGCATGGCGGTATGTCGCCGACGACACATATCCACAAGGTGCGCAGATTGACCTTTTGATCGACCGCGCCGATCGCGTGGTGGACATTTGCGAAATGAAATTCACGGGCAGGGCTTACGCGATTGACAAGGAAGTCTCCGCCAACCTGCGCACAGGAGTGCCGCTTCCCCGAATGACGTCGCCTGGAACATAGAACTCAGAACTGTGGCGGGCGCATCTGCGTTTTTCCCCCATGCGCAAGAGAGGATACAGGAAAGGACGCGCCCGTCGCGGTCACGCAAAACCGGAGAACGGGAGGGGCGCGCCCCGTCGCATCCGAATGCTGAACATGCCTTTCCTATCAGTTCAAGGTTGGGGCACTGGGCATGTTAAAGAACCACGGACGTACACAGACAGGCGTCGCTCACGCTCGCCCTGGGTGGTGAAATGCGCAAGCGTAAACGCGGCGCGTCCGTGTTGGTCTGTGGTTTCAGTGGGTGGGGTTCTCAAGCGGAGGCGCGGAGCCGCAGAGAACGGGAGGGGCGACGTCCCCGTTGCCCGAATCGGGAGTGTCGCGCCCCGTCGCGACCTCATCAGTCCCCATCCACTATCGCCGTTCGGTCAGTGTCCATTCTATCGCCCTGGCGATCAATCAGGATGGGTATCGCTTGGGAGGGCGGTCGTCCCCGACCGCCGAAAACACGGCGCGTGAAGACACGCGCCCTCCCCTTCGATCACGATCGATTGCGATCGCCCAGAACCCGGAACTCGCAGCATGACAGTTGCCCCCCATCATCGAAAAAACCGGCGGTGAAAAACGCAGATGCGCCCTGCGGCGGCAGATGGCGCGGAATAGTGTTGCGTGGGAGGGGGGAATGTGGGATAATGGATGGCGAGTTTGGTTTTATGGGTATCAAGGAGGAGTGAGAATGAAGGGTGTTTTTGTATCCTGTCTGGTTACGGTCGTGTCGGCGGTTGCGGTTGCCGAACCGAATACGCTGGCGGTTTTGGGCGAGGTGCGTCTGAAGGGGCCGATGGGCGAGCGGCTGGATCGGATGTTGAGGAACCATGTGGTCGCCACGGACACGGAGTACATCACCGCGCCGTTCCTCGAAAAGACGGAGCGGCACGGCTGGTGGCAGACTGAGTTCTGGGGCAAGTATATGCACGCGGCGGTTCCGCTCTGGACCTATTCCGGCAACGAGGAGCTGAAGCGCAAGATCGACGCGGGACTGGCGACGATCCTTGCCTCGCAGGAGCCTTCGGGGTACATCGGCAACTACCCCGACGAACTGCGGTGCGGCGAGGGCTGGGATGTGTGGGGCATGAAATACACCATGCTCGGCCTGATGCACTACTATGACGGCACGGGCGACAAGAAGGCGCTGGATGCTTGCGCCAAGGTCTGCGACTATCTGATTGGTCAGCTCGGTCCCGAAGGCAAACGCGGTTATCCGCTGTACAAGAGCGGCAACTGGGCGGGATACGCCAGTTCCTCCGTGCTGGAACCCGTCGTCTGGCTTTACAAGCGCACGAAGGAACAGCGGTTCCTCGATTTCGCGTCCTTCCTCGTGAAGGGCATGACGGAGGCGGAGGACGGACCGCGCCTGGTCGATCTCGCGCTGAAGGGGATCTCCGTGGCGGACCGCAACGGGTACGGGTTGCAGCCCGACAAGAACGGCGGCTACGTGATGAAGCGCAACCGTTCCAAGGCCTACGAGATGATGAGCTGCTACCAGGGGTTGATCGAGTACTACGAGGTGACGGGCAAGGAGGATCTGCTGAAGGCCGCGATCGCGACGGTCGATCAGATCATCCGCGACGAGATCAACCTCGCGGGCGGCAGCGCCTGTTCCGAGTCGTGGTTCCACGGCGCCAAGAAACAGCACCGTCCGTACGTCCACCTGCAGGAGACCTGCGTGGTTACCACGTGGATGCGCCTCGCCGAAAAACTCCTCACCGTCACGGGCGATCCGCGTTACGCCGACGAACTGGAGAAGACCTTCTACAACATCTATCTCGCGTCGATGAACCGCGACGCGACGGAGTTCGCCGCCTACACGCCGCTCAACGGGTACCGTTACCGCGGACACCACCACTGCTACATGCACACCAACTGCTGCAACGCCAACGGGCCGCGCGGTTTCGTCGCGTTCCTCCGCGCCTTCTTCCAGGCGAACGGGACGAAGGCGATCATGAACTTCTACGCCTCGGGCAAGCAGCAGATCAAGCTTCCCGCGAACGGCGAGAAGGTGATCTTCGAGACCTACACGCAGTATCCGAAGAAGGGCTTCGTGCGGATGGTGAACCACACCGCGAAACAGATTCCCTTCACCCTGTCGGTACGTATCCCCGCCTGGTGCGCCAGCGCCTCGGTGCGGGTGAACGGCAAGGCGGTCGAGCAGCCGCCGAAACCCGGCACCTATTGCGACATCACGCGCACCTGGACGATCGGCGATGTGGTCGAGGTCAATTTCGACATGACGGTTCGCGTTCATGAGCTGGACCACTACATTGCGTTCACCTACGGCCCGATCCTGCTGGCGCGCGACACGCGGTTCCACGACGGCCCGATCGACGAGGTGTTCCGTCGCGGCCAGGTCACGGCGAAGAATCCGCCGCAGTTCCTCCTCGCGGTGCGCAGCCCGTCGGACGATATCTGGATGACCTTCTCCGCCACGGTGCCGATGGGATCGCACCACGAGAACCCCGAAGGGTTCAACTGGCCGGAGATCCGCTTCTGCGACTACGCCTCCGCCGGCAACCTCTGGGAACCCGCCAACGCCTACCGCACCTGGTTCCCCGTCGAGTACGGGCTGGGGGAGTAGCGCGGGGGTGATGTGCAAGGAGACGGGGGGCATTCCCCCCGAACCCCCGAGGCAGCCCCGAACCCCGAAGCGCCTGAACCTCCGAGGTGCCAGAGCCTCCGAGGCAGCCCCTTTGAATCGAAAGCGGTCGAAAGCAATCGATGGCGGTCGAAAGCGACCGAAAGCGACCGAAAGCAATCCAAAAGGTGTTTGAAAGGAAACGAGATGATGAAGACGATGACATTCCTGTGGACGTTCGCGTTCGCGCTTTCGGCGGTTGCCGCCGTACAGCCGAACGAAAACATTCTCCAGAACGGGCGGTTCGAGGCCGACCAGTTGGAGATGCCGCCTTACTGGGCGGCGGTCAACGGCGGCAACTGGATCCGGCACACGCCGTCGGGCGGGCCGGGCGGGATTCCCTCCGTGAAATTCGTCGCGCCGGCGAATGTGCCGGCGCAGGGGGAGGTTACGCTGCGCCAGTATGGAATCGAACTGCAGTCCAACGGCGTGTACCGCATTTCCGCCTGGGTTCGGACCAAGGGGTTCCGTTCGCGGGGCAACGGCGTCACGATCGCGAATACGGGCTGGTACAACACGCGCGGGTTCGAAAAACTGCCTGAGAACAGCGACTGGCACAAGATGGAAAAGGAGATCACCATGTGCGGGTCGAAGAACGGCCAGTACTTCGCGCTGATCTACGCGATCCAGTTCACGGGCGAACTGGAGGTTGCCGACTTCCGTCTCGTCGCCGTCAGTCCCGACGCGCTGGCGAACTCGAAACCGGGCGGCGCGCTCCTGTCGGTGCCGCGCCTCGTTCCGTGGGATCCGCTCCTGCACCGGATTTCCCGTTCCGACCGCAAGGCGAGCTTCCGCTTCTTCGGCAAGCTCCCGTCGGGGAAGGCGGAGGACTACGAGCTGGAGGTGGAGGTCGGGGATTGCGGCAAGACGATCCGCCAGCCGTTCTCCGCCGCGACGAACCTCGTGACGCTTCCGCCCGAGGCGAACGCCGGACGGCTCGCCGTCGCAGTGCGCCGCCGCGCCGACGGCACGGCGATCTTCACGAACACCTTCCCGTACTCCACGGTTGAGATCCCGGCGGTTTCCGCCACCGGACACCGCCGGCTCAACAACCTCGTGACCGAGGTGCTCGCCGCGCCGGTCAAGGCGGACGCCTCCGCGCAGACCTTCCGGTTCACCACCGTGCGGACGGGCTGGACGTTCACCGCGCTGAAGACCGCGAACGCCGCGAACCTGCGCGTCTTCCTCGATGGCCAGCCGGTGATCGCCGCCGACACGCCGCGACTGGAGACCTTCCGCGAGATTCCCGCCGGGGCGCATACGCTGCGCGTGGAGGGGGCTGCCGACGGCGGCAGCGTGACCGTGCGGTCGATCGCCGAGATCTTCAATTACTGTCCGGGGGTGAACAGCCACGTCGCGGAGAACAAGCCGTACGACTGGGATTTCCAGAGGAAGTATGTCCTGCCCGCCGTGACCACGCAAAACGGCGGCAACATTCCGGAGGAGCACCGCGCCTGGTTCCGCGCGCAGGGTTACAAATGGCTTGCGAACCTCGGCACGACACACCTGAAGGACAGCGCGGACCTGACCCATCGACTGGAGAACGCGCGGGGGTTGATTGCCCCGTTCTACGACGGCGTGACCTGCGACGAACAGTTTTTCGCGGAGACCAAGAACATCGAGAACTACACCGTCGGGTTGCGCGGCTATTCCAAGGCGGACGAGCGGCTGATCTACACGTGGATCGTCGGCAAGCCCGGTTCGATTGGCGTCGATCAGGACTTCCTCAGCGCCTGCTGCAACACCTCGCGCGGACGCGGCAAGCTGCTTTTCGAGGCGTATTGCCGCACGAAGGCGAACGAGAGCGAGGCGCGTTCCTACCTGGACTACTATGTCAAGGACACGCTCGTCAAATACGCGCGCTGCTATCCGCTCATCACCGGCTCGGCGGGCATCATCTTCGGGAACTTCAACCAGATCCCGATCCTCTCGCTCTCGCACCATCCGGAGGTCGATTACAAGTACTACCTCGACATGCAGGTCAACCTCGTCGCGAACGATCCCGCCTTCGCGGGGCTGGGGTGCATCGGCTACTGGGGCAGCTACTACGCCGACCGCGAACTGCACGAGTGGTCGTTCAAGCTCATGCGCCACTACTGCGTCGAGGGCAACACCTCCATGCTCTCGGAGAAGTACGGGTTGACCTACATTCCCGGACTGCTGCAGAACGGCGACTTCCGCGGGACGCTGGAGCCGTGGACCGCGACGGGAGGCGCCAAGACGGATTCGCATACGGGGTTCGGATCCAAGAGCCAGAACCGCTGGGGCGGCAACGGCGGACTCGGCGACACCTTCGCCGCGCTGCAGAAGGGAAGCATCACGCAGCACATCCAGGGACTGGTGCCCGGACGCGCCTACTGCCTGCAGTACGCCGCCTTCGACGTGAAGGACGTGAAAGCCAACCGCATCGCGCCGCGCCGTTTCCCGGTTGAGTGCGCTCTTTCCGCCGGTGCGGAGATCATCCCCGGGCAGTCGTGGGAACACATCGACAAGCGCATCAAGGGAAGATACGCGCACAATGACGGCGTGGCGCGGATCAACCTCCGCCACATCGTCTTCACCGCGAAGGCCGCCGAGATCGACGTCACCTTCCGCAACGACACGGACGAGGAACTGGGCGTCAACTGCGTCTCCCTCAACCCGTACCTCGGCGAGTGAGGTGTGAGAGGGACCACGGAAGTGGTGGGGGAATGGTAAACCACGGAATACACGGAACACACGGAAGTGGCGGAAGGACGGCGGGGTGAAATTGATTTTTGAAGATGAGACGTATGCCATTCGCGGTGCGGTTTACGAGGTCTATCAGACGTTAGGAGCTGGATTTCTGGAAGGAGTTTATCAAGAAGCGCTGGAACTGGAGTTGACGGCGAGAGGTATCCCTTTTCAGGCGCAAGCTGAAATTCCCGTTTGTTACAAGGGGACTCGGCTTCACCAGACATATCGGACCGACATGGTGTGTTTTGACAAAATCATCCTTGAACTCAAGGCGGTGAAACAGTTGTTGCCGGATCATTCGGCACAACTGCAAAACTATGTGAAGGCGACGGGAATGAAACTTGGCTTGTTGATTAACTTCTCCCATCCGAACGGGGCGGAGATTCGGAGAATCGTTGTTTGATGTGAGTTTCAGTTTCGTGTATTCCGTGTGTTCCGTGGTTGAAAAACCTGGGTGTGAGCGGTGAGGAATGGCGATGCGGATGATGACGTGGAGACGGTGGTGGATGGCGGCGGGATTTCTCGCCGCCTTTACGGGGGACTGGTTCTTGGCGATCCAGGGTTCCCCCACGCGCTCCGTCGGCTTTCTCTACGGCGTCCTCTGCTTCCTGGCCGCGCATCTCTTTTGGACGGCGGGACAGTTGCGGGAGGCGCGACCCGACGGGCGCGTGTGGCTGGCGGTCGCGTTGCCGCTCGCGTTCTTCGTCGGCGTGCGCGTTTTTCCCGTGTTGCCGCGCCCGACCGCCTACGCCATCCTCGCCTACTCCTGCATGAGCGCGTTCTCGTTCGCCGTCGCGCTCGCCACGAGACGCGCCTGTTACGCCTGGGGCGTGGGGTTGCTCCTCTTCTCCGATCTGATGATCGGATTCCGGATGATCCGTACGCCGGGATGCGGGATGCTCGTCGGGCCGTGCTACGTCGCCGCCGAACTCTGTCTGCTGGCCTCGTTCTTCTGGACGGGCGAAAAGAGGTTCGATCCGGCGAAGCGTAACCTCTTCTCCCGTACGCTTCTCTACGGGTGCGCGGCGTTTGCCTGTCTGCTGACGGCGGCGTGCTGTTATCCCGGCGGGTACGATCCCTGCGTGGCGCGTTTCGGTGCGCTCGGGTACACCGTCGTGCGCGGCGTGGAGTATCCGTGGAGCCATTCTTTCTTCCTGGCGGGGATGCTCCTCGCCACGGTCGGTGCGGCGCGCGTCTGGGCGCATTACGCGGTCTCCGTTCCGCGACTCGCCTGGGGCGGGGCGCTTCACGTCGCGGGGTTGGCGATGCTCGCCTTGATTCCGCTCAACGCCCATCCGTCGCTGCACTCTGTCGGCGCCGCGTTGGCGGTCGTCGGTTGCGTGGCGGTTTTACTGGCGGTGAATCGACAGGGACGCGCGCGGATGTGGTCAATCCTTCTTTCCATCGGGATGGTTGGGGTCATGGGGTGCCTTTGGTTTGCGAACGGGAAATCGTTCGCGTGGACGAAGTGGCTGCCGCTTGTACAGAAACTCCTGATCGTTCTCTTCACGGTGTGGATGGTGAGCCTGGCCTACCGGGTGCGGAACGGCAGGCCGAGCCGGACGGTCATGGCGGTCACCGTGTGCTGGTGCGCGTGGATGCTCGCGCTCGTTTTCCTCTGTCTCCGCGCTCCTCGCGTTGCGACCGGCGCGTCCGCTCCGCAGGTGGAACGCGCCCCCGCCACGAACCCGTTGTGCGAAGAGGAACGCCACGCGCTCCGTTGGCTGGAGCGCGTGACGGGCAAGTTGCCGCCCGCCGAGGAAAAGGAGTGGTGGGATATCGGGGGAAGCCAGCACGGGCTTTTCGCGAAACGGTACCACATCGCGTTTTGCGGATATGCCGCCGCCCTGCTCGGGATGCGCGGCGACGACTCCGAACGTGCGCGTGCCGGGCGGATTCTCGGCAACTGCATCACGCGCTATCTGCGGAAGGACGTGTGGGCGTACTCGATGAGCAAAAACTACTGGGGCCGGAAGCCGTGGGCGCCCGATCCCTGTTACCGCGAAAACGTGATGTACACGGGGCACCTCCTCCAGTTGCTCGCGCTCTACGAAACCTTCACCGGCGACAAGCGGTACTGGACGGAGGGATTTGATTTCGTGTGGGACGCCAGGCGCACGGTTCACTACGACGTGCGGAAGCTGATCGACGTGACCGTCGAGCAGATGCGGAACGGGCCGAACGGCGGCATCACCTGCGAGCCGGGACTGATGTTCTTCCCCTGCAACAACCATCCGCACATCGCGCTTGCGCTTTTCTCGCGGTTGGGGTACGGCAACTGGGAAAGCGACGCGCGGCGCTGGGAGAAGTGGGCGTTGTCGCACTACGCCAACCCGCTCTTCGGCGGAGGGCAGCTCAACCTCGTCTATCACGTGCGTTCGGGAATCTTCTATCCGCGCGGCCACGGCGGGCTGGACGGCTGGTCCCTGCTCTGGTACGAGCCGTGGGCGGAGAACCGCGAGACGGCCCTCGCGCTCTGGCGGCAGGTGACGGCGCGGCTGGACTGGGAGGCGCTTTCGCGCCCGCCCGATTTCCAGCGCAACACCCAGACCTGCTGCGATCCCGTGGATGTGCCGCCCGTCGCGACGCTTTCGTTCCTCGCCCCTGCGGCGCGCGCGTGTGACGACACGGAGACCGCCGAACGGCTGGAGGCGTTGATGACCCCGTACCTGAAACGCGACGGCGACGACTACTACCTCGATGTCGGGCGCGAATGGCGCGTCGGCGCCACCGCCAACTACATCATGGCGGTGGCTGAACGCCACGGCAGCCGCTTCCGGGATCTGGTACGGCGGCTGTGCCGCCAGCGGGGAAGCGGGGCGGCTGACGCCGCCAGCTGAGAAGCTGAGAGGCGGAAGGCTGATAAGTGGCGGCTGTGCCGCCTAAGTGGCTCTGCGAGCCTAAATGGGGCTGGCGCCCCTAAGTTGGCGGGGGGCGATAAGTGGCGGCTGACGCCGCCTAAGTGCCCCTGCGGGCCTAAGTGGGGCTGGCGCCCCTAAGTAACGGGGGCGGCTGGGCTTTTCGGAATCGATCGCAGTCGAAAGCGGTCGAAAGCGCCAGCCGTCGAATCAGGTGCCGATCGCATTGATCCCTTCCTGTCCGTCCGCGCCCCCTCAAAAAAGTTGGAAAAGGGAACGGGGAGGGGGGAAAATAGAAATGGTGGCATCACGGGAAAACGACGGGTGGGAACCCCCTGAATCCGACGGCTGAAAAAATCAGATTTTTGGGCTTGCCCAACTGGCTTTTCTCATGGTAAGATAGAGAAACTACGGCATGGTGTGCCATCCAAAGGCGCCTATTTCGTGGTCGGACCCGAAAATGGGCTTGCAGGAGTGAGTAAATGGCAACAAATGTAGGTGGATTTCGTAACAGGATGCGAATCGGCGGAATGAAAATTCCGGCCGCTGGCCTGTTGTTGTCAATTCTTTTCTTCGCGGGCGGGTGCGGCTGCGGGAAAAACGAGCCGCCAGCGCCAGAGGAAAACCTGCCGACCGTCGTGACCAACCGGAATGCGGACCAGTCCTACCTGCAGGAGATGGAGGAGATCCGGAGGAAGCAGAACCAGCAGGCGCAGGCGCGCGCCAAGGTCGTGATGCAGATGGAGCAGAAGGTGGCGGCGGTCAAGGCGAAGCTGCCGAAGGGTGCGACGGATACGGCGGTTCGGGCGGAGCTGGAGAAGGATCCGGAGTGGAAGGCGTTGGAGAAAGAGAACGAGAACCGGATTCAGAAGATCCAGGCGGATTTGGCGGAGGCGCGCATGGCTGTGCGTGCGCGGTTGGCGAAGGAGCGCGAGGCCCTGAGGGCGGTTTCCGAAGGGCGCGCGAAGGCAGCCGAGGAAGAAGGACGTGTAAAATAAGGATTCAGTTCGGTGAACGCCGTTCTGGTTTCGTGTAGAAGGAGTGAGCAAATGAAGACAAACTGCATGAAAAAGGTGTGGAACAAGCTGGTTTATCCGCTGGCTGTGCTGGGAGTGGTCGGACTGACCTCTCTCGGATACGCTCAGGTGTCCGGCGATATCGCGAGCATCTTCTCCTCGGACGGTGACGGAAACAAGCACTCCTATCCGAATGTGATCACGACTTCCGGGGAGGGCGCCGGCACCATCTATTTCACGATCCGGCTCGGCGAGGCGGCTGGCTCCACCAAGTTCCAGCTGCTGGCGCAGGAGTGGGCCAACAACGCCTACGGCGACTCCCTGCAGGGGAACTTCCCCCTCCAGCTGAAGATGTCCACGGGCGGTTACGCCACGCTGGTCGCCACCAAGGAGCGTACCGAATCCGCGCAGAGGGGGCGTACCGACTTCATCTTCAAGTACGTCGTGCGCGACGGCGATGTCGCGTTGCCGCTGACGATCGAGGGGTCCGCGGGGGCGTCCGGCTCCGGCAACGACTTCCAGTGGCGCAACACCGACTTCTGGAAGGTGGGCGACGTGAACAGCGAGTCGTTTGTCAGCGGTGACGGGGCCTGGGGAGAGAGGCCTGGCGCGGTTTGGCGTCTGGGCAACTACTATTTCGAGTCCCTGGGCGACGTCTATGACGAGAATCTCGCCAAGTCGGGCATTATGATCAACACCCTGCAGTTCGAGGCGGGGATGTCCGTCAACGTAGGCGACACGGCCGTGTTCACGCTGACCACGCCCCAGCCCGCGAAAGGCGCGAGCTCCCTGTATGTCTGGTCGGGCGACACCAACTACTTCACCGTGCTCAACAGCAGCGGCATCGTCGGATCCGGCTCCAACACGGTGGTCGGCGTTTCCATCGCCAGCAACGCCACCTCCAGCACGTCCTTTATCCTGCGCGGCATCAAGACGACGGGCGAGGGCACCATTCCGCTGTACGTCAGCCAGCGCAACGGCTTCGACCCGACGACCACGAACCAGAATTACTACACGACGGCGCCGGTCACGGTCGTCGCCACGCAGCCTACCATTTCCGCGACGCCGGACAACAAGAACCTGACGGAAGATGCCGACACGCCGCACACGTTGACCGTCAGCCTCTCCGAGGCCGCCCCGTCGAACATGACCGTGAAGCTCACCTATGACCCCAGTTACATCCGGATGGACACCGACACCGTGACCTTCGACAAGGATGACATGACGGCGAGCCTTGAGTTCTACGCGATCGACGGCACCAAGACCACGCAGATTCAGGCCGTCCCGACGGAATACTACCTGCGCGTCAAGCCGGTTTCGATCACGATTGCCAATGCCGAACCGGTCATTGCGCCGATCGCGACGCAGTATGCCAACACCGATGTGGAGAAAACCTTCACGGCGTTCATCACCGACGTCCCCGCCGACGCCGACACGATGGAAGTGACCTGGATTTGGGGCGACGGGCAGAGTTCCACCACGACCGGAATGACCGCGACTGTCGCGCACACCTACACCGACCCCGGGGAATATACCGCCTCGGTGCAGGCGAAGGACAAGGACAACGGTTCCTCCCTCGTCCAGAACTTCCTCGTGAAGGTGACGGACATGGCGGCGCTGCCGTCCGTCTCGGTGCTGCCGCCGTCGGATGTCGCGCTGCAGTACGGCAAGTACATTGTCAGCGAGACCAACGACACGGGTTCCCTCTTCATTACCCTGAGCAAGAAGTACCAGAACGGGGACGGGGTTGTCAAGATTCACCTGGAGGCCGAGCAGCCGGAGGCGGGGGTGACCAACCTCGTGCTGCTGGCCGACGAGATCGAGATCCAGAACCCCGCGACGAACGCGGTGGTCGAGTTCTCTATTCTGGACGGTACGGTTTCCAGTAAGAATCTGGGCGTCACCATCCGTGCGACGATCGTCAACGAGGCCAGCAACACCTTCACCCGCGCCGTGAGCGGCAAGGTGTATGTGGAGAACGTGGCGCCAGTGATCAGGGCCCCGTTGAACGGGGACAACATGACCTACATTAGCGTCCCGATCAATTTCGAGCAAGAGTTCGCGTTCACCATCGCCGACGTCAACCCGGACTTGGACGGCATGAAGCTGGAATGGGACTGGGGTGACGGTACCACGACCCTGACCACCAACGGGTACACGGTCTCCAAGGGAACGGTTGCCAAGACCGGCACGGTCAAGGGCAAGGAGAAACACAAGTACACCCAGCGGCCGACGCTCGGCTACTACGAGGTCACGCTGACCGTCCTCGACAAGGAAGAGTCGCCGGTTGCCACCAGCATCTTCTACGCGTACATCACCGACGAGCCGTACATCATGGTCTATCCGCAGGGGCTGAAGGGAACCTCCCCGCGTGACACGGCCTACTCGGAAAGCGACGAGGCGAGCAATTTGCCGTTGATCGTCGGACTCTCCCAGCCCTACGAGGCCGGCTCGATCGTGGTGAAACTGACCGTATCGAATCCCGCTGCGGGGTCGATGACGCTCGATACCTACACCGTGACGATCAACGCGGGCGAGACGGAGTCCAGCCCGGTGTACATCACGCCGTCAGACGGCACGACCAAGGCGGGTAACTCGTTTACGGTGACGCCCTCGATCGACCCGAGCACGATCAACTACGCGACAGTCATCGCCCGGTTCAGCGGGTCGCCCCGCGACTGGAAGATCCGCGTCCAGAACGTGGAGCCGATTGCGAGCATTCAGCCCTCCGGCACCTCTGTCGCGGAGCCGATGCGGCGTTCGCTGAATGAGAACATCATCTTCCGTTGGGTGATTGATGATGTGGCTGCGGACTGGTGCACGGTCGAATGGGACTTCGGTGACGGGATCCCGCAACCCCCCCGTACGGACAATGTGCACACCGGATCGGTCGCCCATGCGTACAGCAGTCCGGGAACCTATCAAGTCCGTTGCACCGTTCGCGACAAGGACGGGCTGTACAGCACCTCGATCGCGCCCATCTACGTGATGATCGAGGCCGGCAAGGTCGTGCTCGTGACCCCCAAGGGCCCGAACAATTCCGCCTACCAGCCCTCCGGCGCCACCTTTGGCGGCAACTCCGGTGTTCTGGGTGCGGGTATGGTCACAGCGGTCAAGCCTGCCGTCACCGGCGGCGCGATTGACATCCAAAACAACTCGTACATTTTCACATTGGGAGCGGTTGAACCCCAAGTGTCCGTCATGGCTATTCCGTATCAGGTCAATAGCGCAGACGACGAGACGACGGTCATGGTCACCAACTGGGCGACGAAGACCTCCTTCACGCTGACCCCGTTCAAGTACGACAGCTTCCTCTACACGTGGACCGGCGGTTCCGACAACGAGACC
>JAFSTA010000035.1 GCA_017450695.1 Kiritimatiellia bacterium | reverse complement strand
GGAGAGGACGGAGGCCTGGCCGTGGGTGATCGCGCCCGACCTCATCGCCTCCCCGCCCGGCGCGGCCGCGTCCTCCACGCGCGTCCAGCCCGCGCCGCCGTCGCCCTCCGACGCGAACCCATGGTCGGGCGCGCCCAGCGCGTCGCCGATCCCCCACACCTTCTCGACGTCGAACGACGCCACCGCCGAGTTGAGGTAGTCCGCGGCCGCGGCGTACGCCTTCACCGTGCAGCTCCCCGTCACGTGGAGCGGCCCTGTATATTTCGGCGAATGCGGGTTCGGCTCGCTCCCGTCCAGCGTGTAGCGGACCGTAGCGCCCCCCGTCGCGCACGAGATGACGACCTTCGCCGCCGACCCCGTGAAGGAGGCTGGCGCGTCGATGGCCGGCGTCGCGGCGTGTACCCACACGCGGGTGAGGCCCGCCGTCACCGCGCCCGAGTCGAAGAACTGGTCGCCGAACGCCCGCGCCTTCACCACCACCGACTCGCTCACCGTGAACGGACCTTCGTAGGCGGGGCTTTCCCGCGTCGGGTCGCTGCCGTCCGTCGTGTAGCGCACCGTGCCGTCCGCGCCCGACCATATGATAGAGACCCTCTGGCCCGAATGCTCGAAGACCGTGCCGTCGGCCGGGGACACGACGGGATCCGCGCACCGCCCCGGCGCGTACTCCGCCGACACGACGCCGCTCAGCATCCCGTCCTTCACGGCGACCGCCTTCACAGTCGTCCTGCCCGTGATGCGGAACCGCTGGTAGAGGGGGCTTTCCGCCGTCGGCTCCGTCCCGTTCGTCGTGTAGTGGACGGCCGCGCCCGCCGTCGGGCAGGAGATCGACACCGAGAGCGAGCCGCTGAACGCCGTGCCGCTCGCGGGATAAATGACGGGATCGTCAGGGTTCAGCCCGGTCGCCTCGAAGACCGCCGTCAGCGTCTCGCCGACCTGCTCCCCGCCCGCCAGTACGCGGTGGGTGAGCGTGTATGTCCCGTTGCGCGGCGGCGTCCACGCGAACGCGCCGCTCCCGCTCCCCTCCAGCAGTGTCATGCCGTCCACCTCGATGACGGCGACCGCGCCCTCCGGCGCGGCCCCGTCCCACGCGGTCGAGTAGCGGATCGTCTCCGTCCCCGACGTCCGCCGCGTCCCCGGCGTCAGGTCGATCGACACCTGCGCACTCTCTCCCGAACACAGGGTATCCCCGCGCACCGACAACGTCATGCCCGCTGCGACCAGAACCAACAACCCAGCCATCATCAACTTCGTCATTTCCATTCCCCTTCTTTCTTGATTCACGTTCCAAACCTTTCGCACGCCCCGAAAGCGGAAGCCCGCGTTTGACGGCCTTTCCCGCATCGGGTATAATCCCCCGCATGGAAAACAAACCGGAACATCCCATGCGGTTTCGCTGCCTCTGTCACGACTACTTCGAACGCGGCATTTACATGATCACGCTCGAAGTAGAGGGACGCCGTCCGCTTCTTGGAAGCCTTTCCGGTGAAACAGTCATCCCGACCCCGCTGGGCGAGGAGGTTGCCGCCTGCTGGAAAAAGATCCCGTTCTTTCATCCTGAGATTTCCCTGCTGGAACACATCGTGATGCCCGACCATTTCCACGGTCTCCTCTTCATCCGCCGCCGCATGGCGCGTCATCTGGGGGAGGTGGTAAGAGGCTTTAAGGTGGGGTGTACGAAAGCCTACCGCGCCATGTATGGCGCGACACCTGACATGCCGACCGCCCTTTTCTCTCCGGGGTACCACGACCGGATCCTGACCTCCAAAGGCCAACTCGCCACGCTCCACCGCTACATCCGCGACAACCCCCGCCGTCTGGCCGTGCGCCGCGCGCATCCGGACTACTTCACGCGCATCAACAGCATCTGCCTCGCAGGGCAGTCCTTTGCCGCCTACGGGAACCCATTCCTGCTCAACCGTCCGGAACGGCTCCGTATCCAGTGCTCGCGGCGCATCACACCGGATGACCTGAACCGAGAAGAGTCGCGACTGCTCCAGGCCGCAGAAGGCGGCGCCGTACTTGTCTCGCCCTGTATCAGCCCCGGAGAGAAACAGATCGCGCGGACCGCACTGGACGCGGGGATGCCGCTCATCGCGCTTGTAGAGAACGGTTTCGCCCCGCGATACAAGCCGCCCGGAAAATACTTCGACGCCTGCGCCTCCGGACGCCTCCTTCTTCTCGCGCCCTGGCCGTACCATGCGGATCGCCGCGCGATCACCCGGCTGCAATGTCTCGCGCTGAACCAAATGGCCGCAGACATCTGCGCCCCGGAAACCGCCGCGCTCGATTGCTCCGCTCTCCAACCACGCGTATAATCCGCCCCGTCCGCTCTCGCGCCCACACGCCGCCCCGTCCGGTCGCCCGCCGACACGCCGCCCTTGCGCCGCCACGTCCGGTTGCCCGCAGTCACGCCGCCGCGCACGCATCCTCCCGTCCGGTTGCCCGCCACACTTGGCGGGCTCGCATTGTCCCTCGCCGCTCAGCTGGCGCAAAGCGCCGACTCCCCCGCAGTCACACGGGAACCCCTGGAAAGCTTTGTTCGAAACCACGAGAGAAACCGCGGTAGTAGTGCCCGTTCGACGGGTAGTAGTAGCTCCGGTAGGACGAGGCGCAGTAGTCCGCGCCGTAGTACCAGCTACCGCCGCGTAACATCCGGTTCGCCCCCGAGGAAGAACCCTTCGGGTCTGTCCCGTACGCCAGCGTCCCCTTCCTGTCCAGGCACCACTCCCCCACGTTCCCGTGCATGTCGTACAGCCCCCACGCGTTCGGCTGGTACGACCCGACAACCGTGTGTCGAGAATAGCCTCCCTTCCCGTCGGACTGGTTGCCGGAATACCGCCCCAGCAGCTTCAGGTCGGATTCCGCGCTGCCGCCGTTATTGTAGTCGCTCGTCGTACCGGCCCGGCACGCATACTCCCACTGCGCCTCCGTCGGCAGGTCGAACTCCAGCCCCGTCCGGGCACGGAACTTGCCGAGGAAACTCGTTGAATCGACGGCGGAGGTCCACGGCCACTCCGACCCGGCTGAAGAGACTCGGATCATGTTGTACGACACTTTTTCCACAGGGCGCTTGTCGCCTTTGTACGAAGACGGATTGCTCCCCGTCGCAAGCTCGTATTGTTTCTGTGTCACTTCGAAAATACCCATATAGAACGGCTTCGTGAGCGTGACTCGATTCGATTCGTTCGTCTGGTCATCGCCCATAATGAATGAACCAGCCTCGATCCGTTTCAACACCAGCTTCGTCGTCTTGTATTCGTCCGTATTGAACCCTCCATCAGGCGCTTCTGCCAGATAAGTGACGGGATAACTTACGGCGTTGGTGCCGCCTGAAAGGTCAATTACACAGTAAAGTGCCGGAGTCGCATCACACGAGACTCGGAATACTACATTACTGGACTTGAAATCCAGTCCGTCCGCCGCCATGTCCCACACGATTTGATGCGTTCCAGCTGTCAAGTTTGTATCTCCCGACAACTGTGTCGCAATGTTTGTCGTGTTCGCAGACTTGTCGATCGCCGACACCTTCAGCGAAGTGAATACGCCTCTCTGTTTTGCTTCGGCTTCGATGTCACCCGTAACCGTGTACGAGATATCGACCTTCCCTTTCCACGGATACCGCTGCTCCGCCGTCACGCCGGTGATGGTGATTGTAGCAGGAGGCACCCTAAATGTACCCGTTCCGACATTGGTCAAAAACACATCACGAACAATGTCATAGAGTCCGATGCTCCCATCGTCGAGGCGACAGGCGGGAACGAGTTCACACTTAACCGTGTTGTCGGCGGCGGTCACCTTGAAAGTATAGAGACGGCAGGAGATATAGTTCATGACGTTGTTGTCCACGCCAGTATGGTGGGAGGCGAATAGTGCAATCTCACTGCCGGGTGTAAACGATTCGCTCGACAGTGTGCCGCCCGTCCCACTTGTTCCGGCGGTTTCGTTCGTGACGGTCGTTGTAAGTGTGGAACCGTTTGCAACCACGGTATAGTCATTGCCAACCGTAACGGCATACGTTTCTTCACCATTTGATCCATGATCGAAGCGAAACTTTCCGGAACTCATCAAGAAGGCGGTAAACGTCGCTGACGTAGTACCATTACCGCGCGAACACCAGAGGCACTGGTTGACACCTGCCTCCAACACACGCATCCGCATTTCAATGGTATCGGTGGCGACAGGCGTGAGACCTGTCTTAATGCGCTGCACACCGCTCGACTGAATGTATTCGAGCTGCCGGTATCCGGCTGGCAGCTGCACCGCCGTCACGCTCGCGATCGCAGGTTCGGTTTTTACGCTCGCCGCAAAGAGGATGGCAAACAATCTAATCATCGAATTACGTTTCATCTGCTTGCCCTCCTTGCCTTTGTCGCTTGTCCTTTTGTCGCGGCTTTTTCTGCTGCCCGAACGCGACGCTTCGTCCACTTGTCAACCTGGCGCGTCAACTTGAGGCCAGTCTTTGCGACCTTTTCAGCATAAGCTAAAAATTCAGCCGCCAACTTCTCCGGAGGCTCTCCATGAGACGATTTGACCATGCCATGAAGCAAGTCACACCGGGCTACCCACCATTCCAGCAACAGCGGGAACAACGCGTCCATTTCGCTATCAAACAATGCGGCATTTTTGTTCCGGTTGCTACAGTTCTCTGGCTTCCACTCTCTAAGAACTTTTCCAAGTGATGACTTCGGCTTCGCGTTTGCTCTTCCTATGTTGAGCGTTGAGGAAAGCCGATCCGTCAGAATGCTCTCCTCGATGGCAATCGCCTGAAGCGGGCATTTATACTCAAGACTATCATCTATCATTTTATACGCCAATGCGTACATAGCCCACTTTGGCATGTTCTTCTTTTCTTTACCAGTCATGTCCTTGCTTCCGCCTTCTTCCGCGCCGAATCTTCACCCGAGGCAGCATCCACCACGGGGCGCAGAAAAAGCGGGTAGCGTGCCTTACATTCTCACGTCCTATTGAAGGCATCGCCAAACGCCATTGAGTAAACATGATCAGAAGACACGCCACGTGACTTGCGTCACGTAGCGCAACCCCGTATCCCGCTTTAATACTTTGAATACTTTGGCGAAGTTTCCCGTAAAGCGAGTACGCTGTTGCGTACATTCCGAGGTCCTTGTCAGGATTGCCCGGTCCCCGTTCACCCTCCCCGTCCCGCGCGGACGGCTTACGCCGATCGAGCGGTACAAGGGATTGCCCAAGGGGTTGCGCCCTCGGCGGGTCGCCGCGCGATCCGCTTCGGGCCGGTAGCGGGCGCAGTGTACCGCCCGCCGCTAGAAAGATCAGTCCCGCCCGCGCGCAACCGCGCACAGACAAAAGACGGAAAGAAGTATAACCAATCCCTCCATTGATTTCAAGGGGAAAGTGACGCGGTGGCAAAACCGCCGCTATGCCGCTAAATGGACCTTCGGTCCTAAGTGGGCTACGCCCTAAATGACGGCTGGCACCGCCTGAGTGACTTAGCACCGCAAGGGCTACGCCATTCGGGGAAGCGGCAAGAGTGTTGCTTCCCCGATTTGGCGACCTGTTCCTCTCTGCGTTCTCCGCCACTCTGCGTGAGACATACTTACCCTCATGTACATTCCCGCACAAAAAGCGGGTACGGCATATATCCTGCCGACTGACAGGCAGGGTAAAATGCTCTCGTTACGGGGAGTCTCGGAGTTTTGGAGATAGGGACGGCAGTTCTCCAAGCCTCCCAAACTCCCAGTACCGAACGGAACATTGATTTGTGGCATGGAAGCTAAGAAGCTCATTCGGGGAAGCCGACGGCGAGGGCGCCGTCGCTACGCAGTGGACGCGACACGCTTCTCTTGTTTCTCAGCTTTTCAGCTTCTCAGCTAGCGCGAAGTGCCCCTTCCTAGCCAAGTCAACTTAGGAGCGCAGCACCATTTAGACCCGCAGGGCCACTTAGGCGGCGCAGCCGCCACTTGCTTCTCAGCTTTTCAGCCTTTCAGCTTCCCCGCTTCTCAGCTGGCGCGAAGCGCCGCCCCTGTTTGCCAAAAATTCGGTGTTGCATTCGGGTGGGAGTTTTGGCATACTGGATTCAACCAATGTGACAAAGGTTGTGACATTGGACGAAGGTTAAAAGGGAAGGAAACGATGATGAATTATTCACGTCGCAATTTCTGTCAAACAATGATTGCCGGAGTCGCGATCAGCGCGGCCGGCGGATGTCAGGCGCTGGGGTGCGGAGGAAAAAAGCCGCAAGCGGCCGTGCAGCTGTATTCGGTGCGCAACCTCTGCTCCAAAGACTTCGCCGGCGTCCTAAAGCAACTCAAGGCGATGGGTTACGAGGGGGTCGAGTTCGCCGGTTACTACGGCAAGACCGCGAAGGAACTCAAGCAGATGCTGGGCGACCTCGGACTGAAACCCGCCGGTACGCACATCAACGCCAACGAGCTTCGTCCGCAGAACATCGGGGCGCTGCTGGATTTCGCCAATGAATTGGGCAACCCGTACATCGTCTGCCCGGGTGGCGGATTCAAGCAGGGTTCGGAGTCCGAGCTGAAGGAGATGGCGGATCTGTTCGCGCAAGCGGCGGCAACGGCCAAGCCGCGCGGCATCCGTATCGGCTACCACAACCACCAGCACGAGTTCGAGAAGAAGTTCGTGAACAACACGAAGTGCGCGTGGGAACTGTTCTTTGACCAGACCTCGCCGGATGTCTTCACGCAACTTGACATCGGGCATTGCCAGGCCAAAAACCAGGATCCGATGTTCTGGCTGAGGAAGTATCCCGGACGCGCGGTGACGGTACACATCAAAGAGAACTACGCCGTCAGCAAGACCGGCATTCTCGCCCGTTACCACGAGGGAGCCGATCCGAGCAAGGGCGTCAAGTGGGACGAGGTTTTCCCGTTCCTGGCCTCGCACGGATGCGAGCAGTACGTCGTCGAATGCGAATCCGACCCCAGCACGTTGAGCGCGGTCGAAGGCTGCATTCAATACATGCGCGCCAAGAAGTTCATCTAGGCGCGACTGTATCACACCCCATTTTGAGACTTGCGGTAACCGGTTGCCGCAAGTCTTTTTTCCCCGCTATCCCGCCATTCGCCCCGGAGCCGACGGATAGCTCCCCGAACCCCCGCATGGCGGGTGAGGCCCCGGGCAAAAGGATCCCATGTCTTTTGATTCTGGTTCTCTCAGTTTCCGTTTCTTCTACCTGCAGCAGGAATACGACTCGTCCCTCGTCACCTCGTTCGCCCGCCGCGTGATTCCCGATATCGAGAAGGCCGGAAAAGACCCCATTTCCGGGTGGATCGGATGCCGCCACCTGCTGGACCGCGAAATTGCCGACGAGACATGCGTCATCGGTCCCTACCTCTACGTGCAGCTGTTGAAGGCGGAACGCAAAATCCCGGCCTCTTACCTCCGCGCCATACTCAAACAGGAAGAACTGCTCGTCATGAAAGCCGAGAACGCCCAGTTCCTGACGAGAAAGCAGAAGGCGGAGATCAAGGAACGCGTCATCGAACAGCTGACGCCGACGATGCCCCCTTCCCTGACGGCGATTCCGTGCGTGGTCGATTTCCGCAACGACCTGCTGGTCGCCGGCGCGATGTCGGACAAGCAGATCGACGCGCTCGTCCCCGCGTTCAAATCCACCGTCGGCAGCATCCCGATCCTGCTGACGCCCGACTCCGCCGCGATGAAGCGCAAGCAGGTCAACGCGGTCGATCTCAACCCCGTCAGCTTTTCTCCCGATCCCAGTATCGATCCCCCCGCCACCTCCATCCTCGGGCAGGACTTCCTGACCTGGCTCTGGTTCGCCTGGGAGACAGGCGACAACGTGTGGCACCTGCCCGACAGCGGCAAGGAGTTCGGCATTCTGCTGGAAGGCCCCGTCACCTTTTTCCGCGAGGGCGAAGGCGTTCACGAAGCGGTGCTCCGGAAAGGCACGCCTCTCAACTGCGCCGAGGCGCAGACCGCCCTGCTGCGCGGCAAGAAGGTCAAGCGGCTCAAGTTCACCATCGCGCAGGGCGAGGATATCTTCGCCTGTACGCTGGACGACGAGTTCGCCTTCCGCGGCGTGAAACTGCCCAAAGGCGAGCAGAAGGAATTCAACGGCAAGGTGGAAGAGCGGATGCTCTTCATCGAGACCTTCTCCTCCGCGCTCTTCTACCTCTTCGACGAATTCCTCGATCTCCGTACGGATTCCAAAAAGTGGAAGAAGACCGTCGCGGATGTCAGCGAATGGATCCAGAATGTCGGAGAAAAACAGGTCAGCGAGTAGCGGGCGGCCCTGTCCACGCTCAGAACCTGAAGCTCCGAGCTTAAACCTCAGAACTTCTGAACGAGAACCTGTCATGAATCGTTTGTCGATGAGCCTGTTGTTGTTTCCTGCGGTTGCCGCCGCATCCCTGAGCGTGGATGGCCTGCGTTGCGAGTTCTTGAAAAATCCGGTCGGCGTGGAGACACCTTCGCCGCGCTTCTCATGGATCGCCCGCGAATCCGACGCCTCGCGGCGGGGACAGGATGTGACCGGATACGAGATTCGTGTCGCCAGTACACCCGACGGCCTGGAATCCGAAAGCGCCTGTCTCTGGAACCAGAAGGAAAAGGGACGCGATCTCGCGGTCTGTTATCAGGGGCGGCAGCTCGACAGCGGACGCGCCTACTTCTGGAAGGTGCGCGTGACGGACGCGGAAGGGAAACCTTCCCCGTGGAGCGCCCCGGCGCGGTTTGTCCTCGCCCTGCAAAAACCGGAGGAATGGTCCGGCGCGCAGTGGATCGGCGAACCGAGTCATCCCGAATCGTCCATACGGGACTTTCACCTGACGGCGCGCGTTTCCGGATTGAAAAACGCATTCGGTATTTTCTTCCATGCGGAGGATACGGCGAACACCTGTCTCTGGCAGTTCAACCGCGTGGTGACGGGGAAACTCTGTCTGCGCCCACACCTGTTTCAGGATGGGAATCCGCAGTTCCTGCCGCCGGCGGAAATCGAGTCCCGATTCCCCGAACTCTGCGACTGGACGAAACCGCACACGGTGGAACTCGATGTGAGGGGGAAAACCGTCCGTACCTTCTGGGACGGGAAACTGGTGGACGAACGCCGGCAAGACGCTTTCTCGCATGGCTCCATCGGATTCCGTACCGTTTCCGAAGAAGGGATCGATATCCACCAGCTGACCGTGACAGATGCCGAAGGAAAAGCCTTGATCCAAGAGGATTTCAAAACGGCGAAGAGCCGCGTATTCCGTGATGTGGAAATCAAAAACGGAATGATGTCCTTGCACGGCAAGAGCGTACTGAACCGTACGCCGCTTCCCAAGAACTGCCCCCGTTTCCGCAAAACCTTCGCGCTTCAGGCAAAGCCGATTCGTGAAGCGTACGCCTCCGTCGTCGGGATGGGATTCTACGAGCTGTACCTCAACGGGGAGCGAATCGGCGACCGCCGCGAGGCTGCCCCCTACTCGAATTTCAACAGTTTCCTGCATTTCGACACGCTGGAGGTGACCGGACAGCTCCGTTCCGGCGCACCCAACACGATCGGTCTCTGGCTCTCCCCCGGTTATTCCGACGACTTCAGCCAGTGGGCCTGCAAATGGGAGCAACCCAAACGCGCCTTGCTCCGCCTCTTCGTCACCTACGCCGACGGCACCGCGCAAACCGTTGTCACCGACGCTTCCTGGGAGACGACACCGCGTTCCCCGATTTCCTACGCCAGCATCTACGGCGGCGAGACCTACAATGCCGCACAGGAGGATCCGGCGTGGTGCAAGCCGGATGGATCGCGGGAAGGATGGACGCCCGTGAAGGTCATGCGACCGTATCGCGGACGGTTGCTCGCCTCCCTCGCGGAACCGACGCGCACGGTCGAACGCGACAAGCCCATCCGCATCTCGGAACCTTCTCCCGGCGTTTGGATCGCCGACTTTGGTCAGAACCGTTCCGCCGTCCTCCGAATCCGCGCCAAGGGGAAACGCGGCACGAAGATCGTGATGCGCCACAGCGAACTGCTGGGGAAGGATGGCAAACTCGATCCGTGGACGAATCGGGGAGCGAAAGCGACCGACAAATTCCTCCTTGCGGGTACGGGCGAGTGGGAGACGTATGAACCGCACTTCACCACGCACGGGTTCCGTTATGCCGAGATCACAGGGTATCCCGGCAAGCTGACAGCGGACGACATCGAACAGTGCGCGATCCACGCAGACCTCGAATATACAGGGCGCTTCCGTTGCTCGGACGAGGGACTGAACAAACTGCACAGCGCGGCTCGCTGGTCGATGTTGAGCAACTTCCACGCCTATCCGTCGGACTGCTGTATGCGCGACGAGCGGACGCCCTGCCAGATGGACTCGCAAGCCTACGAAGATGTGGCGTGCAGGATGTTCTGGATGCCCCGCTACTACCAGAACTGGCTCCGTCTCATCGAACGGGGGCGCGGCTGGCCCTGCTGGAACGGGGACTCCGTCACCCTCCCGTGGCGACTCTTCCAACACTACGGCGACATCCGTGTCCTGCAACAGCAGTATTCGAACATGGTTTACACCACCGAAGGCGCACTGGCCAATTTCCCCGGCAATCTTTTCAAGGATGCCTTCGGCGACTGGTGTACCCCGAACGACGGCACCTGGGCCGGATACCACGGGAACCCTGAAGTGACCGACTGCGCGATTCTCGGCCAGATGATCCAGTTCCTTAAGTTCGCGGCGATGTCGTTACGGGACAAGGAAGGCTACAAGCGCTGGGAAAAAGAGTACAACCGTTTCGACAAGATTTTCCATGAAAAACTCTTCCATCCCGAAACCCACACCTACGGCAACGGATCGCAGACAACGGCGGTGCTTCCGCTCGCATTCGGACTCGTTCCCGCAATGGAAATGGATTCCGTCTTGAAGCAGCTCGTCCATACCATCCGAGGGAAAGACAAGAGCAAAGTCGATACGGGTATCTTCGGCACCCGTTACCTCGCCGACGTCCTCTGCGCATACGGAGAAGCGGATCTCGCCGTACACCTGATGACCCAGCCCGAATATCCCGGCTACGGGTTCATGTTCGCCAATGGCGCGACCACGTTGTGGGAACAGTGGACTTTCCGGGGCGGAATGAACTCGCATAACCACGCGATGTTCTCCGGAGGCGCACACTTCCTCTATGCCAACATCGGAGGAATCGTACCCGAGTCTCCCGGATATGAGACCGTCCAAATCATGCCCGTGTTCCCGAAGTCACTTCAGTTCGCCGATGTCTCCTGCCAGACGGTGAGAGGCGAAATCGCGTGTTCCTGGAAACGCGACGGCGAAGCAATTGGAATCAAGTTCTCGATCCCGGTCGGAGTCACCGCATTCTTGGCACTTCCTGCCGAAGCAAAGAACATCTCCGAAAACGGAAAAACCTTCGCCGAAACGAAAACACCCTACGCAGAGCGACTGGGTTACACCGGCGAAAAAACCGTTTACCGCGTCCAGTCGGGCAACTACGAGCTACGCATCCGCTAGCAGTTTCGGGGAAGCGGCACTCCTGCCGCTTCACGGAGGTGCAATTGTCTTTTGTCTCACGCGAAGGATGGTCGCGCCCCGTCGCGACCGATACGTCACGCCGGGAAGTGATTTGGAAACAACAGAGACAACATCGAGAACAACTTCAGAATGGTCGGCTCGCAACCGCGAGCCGAATGAAACTCGTCGCGCGGTTGCGCGACGACCTCTTTTTGTTGTTGATTCGTTGTTTTCGTTAGGCGTGAGCAAATCTGTTTGTTAAACAACGGCTATTCGATCTCAAACGCACACGGTTACGGCAGAAAACGGATTCACCCGATAGGTGAATCGAACATCGTTCGGGAAACTGTCGCAAACCCACAAAATCTCCGTGTCTCTGCGCCTCTGCGAGAGATAAAAACTGTTGTTCGGGAAAGGTAACAGAGGAAGCTAAGTTTGATTATGGAAGCGACAAGAGGGTCGCTTTTCAGACGGTTCCGAACATGCCATCTCAAAATCAGGCTTTTCTTTGGGGGCAAAAATCAATACAATGGCTGGCGTTCGGATGAAACTTAGGTATTTACTTTGTGGCTTGTTTGCAAGCGCGGTGTTGAAATCGGCAGCGGACGACTTGTCGCAGGCGTTTTCCTCGCCACCCAATGTGGAAGGCGTCCGTGCGATTACCTCGTTTTCCCTGCCCAAGGGCGACGAGTCCGCGCTGCATTTTGCCTACGCGCAGTTGGACCGGGCGCGGGAACTGGGCGCGGGGGGCGTACTGGTCGCCCTGCCCACCGCCACGCCCGAAGTCTGGAAGAACTGGACCGCCATTGCCAACCGCGCCAAGCAGTTCCAGATGGATCTCTCCTTCTGCGATTTTTCCCTCACCAACTCCCCCGCACCGAACCGCAAGACGCCGTCGTCGCGCGGCGACTTCGCCCGTCATCTCAACCTCCTGCTCTTCGAGAGCCAGCATCGACTTGGCGGCACATACGGCGACAATGTTCTCGGCTATCACTTCCCGTATATTCCGGCAGACCGGAGCGACATCGTGAACGACCTCGTGCAGGAGGCGGGACTTCACGCCAGCCTCGGTATCTTCGGCGCCCCCTTCACGCCCGAATCCGTCGCATTCTACTACCACCGTCCGATGCTGCAGGATACGACGCGAAACATCTCCGCGAACCCGACCAATGAAGTCGAGAGCGCCGCGTTACAGCAACGGCGGCGGCAGCGGTATCTCTACAACTGCCGTGCGGGCGCCGCCGCGCGAACGATGTGGCGCGCGCAGATTTGGGGGCATCTGAACCTCACCCGTGCAGAAAAGCCCCCCGCCGCCGACCTCCTTCCCTTCCCGTGGAAACCGCTGGCCGACAACCTGCTGACGGCGGGCGCAAACCGGATCCTACTCTTCACCGGGGACAAGATGCCGAGCGACGACCGTGAATTCCGCGAAATGCGGCAAGGTTGCGCCTACCTGCACCGCTGCCAGTTCCTGCTCCAGAAAGGCTCGCGCGTGGCCGACTTCCTCCTCTGGTCCGGACCGATCGCCGACGAATGGCCCGACGGGTACAGTTTCGACGGAACGGATTTGACCATGCTCGATCATGCGTCGATCCAAAAGGGAAAGATCCGATTCCCCTCCGAACTGAGTTACCAGACGCTGGTAATCGCGACCAACGTGTTGGCGGATACGCACTGTCGATACCTCGCCGACCGTTGCCGCCAAGAGGGCATCCGTGTCTATTCGTTTCCGGGTGACGAGTCATTCGCCAAACGGGATCTCACATGGCGAACGGACGCGGATGAAAAGCCGGTCATCCGCTTCATCCACCGGCGCACACCGGATGAGGAAATCTACTTCGTTGTCAACGCGTCCCCCATCGCGGGTGTCGCCACAATCCGTTTCCGTGACACGGGACGCGGCGTTCCCGAACGGTGGAACCCGATGACCGGTGAAACCGCCTATCCGGAATCCTCCCGGCGACTTCCCGATTCCTCCGTCGAAATCCCGCTTTTCCTCGATGTCTATGACAGCTGTTTCATCGTCTTCAGGAAAAAGGCGACAGGTGCCGACTGAGAAGCGGGTTCCGCAATGCGGTCGCGATCCTTCCTGCGCAAGGCTACGGAGGACAGGCAAGTGTACCCTCCCCATCTGCTTGAGACGTGCGACACGCGACATGCGACATGCGACATGCGCAGCGCCATTCCGACACGAACATCTCAGCTTCCCCGCCTCTCAGCTTCTCCGCTGGCGCGTAGTGCCCTCCGCTTCTCAGCTTCCCCATTTCAGCTTCTCAGCCTTTCAGCCTCTCAGCTTCTCAGCTGGCGCGAAGCGCCCCTTCCTATCCAAGTCAACTTAGGGGCGCAGCCCCATTTAGGCCAGCAGAGCCACTTAGGCGGCGCAGCCACCACTTGCCTGCGTCCCCACCCCCTACCGAAACCACTTGCGGACGGGAACATCCAGCCCTAGCCCCATCATGTAATTGTAGAGGGCGAGACGCAATCCCCTTCCCAACCTGTCCAAATCCTGTTTGACATCCGACTCGAAGGCGATCTCGTTTTCCGCAAAGCGACAGGGAACGGGCTTTCCCGGCAGGACGCGGATTCCGAACGCTTCCGGCTGCCGGGCGATCGGGCTGTGCGCCGTGAGCGCGAAACGATGCCAGAACGCGGATTGCAGACTGCCCTCCGCGAACCGCTGCCGCACAAATTCCAACGCTTCGATCGTCTCCGCGTCCGTCTGCGTCGGGAAACCGTACATCAGGTACGCGTGTACCAGAATCCCCGCGTCCGCGAATCCGCGCATCGCCTGGGTTGCGCTCGCGAGGGTGATTCCCTTGTTCATCAGTTTGAGCAGGCGATCCTGGGCGCATTCGAGTCCCCCCGTCACGGCAATACACCCCGCCCTCGCCATCAACCGGCACAACTCCGGTGTAAACGCCTTCTCGAAACGGATGTTCCCCCACCAGGTCACGGACAGACCGTCCGCAAGAATCGCCTCGGAAAGTCGCCGCGCGAGCGAAGGCGCAATCGCCTCGTCGGTGAAGTGGAAACCGCTCTGCCCCGTCTCCTCCTTCAGTTCCCGCATCGCCCGCACGACCTCCTCCGCACGGGGCGGGAGATAACGCTGGATGTAATCGAGCGAGACATCGCAGAAGGCGCACCGGTGCCAGTAGCACCCGTTCGCCAACTGTAGCTTCATCCATTTCCCGTCCGACCAGATACGGTGCATCGGATTCGCCGTCTCCATCACGTTCAGGTAGCGGCGGAGATCGAGTCCCGCGTAACTCGGCTTCACGAAAGTAGGGATTCCCGACTGCGCGGCGCAGGAGGTTTCCTGTTCCATCCCCTGCCCGCTTCGCAGACGTTCCCGCGTGAGGGTGCGGACGGAGGGCCCCAACCCCAGCACGCCCAGCATCGGGGCGTACCCCTCGTCAAAACAGAGATCATCGACAAAATCGAAAATGCGTTCGTCCGAAAGGTAGCGCAGTTCGGTGTTGACGAACCCGCCGCCCATCACGATGCGGATTCGCGGATGGCGTTTGCGAATCAGCGAGGCAATCCGTAGCGCGGCATACAAGGTGCCCGGAAAGGGAACGGTCAGCCCGACGACATCGGGATTCTCGCGTACCAGAACCTCCTCCGCCAAATCGTCGATCATGCCGTCCAACAGGTTGGCCGCTCTCCGAAGCCGTTCCAGCAGGGGGTCGATCGTTTCGGCAGAGACAGAGAGGCTTTCCGCGTAACGCGCCAGCCCGAACGAGGGATCGACACCCTCGCGAATCGCATCCGAAAGATCGTCGAGATAGAGCGAGGCGAGATACTTCGCCCTGTCGGCGACACCGAGGTCGCCAAAGAGCGTCGAAAGGTTCTCGTCCTCGCTGATCCCCGAACCGGATGGCGAGAGTTCCGCGAACCGCGCCCCCTCCGGCAGGTAGTCGCGCCGCCCGATCCGCCAGCCGACGGCCTCGTCGCCCCCTTGAAGAAACGAGATGACGGGTTCAATCGTCGCCCGATAATCCTCCAGGTGCTCCAGAAAGAAACGGACGGCGGTCGTCCGTTTCGCAGCGGGAATCCGGCGGCAGACATCGGCGATCCGTTCCAGTCCCGGTCGGGAAAAGACGCGCAGCGCGAACTCCAGCGACAGATCCGCCTGTACGACATTCACGCCGCGCGAAAGCAGAAACCCCGTCAGCGAAGTGGTGGCGGGATACGGCGTGTTCAGCTGAACCAACGGCGGTGTCAACAATAAGAGTTTCACGAACGCGACCTGTTACAGTTCGACAAAGGTAAGCAACGAGTAGGCGGTTTCCGCAAGCGCGGACAAAGACGAACCCGGCGTCGGCGTCCAGAATCCACCGCCCTTGGGCGAAACTTTCTGCGTGTCGATCAGCCGCTGCCCGAGATCGCGCCGCCAATCGACCGGTTGCTTTTTCGCGTCGAGCAAGACACCGCCCGCGCGATTGATGGAATAGGCGGTCTCCAGCATGGTCTTGGCGGAGGTTGCCGCCGACAGCGGCCACGACTCGATGATCTTCGACAACGGAAGATCGATGCGGCAGCCGAACGGGAACGCGGGGAACGGCTCCGTCCGCGTCTTCAAGAAGTCCGCCCCTTTCGCGAGCGCTTCTTCTGACTCCTCCGTGTTGAGCGCGCGCAAGGTGAACAGGCAGAGCATGGTGTCGAAGATCTGGTTCGTTCCCGCGCCCCAAGAACCGTCCGCGTTCTGCTGCGCGATCAACCATTCCTGCCCGCTCATCACGGAGTGGATCGCTTCGTTCTGCATGCTGACATCCAGTCGGTCCCCCGGCATCCGCCTCAGCACGATCGGCTCCGCGGAAGCGTTCGGAAGAATCGCCCCGCACAACACGGCAAAGGCGAAAAAGCGCGTGATTCGGTTTCGTATCGACAAAACGTTCATGATGAGGTATCCTTTCGTTCTTTCAATTATACCGAAACCCAACGCCTTTCGGCAAGGAAAGAGCGTGACTTCATGCGAGGTTTTCAATGAGTGTCGAAAAACGAATCGGGAGAGGTCTTTCCCTCCTTTCCGGCGGCCTGGACAGCCGCCTGGCGGTGTGCGTCTTGCGGAAACAGGGACTCCATGTGGAGGGCGTCGTTTTCAACAGCCCGTTTTTTTCCATCCGCTCCGCGAAAGAGGCGGCCGCGCAACTGGATATCCCGTTGCACATCGTCGATTTCACGAGCGACATCCTGGAACTGCTGAAACATCCGAAACACGGATTCGGCGGTGCGATGAACCCCTGCATCGACTGCCATGCGCGCATGATTCTGCGGGCGGGCGAGATGATGACGAGCATGGGCTTCGACTTTGTCGCCACGGGCGAGGTTATGGGACAACGCCCCATGTCGCAGAATCGCCAGTCGCTGGACATCGTGCGGCGCGACTCCACGTTGGAGGGGCGTCTGCTGCGTCCCCTCTCCGCCCTCCTGCTGGAACCCACCATCCCGGAACAGGAAGGCATCATTGACCGCACGCAGCTCCTGGGACTTTCCGGACGCAGCCGCAAACCGCAAATCGCGCTCGCGAAAGAGTTCGGGTTGACAAGCTGGCCCTCGCCCGCGGGCGGCTGCATGTTGACGGAAAAGGGATTCGCGCACCGGCTTCAGGAAGAGGCGGGACACGAGGGACTGGATTCCGTCTTCACGGTCAAGCTGCTCGTACATGGGCGCCACTTCCGTCTGCCGGGCGGAACCCGTGCGGTCGTGGGACGCGACGCCGCCGACAACGCGGCGCTGAAAGGCATGAAGCGTGATGGCGACGCCCTCATCCACACCGTCAGCGTCCCCGGCCCCACCGTCCTGTTGCCGACCTGCCGAAACGAGGAGGATCTCCAGCTTGCCACGCGTCTGTGTGCCGCCTACGGAGACCGTTCCCAGGTTTCGAACGTCACGGTCAAAGTGATCCGCGACGGAAGGGAACAGGAGGAGGTCGCGGTCGTTCCGCCCGAACGGGAAACCTTCCGCCGGTGGATGATTTGAGAAGCCCTATGTCGCACAACACAGAGACTTTGCCCGGATGCGCGTTTCTCGCTTTTCCCGAAATGGCGGAACGGTTGCGGGAGGAACTGCACGGCCGCTTCGGACTGGCATCCCCTGCGCAACCGCACGAAGGATCGCCCCACGCCTCGTTTGATCCGAGCCGGACAAACTGGTACGGGGACATCCTGTACTGTCCGGAGTTTCCCCAGACGGACAATCCCGTCGAGGCGCCGTACTGGGCACGAACCGCGTTGCTCCGTCCGTTCCATGCCCGATTCGACTCCATCGGAGATGCCGCCAAGACGCTGCAAGGAATCCAGCGCAACTGGGCGAGCTACCAGTATCAGGGATGGCGGCGGGCCGAATACATCCAAGAAAAACTCCCCTACCTTTCCACGAAAGCCCGAATCTTCCCGTTCGAATTCCCGGCCACGCCGATGGGGATCTTCACCCTGCTGGACAGCAACGCCATGCTGGCGAGCGCAACGACCTCCAGCGATCTGCCGCAGGGCAAAGTCGAGTTCCGCGAGGACCACAAGAACCCGCCCAGCCGTGCTTATCTCAAACTCCAAGAAAGCCTGACGCTGGCGCACCACTTCTTCCGCGTTCCCTTCCCGCAGGAAGGGCAACGCTGTTTCGACGCGGGCGCGTGTCCGGGAGGATGGACATGGGTGCTGCGCGAACTCGGCGCGGATGTCTTCGCGGTCGATCGCACGGAACTCGTACCGAAGCTGATGAACGACCGCCATGTCACCTTTCGGATGCACGATGCGTTCACCCTCGCGCCGCAAGAGCTGGGCGCGTTCGACTGGGTAGTCAGCGATGTCATCTGCTACCCGGAACGTCTGCTTCCGTGGATACGTTCCTGGATCGACAGCGGGCTGACGCGCACGATGATCTGCACCATCAAGTTGCAGGGAACCGTCGATTGGCGGCAGCTCGCGCAATTCACTGAACTCCCCAACAGCCGCATCGTTCACCTGAACTACAACAAACACGAACTGACCTTCCTCTGGTCGCGTGATGACGGCTGACGCCGCCATCATGTGTTGCATGGCTAAGTGCCACTTCGTGGCCACGTGTCCCTGCGGGACTCAATGCCGCGAACTTATGGGCAAGTTACAGTCCGAGAATTTTCCGCACGGCTTGCGCATAGACCGGCCCCATCTGCATGAAGCCGTAGTCGTTCGGGTGGCAATGATCCGTGGTGCAGTCCGAGTCATCGGGAAGCTGGCTGACGCCGGTAAGGAAGTGGAGGTTTGCCCACTTCGCGGGATCTTCGGCCTTGAGCTTGTCATAGACGCCCTTGGCGAAAACCTCCTGCGGACGCGGCACACGCTTTTCCGTGCAGCCTCCGCAGAGCAGGATCGGCGTGTCGGGGCGCCGCTCCTTGAGCTTGCGCACGAACGGCTCGTAGTTCTCCTTCTGGAGGTCTGGCGACATATTCCAGTCGCAATCGACAATGTAGAGCGCCGCGTCAATCTCCGCCAGGACGTCCGCCATCGGCAACTCCATCCGTCCCCTGCCGGGGAAACCGAGGTTGATCAACTCCACGTCCAACCGGCGCGCCATGATGGACGTGAACGTCATGCCGGGACGCGAGGCGCGTCCGCCGTGTACGATGGAGGTACCATAATGCACCACGGGCTTGGCGAGACGGTGCGGCTTGGCGGGAGTGAAACGACTCCCCTTTTTCACGCCGATCGAAAAGGAGAGCGGCATGACGCGCATCGGCAGGTACACGAGACACTCGTCTCCGGGCGTCCACGGCACGCACAACTCCCCCTGCCCCGTCTCGGTGTTCGGCGCGCCCACCAAGCAATGCTCCCAGGCGCCGTCCGCCGTCCGCTTGTACACGTCCACCCCCTGCGTCCCGTTCAAGGTGATCTGCGGATGCGGACGGTATCCCTTCGGAACCTCCCAACGCACGACAACCTCGTTCGAATCGGTCACGAAGCGCGCGTTGATGTCGATCGACGTGTGCGACAGACGCCAAACGCCGGCGGGAATCACCCCTTTCCACTTTTCGGGAAGCCGCGAGTAGAGCGTCGTCTGCGGGAACCCGCGTCCTTCCAGAGCCAGGTCCTTCCCGTCGCGCCAGTCGTAGTTCTCCGTAACGGCCAGCGGAGCGGCCCCGGCGAAAAAGCAGTTGCATGTCACGGCCAGCGAACAAGCCAGCAGATTCAGAACGAATGTTTTTCTTGTCATCATCGCATCATTCCCTTGTCGTACCCTTTTCTTTCAAACAAGAACATTGTACCATGTACACTTCAGTCCAACAAGGAGAATCGAGGGAGGCGCGACGCACGCGACCTATAAATTCAAGGTTAGCGCTCCGCATACCATCTAGAGTGACGGGTAGAACCTCTCGCCATTTGGTGTGCCGTTTGCTATAATTCCACGTGAGAGGAGAAACCGAACCGCAAGATGAATACGAACGGAAAGAGCCAAGACGCGCGACGCCTGAACATAGACCCGTTTTCTGGCGACACGCTCACGCACCAGATTTATGAGGGGCTTCGTGAACAGATCGAACGTGGCGAGTATTCGCAGGGCGAGCTCCTGCCCTCCCGCATGACGCTCGCCAAACGGCTGGGGGTGAGCGAATTCGTCGTGCGCGCCGCGATGAAGCGGCTGGTGGCAGACAAGCTCGTATCCGCAAGACCCGGCAGAGGCCATATCGTGGAAACCAACTTCATGAAGTCCGCCATGCGCGCACTCGTTCTCGATGTCAACATCGAGCCGTGGTACTCGTTTGGACCGAGCGTGAGTCTGTTCGAGTGCGGGAAGGCGCTGCGTCGCGCCGGATGCCAGGTACATACCCTGCCGCTTGGCGGCGGCGGCAACGATACGCCATACCTGATGCCGCTGAAGGACGAGCTTTCCGCCCATCCCGACCTCGTGATCCTCAGATCGAGCGCGAGCCGGAGGCACACGGCCATGCATCTTGTCGCGGAAAGCGGCTGCCACTTCGTCACCGTCGGAATGGAATCTGGGATCTCGCGCTTCGCCCGCCACGTGGGCCACGTGTTCTACGACTACTCGTCGGCTGTCGCCGCGTTTGTGGAGGAATGCCGGACGGCTGGCGTGAGGCGCGTGACGCAACTGGACTTCGGGCGCAACTCCTATCTGGATGCCTCGGCGGCGTTGCACGCGGTCGGCATTGCCGTCGAGCGCGTATCCTGCCCGAACGAGGCCCCCTGCGATCTCGACGAGCTTGTGGGCGGCGCGTACACCGCGATGCGGCGCCGCCTCTCGGCGAAGCCGCTTCCCGACTTGTTCCTCTTCACGGACGACTACCTCGCGCTCGGCGCACGGGAGGCCATGCGCGACTGCGGCGTGACGACGCCGCACGACGTGCGGGTTGTTTCGTTCTCCAACAGGAAGTCCGGTCTGATGCCGTTCGACGGCACGGCCCATATCGAGTTTAATCCATACGCCGACGGCAGGGAAATCGCCCGGTGCGCACTGGAATGGCTCCGCACAGGCACGTTCGGAACCTATGTCTCCTGTTGCGCGTACCGTCCCGGAGCCTCCTTCCCGACACCTGGAAGGCTGGATGGTTTGGATGGTCGGAGACTTTTGTAGAAATTGCCTCCGTTTGGTATAATTGCGGTGTCAACCAACCGAGCCAATCAAGGAGAACTGGTACATGAACAACAGACGCGAATTCATCATGGGCACCATGCTTGCGGGAGCGGCCTTGCCCCTCGCGAAAGGCGTGGCGGAGGTCAAACCTCCGACTCCGGCCAATCTTCTGATTTACCCGATGCGTCCGCTGAAGGCGGAAACGTCGCGCGAGTTGACGGTGGCGGTGATGGGCGCAGGAGGCAGGGGAAGCGTCTATCAGGGATACGGCAAGAAGTTTCCGGGTACGATGAAGGTCGTGGCCGTGGCGGACATCAACGAATACCGCCGCAACAGGATGGCGGACGCATGGGGCATTCCGCCCAACCGCCGTTTCGGCGACTACCGCGAACTGATCCAGGCGGGGGCGGGCGGCAAGCTCGCCGACATCCTTGTCGTCACGCTTCCCGACAGCCTGCACTACGACGCGGCCATGAGGGGGATTGAGCAGAAATACGACGTGCTGGTGGAAAAGCCGATGGCGCAGTCGTCGAAGGAATGCCTTGACATGCTGGCGAAACAGCGCGAGACCGGCTGCATCGTGGGTGTCTGCCACGTGCTGCGGTACGCGCCGTACTTCGAGGCGATGAAATCGGCGATCGACCGGGGCCTGATCGGAGAGATTATGTCGGTCCAGCACACGGAGCTTGTGGATTTCACCCACACGTCGCACTCCTACGTGCGCGGAAACTGGCGCAACTCGAAGATCGCGACGCCGATGGTGATATCGAAATGCTGCCACGACCTCGACCTCATCAACTGGTTCATCGGCGCACGCTGTACCCACGCGTGCGCGGAGGGTGAGCAGCGTTACTTCTGCGCGAAGAACCGTCCGGCGGGTGCGCCCGCACGCTGCACGGACGGGTGCCCGCATGAAAAGGACTGCATCTACTCGGCGATCAAGACGTATGTCAAGCGGCGGAGCTGGACAGGCCCGCTCGACTTGCCGCCGAACGCCACCGATGAGCAGGTGACGAAGATCCTCGCCGCCTCGCCGTACAGCCGCTGCGTGTTCGCGTGCGACAACGACCAGCCGGAGCAGTATGCCGCCTCGCTACGTTTCGAGAACGGTGTCGCGGTGGCCTTCTCCTATGAGGCACTTTCGCCCGTCGGGCAACGCCGGACGCGCATCATCGGCACGAAGGGTATGCTCGAAGGCGGCGGCATCGGCTTCCGTTTCACGGAAATCGCGACCGGAAAATTCTGGGACTGGAACATGAAGGTGCAGGACGTTCCGGGCTATGAACGGCAAGGGCATGGCGGCGGCGACCTGCGCCTGATGCGCGACTTCCTTCTCGCTGTAGAAAAGCGCGATCCCTCGATGCTCACGTCGTCGCTTGAGGCGAGCGTCGAGAGTCACCTGATCGGCTTTGCCTGCGAGGAGAGCCGTCTCACGGGACGCAAGATCAAGATTCACGGATGAATATCTATCGGAAAGGATCCTTGGAGATGGGCGAAAGAATAGACCTCGTAAGACGAGCCTTTGCAGGGGAGATCGTGGAACGCATCCCCGTGATGGCGCACAACTTCCTCATGGCCGCGGAAGAGGCCGGATATACGCAGAAGGAATTCCGCGAAAGTCCCGACGTCATGGTCAAGGCCATGACCGAGGCAACGATGAAGTACAATCTGGACTGCGTACTGCTGGATGTCGATACCGCGTTGCTTGCCTCGGCGTGTGGCGCGGACGTGATATACCCGGACGACATCGCCGCCGTGGCGAATGGCGAGCAGCCGATCCCGCTTGCCGAACTGCCTGACAAGGTGAAAGCTGTCGATCTGCTTGCATCCCCCCGCGTCCGGCATTACCTTGAGGCCGCCGAACGCCTCGTGGCATGGGGAAACGAGAACGACCGGTTCATCCGCATCAATGCGGACCAGGGGCCGTTCTCGCTCGCGTGCATCCTCACGGGCATGGACGTGTTCATGATGGACCTTCTCGACGAGGAGTGCGAGGAGGACATCAACCGTCTGCTCGACGTGACTTACGAGGTGTGCCTCAAGATGCACGAGCTGTGCTTCGCGACCGGCGCCCACATGACGAGCTACGGCAACAGTTCCGAAGGGTGCAGCGTGATATCGCCCGAGCTTTTCCGCCAGTTCTGCAAGCAGCGTGAAACGCGCCTCGCGACCGACCTCAAGGCGAGAGGCATCCCCTTCCTCTGTCACATCTGCGGCAACGTGAACCCGATCCTGCCGGATCTGATTGAGACGGGTTGCCCTGCGTACGAGCTTGACTGGGAAACCGATGTCCACCGCCTCTTCGAACTCGCGCACGGCAAGTTCACCCTTTCAGGCAACGTGGATCCCACACTCTTCGTCACCGGTTCGCCAAAGGACGTGTATGCGGCGACGCGGAAGGTTTGCGACATATTCCGCGGAAAGGGCGGTCTTGTCCTCTGCTCCGGCTGTGCGCTCGGTCCACAGACGAAGAGCGAGAACCTCCAGGCGTTTGTCCGTGCGGCGTACTACTGAGAGTGGCAGTAACCCCAACCACCTAACCACCCAACTACCTAACCACCCAACTACCCAACCAGACGCGAAAGGAAAATGCGAATGGAAAGTTCACACAGAGGAATCATTGCGGCGATGGTCGCGATCAGCTTTCTGCCGGTATTGCTTGCGTCGCGCCCGGCTTTTGCCGCGATGCCGCGCACCGCGACGATCATCCCCGCGCCACAGGAAATGCGCGCGACGGGCGGCGAGTATTGGGCAAGGACGCCTCCGAAGATGGAGAAGGTCGCGTCTATTCCGCCGGAGGGATACGAGCTCTCCATCAGACCGGACGGCATGACCATCCGCCACTCCGACGACGCCGGCGCGTACTATGCGAAGATGACGCTCTTCCACATGGGGCGCTTCGACAATCAGGAGAAGTGCAAGGTCTATCCGTGCCTGGAAATCAAGGACTCGCCGGCATTCCGGTGGCGAGGCGTCATGCTCGACGACGCGCGCCACTTCTTCGGCAAGGAGGTTGTGAAACGCACGCTGGAGCAGATGTCCTGGTTCAAGCTGAACGTATTCCATTGGCATCTCACCGATGACCAATCGTGGACGCTTGAGATCCCCGAATACCCGGAACTTGTGAAGTACGGCGACGAATGGGTGACCCGCAAAGGGCAGAAGCCGCGCACCTTCGGCGAAAAGGTCGGACCGTTCTATTACACCGCGAACGACGTGAAGGAGATTCTCGCGTACGCGAAGGAGCGCCACATCACCGTGGTGCCGGAGATCGAGTTCCCCGGACACTTCCTCTGCGCGGTGTGCGCGTATCCTGAGTTCTGCTGCAATCCGGATGAGATCGTCAAATCTGGACGCCAGCCGCTTTCGCGAGGCGTGCTGAACCAGGTGATGTGCGTGGGCAATCCCGACGCCATCCGCTTCGTGGAGAAGGTGCTGGACTACGTGTGCGAGCTGTTCCCGTCCGAGGTCATTCACATCGGCGGCGACGAATGTCCGAGAAAGGCATGGGCGGCATGTCCCAAGTGTCAAGCGTTTGTCAAGGAGAAAGGGCTGAGGGGCGTTGCGGACATCCAGCCGTGGCTCACGCGGCACTTCGTGGAGTATCTTGCGAAGAAGGGACGCCGCACGATCGGCTGGGACGAGATTTTTATCGAGTCCGCAGACCAGCACACGGGCGGAGACTCCTTTTCGCCCCTGCTCCCCAAGACGACGATGGGCATGTGCTGGCGCAACAGAGGCGCGGGCGCGCTCGCGGCCAACAATGGCTACGAAATCGTGCGCTGTCCCACAAAGCATTGCTACTTCGACTACCGGCAGGGGTTGTCCGAAGACCCATACATCTACATCGGCGGGATGCTGCCGCTGGAACAGGTGTACAGGTTCGATCCATTCGAAGGTGTCGCGCCCGAGGCGCGGAAGAACGTCGTGGGTGGGCAGTGCTGCAGCTGGTCGTCGCACACCTGGAACCGGTTCGACTTGGAGTGGAAGCTCTGGCCGCGCGGCTTTGCGCTCGCGGAGGCGTTATGGACCTATCCTGACCCGGCGAAACGCGACTTCGCGGAGTTTTCCACCCGTGCGGCGGAATACCGCCGACGCCTGATCGGCGCGCATGTCAACTGCGCCAAACTGAAATGACGGAGGTTACCCATGAGTGCAAGAATGCTGAAGCTGCTCGGAGCGGTCGCGCTGTGCGTAACGACGGTCTCATTTCCGTCGTTCGCCGACACGGTTGTCTATCAACAGGGCGAGACGTACGTGTACGGGACATTGAACACGTCCAACCCGGCGCAAAGTACGCAGGTACCCGGCACCTCCACCCTCGCTTTCAGCGGCAAGACGCTGGACGACATGACGATTGTCACCTTCTGCGCATACTTTGCCGGCGGTTCGGTGGGGAATCCCGCGTGGCCATTGGGAAAATTCACGGCTATCCACAGGGATAACGACGGCAATGCGGACAAGATCATCACGCAGTTCTCGATATACGACAATTCCGGAAGTGGCAACCAGTACACAAAGGCCGTGATCGTCGAACTGGTGAATGGGAACGGTGGGGTCATGGTGCGCCGACTCGCAGCCAGATACATGTCCGGCAGCCATCTTTCCCAATGTTTTTTCTCAATGGATGAAAGTGGAACAATCACTTACAATCAGAGATCTGGCGGAGCTTACTATGTGTACGGGCTGCAAGCTTGTCCGCCCCATCTTGGTACCTCGTTTGAGTTAATATGGCAGGGAAACGATGCCGCCCTTACGCTTGACGACCTGTTCAACGAATGAGGAGGATTAGCCATGAAAATGACATGCATGAAATCTGCGTTGGCGGTCGCGGCGGTCGCGCTGGCAAGCGCGGTCATTTCCGTGTTCGGCGTTGAGTTTCCGAATCCGGCGGATCTCAATCCGGTCTGGGAGAGCGCGAAGCCGGGCACTTCCCGCGACAGGACGATTCCGACGGGAGCACTTCTCGGCAACGGGGCGCTCGGCGCGGTGAACGGCGGCGACGGCAACCACAAGGAGTTCGTGCTCACACGCGGCGACCTGTGGAGCTGCGGCGACTTCACGCCCGGCGGCGGATCCACGAACATCATGCCGATTTCCTTCGCAGACTTCAACATCGGTCCGGGGATGCACAGCGTCGCTTCCACGGACACCCTTGACCTGCCCACGGCAACACTCCGGACTGAGGGCAGGTTCGGAAAGGGCAATGCACGGTTCGAGAGCTATGTTTCCGCCGAAGAGGACCTTTTGATCGTCACCGGTGTCTCCGAAGTCGATGACGCCTGGGTTCTCCGCCTCATTACGCACAACGAGAAAAAGGAGTTTCCCCGCGAGGCCGGTATCTCGCATGACGGCTTCTGGGTAAAGCGCTCCACCTTGAACCTACTCCCGAAGAACGATCCACGCGGCTGGGTCACCAACGCGACCGCCGCCGTGAGTGCGCTGGGCGCGGAACTGGACGACAGATCGGCACCCAACTGCGGGGAGTCAAGGGGAACGGCCAGGATACACGCCGGAAAGCCGTTTGCGTTCATCGTCGCCACCGACCCAATGCGTCGCTTCACATGGGAGGACCTTGCCAGAATCAGGGCCGCGCACGAGGCGTGGTGGAAGGCGTGGTGGGCACGAAGCCGCATCACGACTGGTGACGCGGAACTCGATCGTTTCTACTGCGGACAAGTCTATCTGCTTGGCGCTGGTGTTCGTTCCGGCAAGTTCCCGCCCGGACTCTATGGGATCTGGGTAACGACCGACAGCCCAAAATGGCACAATGACTTCCATCTCAATTACAACTACGTGGGCACGTACTACGGATGCTTCGCGGCGAACCGGTGCGAAGTGGCGGACGCGATGCCGGATCCGCTCATTGACTATCTTCCGCAGGCTGTCCGCAATGCCAAGGAGAGCCTTCAGGTGATCGACCGTTGTAAGGGGCGTTTCTACAAGAACACCCGCGCATATCTCGACCTCCGTCCCGACCTTGCGGACGGCATCGACAATGCCGCGCTGTATCCCGTGTCGCTCGGTCCGTGGTGTACGGCGCCCGAGGGGCATGGTTCGCTCTGGAGTCAAGTGTCGGACGGCGCGTTCCAGTGCGCGGTGATGTGTACGCATTGGGAATACACGCTTGACCGCACCTACCTGAAGAAGGTGTGGCCGGTTCTCGACAGGACGGCTAACTTCTTCCTCAAATGGAGCGAGAAGGAGAATTTGGGAGGGCCGCGCTCTGTCGCGACCGTGAACGAGACGAAGACCGTATCGACATACCGCTACAACGTGTGGGATTCGCACTGGGAGGGTAGTGGGCTCCAGAAGAACAGCGCACCCGCCCTTGGCTGCGTCAAACACCTCTTCGAGACACTTGTGGACGTGTCGCCGGTTCTGCGCGAAATCGGCATCGCAGTACCCGAGGCGAAACTCGACGCGTGGAAGGATATGCACGAGCATCTTGCGGAGTTGCCCGTCGGCGTTTATCCCATCAACGGCAAGCCGGTGAAGATGCTCTCCGGTGTCGAGAATGACGACGGCTCGGCAAACCCGTCCGGCGGCAACGCAATCAACCTCGAAAGTGTGATCCCGGGCGAAGTGTTCTCCTTTGACGTCACGGACGACTTCCGCTCGCTCGCGACGAATGCTGTCAACGGCAACATCGCCAAGGCCGGGACCAAGGTGTGGACTTGCATCAACCAGACTCCCAAAATGTTTGCAACGGCAATCCGCGCCGGATATCCGGCGCAGACGATCATCGATGCCTTCAAGGAACATCAGCTGCGGCTCATGCAGAAGAACTTCCACATCCACGAAGGCGTCCACGGCGTGGAGAAGATCGGCGCAATGGAGTTTGTACAGTCGATGTTCATCCAGTGCGACCACGGCTTCGTGAAGGTGTTCCCGAATTGGACGGGGGGCGATGCGAAGTTCGAGAAGTTACGGGCGAAGGGATGTTTCCTCGTTTCCGCCAAAATGAAGGGCGGAAGAGTTGCGTATGTGGAGGTGGCATCTGAGAAAGGCGGACGGTTCCGCATTGTTGACCCGTTCGGCGGAAAATGCGTCCCCGTCGGCTGGACCAGCGGCAGAACGCGCAACAGCGGGGAATCAACCCTTGAGCGCACCTTCAAGCCCGGCGAGAAAAATTTGCTGCGACCGACCGTGGACCGCGAGAGTCCCTTGTGATACGCTCCGCGAAAGTTCTGAGTTCTAAGCGGTGACATTCGGGGAAGCGGCACTCCTGCGGCTATGCCGCTAAATGGGCCTTCGGCCCTACGTGACGGCTGATGCCGCCTACGTGACTTAGCCCCGTAAGGGCATTTAAGCGAACTTTGCGGACTTTGCGCGAGATAAACTTACACTCATGTACATTCACGTACAAAAAGCGGGGGCGGGCTATTCTGCCGACTGATAGGCAGGGTAAATTGCTTTCGCTACGGGGAGTTTCGGAGTTTTGGAGACAGGGGCGGTAGCTCGCCAAGCCTCCCAAACTCCCAGTACCGAAAGGAACAATGATTTGTGGCAAGGAAGCGGAGAAGCACATTCAAGTAAACCTGACGGCGAGGGCACCGTCGCTACGCAGCGGACGCAACACGCTTCTCAGCTTTTCAGCTGGCGGCATTAGCCGCCCCCTACCAATCCTTTTCGCTGGGGAGGGCGGGGGCTTGGCGCATGCGTTCTTTCTTTTCTTCCTCGTGTTCCTTTTCGCGTTCGAGGGCGCGGCGCAGGAGTTCCTGCACGTCTTTGGGTTCTTGCGGACGCTGCTGTTCTTGTTTTTCCTGTTTCTGTTCCTGTTTCTGCTCTTGCTGTTGCTGCTGTTCGTGTTGTTGCTGCGGTTGTTGTTGCTGTTGCTGATTCTGCTGCTGTTGCTGCTGGTTGGGATCGGGCGGCATCAGTTTCAGGATCTCGATCAGTTTTTCAAAGGCCTCTTTTTTCGCCGTGGTGAAGACGACGGGATCGCCGTTGATATCCTTGCCCGTCGGCTGCTGCAAGCGTTCCACCTCTTCCGCCAGTTTCTCGATCTTGGCCTGGTCTTCCGCCGTGAAGGGCGGCATGTTCGTGTTCTGCTGGGCTTGCTGTTGGTAGTTCTTCGCCCAGTCGGGGAACCGTTCGCGGAAGAGTCGCGTCAACTGCAACGCCTCGCCCTGCACGTCACGCTTTTCGTAGTACGGCAGATTCTGCGAGGAGATGGCGTTGGTCTGGCAGGAGATGTCTTCCGCCAGCAGACCGCGCGGTTCCGCAACGGCTTTCCAGAACTGGAAGAGCGCCGGTTCCGACTCGGCGGCATCCAGCGCCGCGTCCGGGTTCGCATCCTGCAACGAAAGCACGGTCCCTTTCATGCTGTCACTTGTCGCCTCCATCTGGCGCAGAATCTCGAAACGCTGTTGCTCGTTCGTGACGGCTTGGGCGATCTGCTGCTTGACGGGTATCCACAAGTCCGCGTTCTCGCTCTGGCGCTTTGCCAGTTGTTCCGACTGCTGGATCATCGTTGCGGCGTCGTTGGTGAAGACCTGCCGCGCTTCCGTGAGGATGGCACGCTGCTCCTGCAGCATCTGCGGAATCAGCTGTTGCGGTCCCTGCCCCTCGTGCGCCTTCATCACCTGCGCGATGTGCGCGGCTTTCCGCGCCTCTCCCAATGGCGAGACCGCACGGGTCAAGTTCCGGTTCCGTCGCTCATCCTGCGGCGTGTCGCGCAGGGCGCGCTGGAAGGCCTCGGCCGCCTCTTCCAACGCTTCCAGACGCTTCTGCTCGGGCGTCTCAGTCGGTTGCTTGGGTTGCCGCGGTTGTTCTCCCGCTTCCTCTTGCGGTTCCGTCGCGGCGGGGAGGTCACGCAACTCCAGCATGATCTTGCCGAGAAACTCGCCTGCCTTCGCCCCGTTCTTTTTCGAGATCAGCAGGGGGCGGAGACATTCCGCCGCCGCCTCGTAATTGCTCGCCGCGTAATAGGCGTAGGCGGCGTTGTACTGGTAATCCTCTCCCTCCTCCGTTTCCGCCCCGCGTTTCGCGGACAGGAAAGCTGCCGCCGCGTTGGTGTAGTCGCCCGCGCGCAACATGGCCTGCGCCTCGCGCGCCCCGGCGCGTCCCGGCGGAACCGGTTCCTCGGGAGCGGCGGGCGCGGAAGCCTCTGCCGTCCCCTGCCCCGCCGACGCTTCAGCCGTCTCTGTTCCGTTTGTGCCTTGCGCCTCCGCCAATCCAGCGAAGAGGAGAACAAGAGCGGCGGCTGCCGCCGTCTTCATTCGGACACGCGCACCGAGCAAGCGTCCGCGACTGAACCAGGCCGCCAGCAGGAAGAGGATGAGCGCGGGAATCAGGAAGAGCTGGTAGCGTTCCTGATAGCGGTTTTCCAACTGCTCCTGCTGTTCCTTCGCCGCGATCTGGCGAAGGTATTTCTGGTAGATCGAGCCGAGCGTGGTCTGCGCGGTTCCCGCCGTACCCAACGAGATATACCGGCCGTTGGATTGCGCGGCGATCGCCGAGAGCGTCTTGTCTTCGAGTTTGGTCGTCACGGCTTTCCCCTGGTACTGCTGCACCCCGTGCCCCTTCGCGTCGGGAATGGTCGCGCCCGCGACATCGCCGATGCCGACGGTGAAAATCGGAATGTTGCGCGCGGCGGCATCCGCCGCCCCCTTCAGCGCATCGCCCTTCAGGTCGCCGCCGTCGGAAATCAGCAGGATCGCATTGTACTCGTCTTCGGAGGCGTCGAACGCCGCCAGCGATTTGCGGATCGCGTCACCGAGATCGGTCTCCCCGCGCGGCGCGGACTCAGGCGAGATGCCATCCACCGCCTGACGCAGAAAGGCGTAGTCCGTGGTCAACGGACAGACGAGCGAACCCTTGTTGCGGAATGCCAGCAGCGCGGCGCGGTCGCCATCGAGATCGTCGATCAAATCCATGATGTCGGTCTTGGCGCGTTCCAGACGGTTCGGATGCACATCCGTCGCCAGCATGGAGCGGGAGACATCGAGGGCGATCACCACGTTCCGTCCGCGCGTCAGCACCTTTTCCTCCTTCTGTCCCCATTGGGGACGGGAGACGGCAAAGACCAACAGCATCAGCCCAGCCAGCGAAAGACAGTACTGGAGGTAGAAGCGCGAGGTGGAACGAGGAGGCATGAGCTTCGACTGTAACGCGGGCGCGATGAACGAGGAGAGGCGCCGCTGCGAGCGGCGAAAGAGCCACAGCCACAGCAAGGCGACCAAGGGCAGCACGGAGAGAAACAACAAAAACCAGGGATAGACGAATCTCATAACACCCTCCGAATCAACTGGATGTTCAGACTAAGGGCCAGCAGGATCAAGGCGGCTCCGGCGAAAAGGAACGGCACGAAATGGTCGTTGTAGCGGTCGTACACCTGCCGGTCGATCTTCGTCTTTTCCAGCGAATCGATCTCCTTCAACGCCGCCGACAGACCGTCGTTGTCTCGGACGCCGAAATAGCGGCCGTTCGTCTGCGTCGCGATCGACCGCAACTGCGCCTCGTCAAACTGCGTGTCCGCGTAGGAGATCGCCTCGCGCCCGAATGCGTCGCGCACACGGAACGGGGTACGTCCGTTGGAACCGACGCCAATCGTATAGACGCGCACCCCCAGTTTTGCGGCCGCGTCCGTCGCCTCTTCCGGCGTGATGATGCCCGCGTTCGAAAGGCCGTCGGAGAGCAGGATGATGATCCGCGTCTTCGGTTCCGCGTCCTTCAGGCGGGCGACCGCCGTGGCCAGGCCGTCGCCGATCGCCGTCATCGTCTCGTCCTGACTGTTGTACTGTCCCGACGGGATCTCGACGCCTTTCAGCACATGGAGCAAGGCGGCGTGGTCGGCGGTCAACGGAGAGCGCGTGGAGGCGTATCCGCCGAAGGTCACCAGCCCGATCAAGTCATCGGGGCGTTTCTGGACGAACTTCGCGAACGTCTCTTTCACGACTTCCAGTCGCGTCTGGTAGGAGGACGCGCCTTTCGGCGTCAAGTCCAGTCCCTCCATCGACCCCGAAACGTCCACCACCATTCCGATGGCGATCGCCTGGATGCTTTTGTGTTCGCGTGTCAGCACCGAACGCGGACGGGCGGCGGCCACAATCAACAGCAGGGATCCGACCAAGAACAGGGGCGGGATCACGTGGGTCAGGGCGACACGCCAACCGGCGGTGCGTACGGGCAAATCGCGCGTGGCGGAAAAGAGCACGCCCGTGCGCTTTCCCTTGCGGTAGAGCCGCCAGGCCGCCACCGCCCAAGGAATCAAAAGCAGGAATGCCAACGGTGTCGCAAAGTTCATCGCGCCGCTCCTTTCTGCGCCAGTTCCGCCGCCACGATCTGCGCGTCGGATTCCAGATAGTCCCGCGCATGCCGCGTGGCCGTGTCGGTCATGTCAGGGTTCGCCTCCTGCCCCGCGAACTTCACCAGGTCGGCGGATTCGAGGAAGGTACGGAGTTGGGAGAGGACCTCGGCGGAGAACGAGGGGGAGGAAGCCGCCGCCTGCAGGAATTCTTCCGTCGTCTGCTTCGGGGCGCGGATGCCGTGCGCGTCTTCGATGTAGCGGCGCACCACCATCGTCAGCTCAATGTAAAACTCCTTGAAGAGCCCGCGCTTCGGCAGGTCCTTGTCCAACAGACGCTGCAACCGTTCGCGGGCGCGCTCGATCGGGGACTGGAAGTGTTCGCGGACCTTGCGGGAGATTCGCGTAAGCCCCCACAGCGCCAAGGCGAGAAGGGCGACGCCCGCGACAACCGCCAGTCCCCACAGCGTGACCGTCTGCAAGGTCGGACGGATGTGAACCGGCTGGACTTCGACCTCCGGCGCGCTCGTCACGGCAGGACGCTCGCCCTCCTTCGGAAAGACGACAGGAGCGGTGGCGAAAGAGGAACGGGTTGGAGGGTTCGTCCGTTTGTCCTCAAGCTGCACGGCGAACGGCGCGAGGCGGTAGCGATCCTCCGCCGGTTTGGGAACGAGCCGCCAACGGAAGACTTGACGGGTACGCCCATTCGCGGTGATGGGATCGCGCGCGAAATCCTCCGCCGTGGAGAAGCCGCCGAAACGGTCGCGAAGATCCGGAAGCCGAACGACCAGATCGGAGGGAGACTCCACCGTGATCGTCAACATCGTATCCACGGCGGGATCGATGCGGTCGGGTGTCGCCGCGTACCGAATGGAAACTTCCCCGTGTGAGAAGTCCGCCGTAAACTCGCCGCGGGCATCAAACGCCACCCATGCGGCGACAAGGGCCACTATGCAAAATCGAACCACTTTCATCCTAGATTCCTCGCTTGAGTTCCGAGTTCTTGCCTTTCAGTTGGCCGGTTAGGCGTGTCAGGCCGGTTACGCATATGAAGCATTCCGGCCGCAACGGAACACGATCCAATTCGGGCAACGAGGACGTTGCCCCTCCCATTCTCCGCGTCTCCGCGCGAGGCAAAACAAAACTTACCCCCACCTGTATTCCCGCACGGGCGCGGGCGGCGGGCTGACAGCTGACAGCTAGAAGCTAAACGATAGGCAAGGTTCATGGTCACTGCTTTCTCGCGCGGCGGCGGAAGAGGGCGCGAACCTCCTTGATGTACGGTTGGTCCGTCTGAAGCGGAAGGCAATCGATCCCCGTGCGTTTCAGGAAATCGCGCAGCTCCTGATGCCGAGCGGAGGCCTGTTCGCGGAAAGCGCGGCGGACGGCGGAGGAGGCGGTATCCACCAGAAGAAGTTCGCCCGTCTCCGGATCCTGCATCTCGATCAAGCCGACATCGGGAAGCTCGCATTCGCACGGATCGAGGACCGGACAGGCGATGATGTCGTGGTGGCGCCGGGCGATGCGCAATTCGCGCTCGTATCCCGAATCCTGGAAATCGGAGACGAGGAAAACCACGGCCTTGCGTTTCTGCACCTGGTTCAGGAAACGGAGCGCGGCGGTGATATCCGTCCGTTCGCGCGTCTCCTCGCAGGCCAGCACCTCGCGTACCAGCCGCGTCACGGCGGTACGTCCCTTGCGGGCGGGAACGTACTTCACGATGCGGTCGGAAAAGAGCGCCAGCCCGATCTTGTCCTGGTTCTGGATCGCGGTCATGGCAAGCAGTCCCGTAATCTCCGCCGCCAGCTCCGCCTTGGAACGGACGGCGGAACCGAACGACTGCGAACCGGAGACATCGACGAGGAAAATGACGGTCAACTCGCGTTCCTCGGAGAACCGCTTGATGTGCGGCAGCCCCGTGCGGGCGGTCACGTTCCAGTCGATCGACCGGACATCGTCGCCCGGCACGTAGGGACGCACCTCGTCAAACTCCACGCCCTGCCCTCGGAAAATCGAATGGTAATCCCCGGAAAGCCGCTCGTCAATCAGCCGCTTGGTCAGAATGCGAATCTTCCCGACCTGCTTCATCAATTCTGCCGTGTCAATCATCACCTTGTCCCTGAATAACCACTTGCACCTCTAAGAAACCTTTCCCCGCGACACATCTACCCCACAGCATGAAGCAACTCCACCGGACAAAAATCATTCGGTTTGCTCTGCCCCAGAAGGTCAAAATTAAAAACAAGGGCCTCGACCATCGCATGACGGTTTTCGATTCTTGCCCCGGTATGGTAGAAATGCGACTTCGTCAACACATGAAACCGTTCCCAATACTTGCCGATCATTTCATTGGCGCGAAACTCATTGTGATGCCATGTCGATAGGATGAATCTCGCTTTCGTCTTGCTTAATGCATCAAAAAGTGACCGTTCATCCTCCTCAGTCCATCCGTTATAATAGTCAACATAACGCCCCAAGTACGGGGGATCGCAATAAATCAAATCGCCGGGTCGAGCCATTGCAATCGTCTCCAAAAAGGAGCGGTTACAAAACTCCCAATCCTGACCGCGAATAACACGCGCGGTACATTCCACCTGGTTGCAGATTTTGGAAATGTATGACCGGGAAAACCTGTTTGGTTTTTTACAGAAAGGGACATTCCACTCCCCCTTCCGATTAAACCGCATCAGTCCGTTAAAACCGGTGCGGGAAAGGAAAATAAAATCATGCTCGCCATGTTCCGCATTGAATCGATCCCTGACAAGACGGAAATGCGAATACCCATTCTCCTCAGACATTTGTAACAATCCGCCTTCTTTTTCAAGATAGTTTCTCATGCTCTCTTTCGTAATGCGCCCATCTTGAATTCCCTGGTAAAACCGAATGATGTGAGGGTTTGAATCACCGACAACCCGTCGTCCTTTCATCGGCGAATTGAATCCTACAACGCCTGTTCCGAAAAAAGGTTCCACCCAACCGCCAGCAAGAGATATACCAGAACGATAAATGAGGTCGTTAATCCATGGGACAAGTTTCGTCTTGATGCCTTGCGACTTAATCGGGGGAATCACGGTATTCATATTCATTTCTCCAATTTCTTCCGGAGTGCCTGTTGCCGCGCCAGATAATTCCGGTAGGTTTCCAGACTCTGGTATCTCGGTTTCCCAATACCCGCATTTCGCGCGTCAGCGGAATTGAAAAAATTCATCCAGTAATCATCGAATACCTCTTCTCCCAAATCGGCAAAAGGACCGGTTCCCTGAACCAGCCTGTCGATTTCTAAAACACCGCCTATGTTTCGTGTATTTCCGCTTCCAGGCCTGTCGGATGCGATTTTCCACTTTGGCTGGAGGAAGAAAAGAAACTGCCCGATAACGGATCGGATCGCTTGAAGCTCCCGGATCGGATACACGTTCTTTTCACGGGAATCGACCGTTTTTTGCCTGTACAGTATCCCCAGCACAAGGTGTGATCGATACGCGCCGTAGGGATGATCGGTGTTTTTAACGACGTCCCGATTTCGGAAATATCCCCAGTACGATCCAAGCGACAATGCGTTTACCTTGCCATCGGAACCGTAGTAACTCGACTTGAAATCGACGGCAAACAAATTCCCCTTCGCATCGCGAAATGTCAAATCCGGATAAAAGTTCTGTGCCGACGGCAATTCAAGCACCAAGCCGTTTTGTCTAGCAAATTCAGCCAACCTCGGAATCAGAAGCAACTCAATCAGCTTCGAGATAACTTTCGTGTCATTGGTTATCGTGTAAATGTTTTTTTTTACATCGATAAATCCCTTGACGATCCAATCCCCGTCGCCTGTTTCCAGAAGCGACTTATACGACTGGACTTCTTCCGAAAGCAATTTCTGAAACGTCTTGGCTGTCATCGATCGTCACCTCACGGGACGGGAATTTCGTTGAGGATCGCGTCGATCACCTTGTCGGTCGTCATCTCTTCCGCCTCGGCCTCGTAGGTGAGGAGGATACGGTGACGCAACACGTCGTGCGCGATTTCCTTCACGTCCTGCGGCGTGGCGTAGGCGCGCCCGTGCATCAGCGCGTTCGCGCGCGCGGCGAGGTTCAGGCAGAGGGTCGCGCGAGGCGAGGCTCCGAACTGGATGCTCCCCGCCAACTGCGCCAGGTTGTATTTCTTCGGCTCGCGCGTGGCGAAAACGATGTTGAGGATGTAGTCGCCCACCTTCTCGTCGCAATAGACCTGATCCAGCGTGTCGCGCAGGGCCGCCACCTCCGCCGGCGTGACCACGGACGAGACGTGTTCCACCGTCTTGCGCGTGAACCGCGCCATGATGCGACGCTCGTCATCCATCGACGGCGTGGTGACGATGACCTTCAACATGAAACGGTCGGTCTGCGCCTCGGGCAAGGGATAGGTTCCCTCCTGTTCGATCGGATTCTGCGTGGCGAGCACGAGGAACGGCTCGGGCAGTTTGTAGGTGTTGTCGCCGATCGTCACCTGACGCTCCTGCATCGATTCCAGCAACGCGCTCTGCACCTTGGCGGGAGCGCGGTTGATCTCGTCCGCCAGCAGCAGGTTGGTGAAGACGGGACCTTTCTTCGGCGTGAAGGTCGCGTCCTTGGGGTTGTAGATCATCGTGCCGACGACATCGGCGGGCAACAAATCCGGCGTAAAGGAAATGCGCTGGAACTGCAACCCCAGCGTCTCCGCCAATGTTCGTACCGCCGTCGTCTTGGCGATACCCGGCACACCCTCCAACAGCACATGGCCGCCGGAAATCAACCCGATCAGGAGACGGTCGATCAACTTCTCCTGGCCCACCATCACCTTGTTCACCTCCGCGCGGATTTTCTCGATGGTCTCCCGCTGCGCGGAAATCTGATTTGTCGCTTGCTGTAAATCCATGACTCGTTTCCTTCCTTGTTCAGGTTGGCGTGTTCCGGGCAAATCCCGTCACTTCGCCTGATCCAAAATCTCCTTCGCCGCACTCACGCCCAGGCGGGCGACACCCATTTCCACATACGCCACGGCGGTTTCCCAGTCGCGGATACCGCCGGACGCCTTGACCTTCACCGGCGATCCCTTCACGGCATCGAGCATGACGCGCACCGCCTCCGGCGTCGCCCCCTGCCCGTTGAATCCGGTCGAGGTCTTCACGAAATCGACACCGCTTTTCACGCACAGCTCGCACGCCTTGCGGATTTGCGCGGGCGTCAACAGGCACGTCTCCAAAATCACCTTGACCTTGCCGCAGGCGAGCTGCGCCGCTTGCGCGACCGAACAGAGTTCGTCTTCAACCTCGCGGTAACGACGCGAGAGGAAATGGCCGACGTTCATCACCATGTCGATCTCCGTCGCGCCGTCTTCCAGCGCCTCGATCGCCTCCATCATCTTGACGCTCGTGCTGGTCGCGCCGTGCGGGAATCCGATCACGGCGGCAACCTGCGTCTTCTCCGCGCCGGCCTTCGCCAGCTCGTCCTTGGCCGCCTCCACGTCCGACAGATGGACGCACAGGCATCCGATCCCGCGCTCCGCGCAAAGTTCCGCCGCCGCACGAATGTCCGCCAGCGTCCGGTTCGGTTTCAGCACCGCCAAGTCCATCATCTTCGCAATCTTCTCTGCCGTCACCTTCATGCTTCTTCTCCTGACCGCTTATGGGAACGGCCGCCCCATCCGAGTTTCCGCCGCATCACGTCGCAGGGATTGTACCCGTTCAGCGTGATGACGGAAATCTGCACCTCTCCCATTTCGATCCGAACCGTGTCACCGGGTTGAATCGCACGGTTCGCGCAACCGTCCGCCGAGACCGCCATCGGACGGTCCGGCCAAATCGCGCGCAACGCAATCCGCGTGGCGTCTCGCACAACCAGCGGACGCGAGGTCAGCGTGTGCGGACAGATCGGGGAGATGACAAACGCCTCGGTGTCCGGCATCAGGATCGGTCCGCCGGCCGCCAGCGAGTAGGCGGTGCTTCCGGTCGGCGTCGCGACGATCATGCCGTCGCACAGGAAACGCGAAACGGACTGGTCGTCCAACAACAGTTCCAGCTCAATCGCCGTCCCCGAAATCCCGCGGCTGACCACCACGTCGTTCAACGCCTCCGGCAACTCCGATACCGAACCGTCCGCGCGTTCCACGCGGCTTTGCAGGGTGGAACGCGCACTCACCTCGTAACTGCCGTTCCGCAACTGCAGCAACGCCTCCCCCACATGGGACTCATCCACGCAAGTAAGGTATCCGAGCGAACCGATATTCAAACCCATCATCGGCAGACGCTGCCCCTTCAGGCGACGCGCCGCATCGAGCATCGTGCCATCGCCGCCCAGCACGACAACCGCTTCGACCCCAAGAGCGGTAAAACGCCCCACGGGTGCGCACCCTTCCAGACCACGCAGCTGCCGCCCCACCAATTCCTCAGGGATTACGCGCAGACCGTGCGAGTGACAAAGAGAGAGGACATTCCGGACGGCAACCGCCGCGTTCGGCTTGTCAAAATTTACAATCAACCCGATTGTCTGCATCGTGCGTCGCAGTCCTTAAGTCCCAGAGGGAAATTCAAAAACCGAAGGATTCCATACCCTCAAAAAAGAAAAATCAGAATAACAATTTTAGGTGAAATCGTCAAGCGTATTCGTGCCCCTGGCGCAGGGACCTGTTGCACTGCAAACAGTTAGTCACAAGCGGATACCGCGCAATAGACCTTCGGTCCCAAGTGGGCAGGTGAAGCGTTTTAAGTGGGGTAAGCCGACCGACCGCGTTCACGCGGGAATGGAAATGAGGATCAGTTTGTCCCGCACCAAGAACGCAGTGGGAAAACTGAATCCGGGAAGCGACACTCTTGTCGCTTTTGCGGGGCAACAGAACAGAATGAAGCGGCAGGAGTGCCGCTTCCCCGAATGTCTCGCTCCAAACTTCAAATTCCAAACTTATCGGCAAGCGTGTTTAGCCGGATAAGCCGGACATGCAGCATTGCGGTCGCGATCCTTCCTACGCAAGGCGACGGAGGACAGGCAAGCACCCCCCTTCCCTTCTTTGCGGAAGGAAATGAAACGGCGGGCAAGTGATATGCGCAACGACATTCCGACTTTGCGACGCGCGCCTGTCGCGTGTCGTAGCTTCTCAGCTGGCGCGAACAATCCCCTACCGCCTTCTTCCCCGGTCGCGACGAAGCCCCCCGCCCCGTACGTTCTCCCTGCCTCTGCGTGAGACAATCCTACTCCCTGTGGCTATTGTTCCAGGATTCCCCAGTTGGCAGGTATCACACTTTGCAAAATGTGATACCGGCCAAAGAACACAACGAAACAGAGGCGGAGTCGAAACTTCTGTTTTTCCGTGTGGCCCGTGTATTCCGCAGTTTCTAAAAATTGTCCAACATGAGGAGTTTCGTTGAGTATTTCAATGACCGGGCGCGGAATGACGTTGACTATCTGACAGAGAATCGGTTATACTGTCGTAGTTGCTTTTGAGTTGGCTTTTTCACAACCATGTTGGTTACACGGAACCCGCCAGAAAAGCAATCTGAAACTGCATCCCTCCGGTCACGAATGGGATGCGAGTGGAGAGGAGACATGAAATGAAGGGAACGCTTCTGTGGGCAAGTGCGGCAGCGGTGGCAGCGGTTGTCGCGGTGGCGTCCGAGACGACATCCTTTGCGGCGAAAGCCGCGCCTGTGGCGGAGGCCAAGGCGATGAAATACAGCCCGATGATCTTCGGGCATTTCCTTGAGCATTTCGACACGCAGGTGTACGGCGGCATCTTCGAGCCGGGGTCGCCGCTCTCCGACGGGGACGGGTTCCGCAAGGACGTGATCGAGGCGCTACGCGAGATCAAGTGCCCGATCGTCCGCTGGCCAGGCGGCTGCTTCGTTTCGGACTACCACTGGAAGTACGGCGTGGGTCCGGAACGTGAACCGATGTGGAACAAGGCGTGGGCGGTAGAGGACCCGAATACATTCGGCACCGACGAGTACGTGAAGTGGTGCCGCAAGGTCGGTTGCGAACCGTACATCTGCACGAACGCCGGCACGGGGGACGAGGAGGAGATGAGCGACTGGGTGGAGTACTGCAACCTCTCGGTCGGGAAATGGGGGCGCACGCGCAAGGCGAACGGCTACGAAAAGCCGCACGACGTGCTGTACTGGAGCGTCGGAAACGAGAACTGGGGCCGCCACGAGATCGGCGCCAAGACCGTCGAGCAGTGGGGACCTCTCGTGCGCGAAAGCGCGAAGATGATGCGCGGGACAGACCGCCGCATCAAGCTCTTTGCCGCAGCCACGCCGGACGAACGCTGGACGCTGCCGCTCCTGCATGCCGCCGGTTACCTGCTCGACTACGTAAGCGTGCATGGTTACTACGTGTGGGGGAATTCCAATCCGTATCTCACCTGCATGATGCGCACGCAACGCCCCGAGGCCGACATCCTGCGTACGATCGGGATCCTTGAAAAGGCAGGCTTCGGCGGCGGCAAGATCGGCATCGCGTTTGACGAATGGAACCTGCGCGGTTGGTATCATCCCGGACTCGGACAGTACAAACGGGGGGCCGTGATGGACTACGCGGCGCGTCGGCAGAACGACGTCGCCTCAATCTACACGATGGCCGACGCGCTCTTCGCCGCCTGTTTCCTCAACACATGCCTGCGTCACTGCGACATCGTGAAGATGGCGAACTTCTCGCCGGCCGTCAACACGCGCGGGGCGATTTTCGCCCATCCGAAGGGAATCGTGAAGCGCACCTCCTACCACGTGTTCTGGATGTACACGCACCTGCTCGAACCGAACGTGGTGCCCGTCTCCTTAGACTGCGGCGAGCTTTCCGACGGCAAGGCGAAGGTCCCCGTGCTGGATGCGGCGCTGACCGTCTCCGACGACGGCAGGCGACGCGTCCTCGCGGTCGTCAACAAGTCCCCCGACAACGCGGTTTCGCTGGATGTCTCGTCACTGACCCCCGCCGCGTCCCTCCGGGCGACCGTGCTTGACGGCGACTCGCCGGACGCCTACAACGACATCGGCGCGGAGAACCGCGTCGTGCCACGCCAGGCCACGCTCGCCGCGACCGGCGGCAAGGTTTCTCTCGCGCCCCATTCTCTTCACTGCATCATGCTTGAATAAAAGGCTGAAAGCAAGCGCAAGGAGAAGTACATGAAGACGGACAGAAGGGAATTCTTGAGGGGATGCGCGGCGAAGGAAAGGCAAACTTTGACGAACGCAACTCTTCGGGGAAAGCCGGATGCGGGAAATCCGCACGTTGCGCCTTCACAATGCTACGGCGGGACAGGCCGGTTTGAGGAGAGAGAAGTCGCACCGGCGGCAACGCCGAGACGCGGGGCTCGACTCTACCGCACGTTCTTCCGACTCGCGGTGCTATGCGGCGCGATGGCCTCCGAGCTGCTCGCCGCCGATTTCACCATCAGCGGCTACTGTCCTTCCGATGACATGGCGACGCAAGCGTTCGCCAGAACAGAAACCAACCAGACGGAGAAGATCCAGCGGGCGATCGACGACGCCTTCCTTTCCGGCGGCGGCACGGTGACGCTGGGCACCGGGCTTCATCTTGTCAAGGGGATACGGCTGAGAAGCTGCGTGCGGCTCCACCTTGCGGCCAATGCGATCCTCTGCGGCAGCAGGAACGCAGCGGATTATGACATCCTCTCCCGCGACCGGCTGGAACCGTTCGATCCGGACGCGTTCCCGTCTGTCCACGAAGCGCCGACAAAGGGTTTTGCGGCCATGATGAAACCTGGCGCGCGATACAACAACGCGATTATCCGCATCGTGAACGCACGTGACGTTTCGCTGACCGGAGATGCAGGTTCCGTAATTGATGGCGCGAACAGTTACGATCCTCACGGGGAGTCTGGGTTTCGCGGCGTACACGGCATAAGCGTCTCCTATTCCACAAATGTGCTTTTCTCCGGATACACGTTGCAACATGCTGGTAATTGGGGACATCGAATCGACCATGCCGTCGGCGTACGATGCGAACATGTCACGGTCCTAGCCGGGCACGACGGCTTCCATGTGCGGCATTGCGACGATGTGACGGTGTCCGACTGCCGCTTCCACACGGGTGACGATTCGATCGCGGGATATGACAATCTCAACGTTGTCGTGAGACGGTGCGACTTGAGTTCGGCGTGTCAGGCATTTCGTTTCGGTGGTACCAACGTGTTGATTGAGGAATGTGTCGCGCACGGTCCGTGCAAGTACGTTTTTCGTGGTTCAATACCGCCCCAAGCCCAAAGGGACGGACTATGGGATCCTGCCGTGATTCCCGGACGTCATTCGATGGCGGCCTTTTTCGTCTATTTCTCGTCCGACAGGTGTCCGATTCGCCAACCTCCGGGCAATATCGTCGTGCGAAACTGCCGGATCGAGAACGCCGCCAGGTTGTTGCGCTACGACTTTCAGGATGACGGATGGCAACGCGGCCATCCGCTTACCGACATCTGCTTCACGAACGTGACGGCAAAGGGTTTGCAGTTGCCCATTGCCGCCAGCGCGGGCCCGGCGTCATGCAAGTCCTTAGTGCCGCTTGAACTTTCCCTGGTCGATTGCAAGCTGTCGTTCGCCCAGCGCCAGACGGAACTGGTGGCAGGGCGGAACATCGGACGCCTGGTTTTGAGGAATGTGGACGTTCAAGGGGTTGACGGACCAGCCTTGCGGATGTGGGAGGGACATGCGGATGTCATGAGCGCGAATGTCACGGGCGCACGGATTGAGCAAGAGCCCGGGACGGGCAAGTATAGATGTCTGGTGCGTCCGCTCCCGTCCGTACAGAACAAATAATCTTCGATTCCTCGTTTGGGTTCTCACGCAGAGACGCAAGTACGTAAACTTGGGAGTCCCGCCAACAAATTTCCAGTGCAACACCCGTTGCAAGGTCAATGCCAACAGTACTTTCTTGCGGACGGGGAGCATTGTAGCACATTCCGATTGGAGGACGCAAGGGGGTATTGGGCGGTTTGGAGGGCGGTTTGGAGGGG